>NZ_JAFCUW010000004.1:0-405357 GCF_049896725.1 Massilia sp. PWRC2
CCACCACATTCCGCAGCGCGCTATCGGCTCCAAAACGCCAATTCAAGCGCTGAAGGAATGGCAGCAGAAAAAACCAGAGTTATTCGTTAAACGCGTTTATGACCAGGCGGGACTTGACAGCTACTCTGGTCGGAGTGCTCCACTATCGTATTGCTGGGCTGGCGATTCGATCAGACAAACCGCCTCCCTCCGTTCGAGCAGCAAAGTACTCGTAGAGACTGGTTTCAATCGGAATCGCTAGCCGCAGCGTCATGGAGACTACATCAAGCTCGGTTCCACTGTCTCCGGCCATCTTTGTCTGGTGGGCATCTTGAGACGTGGCCTTGCCAAGGTAGTAAAAATCGGTCCCTTCTGCATCATCCTTCTTTGCGAAGACATAGAGCGGTAGTTGATTCTCAACGATCGCTTTTACCTCGCCGCTCTCAAGCGTGCGCCTGCTGCGCGTGAACCAAATCACTGTCGATGGGTTAAGGAACTCGTCTTCGTATTTGGTGCTCTCAGAGACATCAGATCCCTTATGGTAGGTGATGAAGATGGGGCAGCTGTTCGACAAGAAATCAACCTTGTAGCCGTAAATTGTGCTTTGTTGATTCGACTTCCAATTGAGCAGACGGCATACATCTTTTCGCGAATAGCGTTGACCTACCTGAAGCTCGCTGCCCCAGTTGTGACGGTGTCGAGCGAGATATAGTCCTGTCTCAAGCACATCCCGCACGTGACCCTTGAAGGTCACGTCTTCTTTCCACGCAGCCAGAAGCTGCTTGCTGAGGTTGTAGCTACCATCGTGAACAGTGACAATCGGTGCGGAGCCGTACTTGGTGGCTTCTGCGTCGGTGAAGAATTCTAGGCTTAGCACGGCAAGCACAGAACTGAGAGTCGTGGCGTCGGCCGTCAGACCATTCTTCTCAAGGAGAGCGCGGAAGCCCTCTATAGGCAGTTCACCAGCATTCGATAAAAGTTCCTCGAGGAGGAGCATCTCGTGAGGCCGCTTGCCGTTTAGTAGCTCTTCAGAGAGTAGCATCAAGACTGCGTCTTCGTAGGCGCCCGCAAGCACGTTACTCGCACCAACCTTGTTCAAGAATCTCCAGTAGTTCTTCTGCTTTGTCGCTATCACGTTGGGATCGACGAGATCGAAGCGGGCGAAGTCGAGCAGTAGCGGTGCTCGACCTAGTCGGTTTTGCAGTTCGACGAAGGACTTCTTGAGGTTCGTCATGCTGTCAAGAGTTACTGTTGCAAGGGAAGCGTAGATCCTCTCCTTCGATATCGCGTCAAAATTGATGCTGGACAGCCCAGCAATAGCACCGGCTTCCTGAGCATCGATTATCTTCTTGCGAATCGAATCTTTGCTGAGACTGCTATCACCAAACAACGCGATGGGAATCAGGTAGTTGTTGTCGTAATTGCCGATGAAGTCGATCACGACGAGATGATCTTTGCCCTTGGCCTTTCGTAATCCTCGCCCGAGCTGCTGCGTGAACACAATGCTGGACAGCGTTTGGCGAAGCATGACAACTTGGTTTAAAGACGGGATGTCGATCCCTTCATTAAAAATATCGACGGTAGCTATGTAGTCAAGCTCGCCGCGCTCCAGCATCTGCACCGCCATCTCGCGTTCGTCGACCGAGTTGCTCCCGCTCAACGCAAGTGTTCGGAGTGGTTTGCCATGAATTTCACGAAGGTTTAGACGATCTGAAAGACTTGCTGCCTCAGCGTTCTTACTGCAGAAGATGAGCCCCCGAACTGGCACACCTGCATGGCCATACTTCTCGATAGTCCTAATGAGGTGATCAACGCGCTCAGCAGCGACAAGTCTGCGAAGGTCGGTCAGTTGATCAATGACTTCACCGTTCTCCATCTCAAAGTCGGTGACGCCGTAGTAGTGAAACGGTGCAAGCATGTCGGCTTCAAGCGCCTTCTGCAAGCGAATTTCATATGGAACGTTGAAGCCAAACAGTTCAAATACATTGAAGTCGTCCGAGCGTTCCGGCGTCGCTGTCATGCCGAGCAAGAATGCCGGCTTGAAATGCTCGATCACTTTTCTGTAGCTTGCCGCTCCAGCTCGGTGAACTTCGTCGATCAAAATATATTCGAATGAATCGGGCGCGAGCGCCTCGAGGACCCCTGGCCGTGAGAGCGACTGAATGGAGGCAAACACATAGCGGCGTTCAATCTCCTGTTTGCCTCCAACAAATTTTCCAAAGTCGCTGTCGTTGGCTCCTAATACACGCTTGAACTCGAAAATCGCGCGGTCGAGTATTTGCTCGCGGTGAACGATAAACAACATCCGCTTAGGTGCATAGGCTCGCACGTCGAGCGCAGAGAGAATGGTTTTTCCAGTCCCGGTTGCGGAGATCACGACACCTCTGGTCTCTCCCGATTCGCGCAAAGCCGCAATTTCGGCGAGGGCTTCAATTTGCATGGCATTTGGAAAGATGACTTCGGTAGAAACCGACTGGGGTGACTCCTCGCCTCGGACGGATTCAGAGGATGACTGACGGACTTGGGCTGACCAAGTTAGCTCATATTTATCGATCCACTCACTGGTGAGGGCAACAGAAGCATCGATGTGCGCCATCGCAGCCCTATTGAGCTGTTGCACGATGTCGCCGTCGGGTAGTGCCGAGAAACGAAGATTCCACTCATGATTCAGGAGCAGCGCACGCTCCGTCAGGTTCGAACTGCCAACAATCGCGGTAGTGCTTGATTCCTGCTCGAAGATGTAACCTTTGGCGTGGAACCCGGCAGCAGAGTCGGGATGCACATAGACGCAAATGTTTTCAAGGTTCAGGAGTTCGCGGAATGCTGCTGGAGAGTTGAACCCCAGGTAGGTCGAGGTAATGATTTTGCCGGATCCTCGATAGTCGAGGATCGCTTGCTTGAGCATCGCTATCGCGCTCGGCGTAATAAATGCGACAGAGAAAATGAAGTGATTCGAGCGTTTGAGTTCGTCACGAATCGCTCGAAGCATGGTGTTGCCGTCGCAGTTTGAGACGAGCATGGGATGAAACACCTGGTTTGCTTTGACCTGCGAGTCGAGAAAACCAAAGGTGTTGTCTTGCGTCAGTTGCCGAATAATCGAACTCAAACCTGAAAATCTCTTATTACTTGCTCGACGGCCGGTATGTCGGCGGGAGCCCAGTCGAGCTGGTCGAGTTGAGCCACGTGGATCCACCGAATCTCCGCGTGTTCGGTCAGTCGGGGCTCATCTCCCGTAAGCGAACAGTAGTATGTGTTCAGAATAACAATGCCGAATTCATACTCGTACTCTGTGGTTCGGATGTGCGCGCCGATTTCAGCCGAGCAGTGTAACTCTTCGTCAAGTTCTCGGAGTAGCGCCTGTTTCGGTGACTCGCCGGGCTCGATTTTCCCTCCTGGAAATTCCCACATTCCGGGCAGTGACATCGTCGCGCTGCGTTGTGCTGCAAGAATCATATGGCCTCGAGTGAGAACCGCACCTACGACATTTATTCTTTTTTTCAAAGTTGTACTCCGTTGCTTAGCTGCCTAAGTGTAGTCGCAGCCAAGGATAGATGTTCGATAGCCATTTTTTGGCGGCGGGGTGATGCTTTATTTGTATATCAATATTATAAATTTTTACGAACTGAATAGGATTATTTTTAGAAAGAACGGTATGGGGGGAGATCACAAAGGTAGATAGAAAGGTAGATAGAACCAATTTTCTGCTGTTTTTCATAGGGAGGTTCTACAGACACCCTCGGATTCGAACTTTACTTGATGCTATGTAGACAAGTCCAAGCCGCTAGATTTGTTCGGCGAAAAATCCGAGTGTTTCGCATTCTGAGCGGTCGAAGCAAACATAAATATCTGATAAATAAACCCGATTTCTGCAATTTTACATAGGAAGGTTCTACAGGAACCGTCGCCTCCAATGGGACTTAAAGTGCCAACTTCGACAGCGCATCTGCTGCCACGCTGCCACGAAGATGCCCATAGTGCCTTTCGATCATCGCTACCGAAGTGCCACTAATTTGCGCCACGCTCAGCAGATCGAGGCCTTCGTGTACGAGATCAGTGATTGCTGAATGGCGCAAAGCATACGCGATAGTGCTGGAGGGCAGTCCCGCAGCAGCGGTAGCTTCCTTGATCGGTTTTTTCCACAAATCCTTGTTCCATGCCAGGCCATCGTCACGAACAAACAGTGGCGCCGTCGCGGGCCGCCCAAGCGCCGCATTGTTCAGAAAGTCAGCAATGGTCGGCGGCATCTTGAGTTTGCGGTCCTTGCCGCTTTTATCCTGGCCTATTTTGAGGACGCCGACCCGCGGGTCGAAATCCGCCACTGTCAGTGCGGCGAGCGCGCCCGGTCGTAGCGGCAGCATCGACAGTCCACGGATAAAGCGCTCGAGATCGGGCCGAGAGCACGCGATCAGTCGCCGCCGCTGTTCGCGGTCCAGGTACACGTCTCGGCGCTGGCTGACGTTTTTGAAGGCAGCAAGCGGCTTGCGCCAGGCAGTGTTGCTGGCCGATTTGCCGTCGTCGAATGCCATGTTCAGCGCGGCGCGCACGGCAGCCATATCGCGGTTGACCGTATCCTTGGATCGGGGCTTCGTCTTGCCCGACTTTCCAACGTGGACGGGCGCTGCGACCATGCGGTTACGTAACGCGCTCACATCATCCCGGCTAAGTTTGCTGATCTCTATACGACAGACCGGGTCGCCACTGATCCAGCGACGGTAGCGTGCGGCCAGGTCGTCCGCGGCCTTGTCACCTTTTAGTGCCCGGATTTTATTGCTGTAGGCTTCACAAGCCTGCAACACAGTACAGCCGTCGACCGACTCAGCGGAATTGATTTTAGCCAACCACGCCTTTGCCTCACTTGTCGCCTTGTCGAAGCGTTCGGACGCTGGAAATTTTTCAAGTGTTCCCAAGGTGCTCCGTACCTGCTTGTCGTCATTCCAGCGGTAGCGGGCGAACCAGGTGCCCACGCTTTCCGCCGACATTTTTCGGAAGCCGACGAACAAGCCCTTGCTTACTCTTTGCCAATATGGATCGCGGCGAGGTTTAATTTTTGCGCGTGACGTGACGGTATCAATTCTGATCTCCATGTTTCCTCCCAAGGATTAAATGGTCAGCCCTGCCTTCTTGTATTGAAGACTGCAGGGAGCGAGGAGAGTATGAAAAAAGTATGAAAAAATATACCGGATTCCGTCGGACGTCGTCGGACAAAAATCAAGCATTCTCCTATGAGGAGATGGTCCGGCAGTGTCCAGGGTCAGCCGATTTACAGGCATTCACACTGCAGGGGTCGCAAGTTCGAAACTTGCACTTCCCACCAAAATTCGTTTGAAATCAAAGGCTTGCAACTTGCGTTGCAGGCCTTTTTTATATTCTAGGCCAAAGTACGGAAAAAGTACGGAAAACTGCATCGGACGTCCCCGGACCTTGCCGGAAAAATTGGGCTCCTGGATCGCCACGGCGAGCCTCAAAATCGATACGGTAGGCGGACCGAATTTGACGATGGCGGCAAGTTAAAGCGGCGCTCGGTCCTTCCGATGTACGTGCCAGGGCTGCCTGTTTTCTTTTTCGCCGGTCCATTCGTGACCCGGTGTCCGGAGCACGGAAAGGCGCCGATTGATCCGCCATGGCCGCATCAACATGGCGCCAAGCCCGCGGGCGCCTCCCAACACGCGCGTAGCTGCACAGTCTTTGAGTATGGGCAAGCGGAGAATGGCTTGATCCAGCATCTTTTTGCGCTAAATCAAGCTCGAGCCATTCCCGTGTCTTATTTTCATCGCTGTGACATTTGGAGTGCGTGTCGCGATTGCTCCGGGAGCATACTTTCTTGCCGCATTGATCGCAATGAACAGGGGCTACCGGATGACTGCACAACCTGCTGGTTCGACAGGCGGCGACCAGCGTAACCCAGCGTTGCCTTCGCTGTCTTTACCCAAGGGTGGCGGCGCAATCCGCGGCATCGGTGAAAAATTTTCGGTCAATGCGGTTTCAGGCACCGGTGCGATGAGCGTGCCGCTGGTGTCCACGCCCGGTCGCGCTGGCTTTGGCCCGCAACTTTCCCTTTCTTACAACTCGGGTTCCGGCAATGGCGTGTTCGGGCTTGGCTGGGGTCTGTCGCTGCCGTCGGTCACGCGCAAGACCGACAAGGGCCTGCCACGCTATCTGGACGATGAAGAATCCGATGTCTTCCTGCTCGCCGGCGCCGAAGACCTGGTGCCGGTACTTGATGCGAGCGGTCAACGCGTGGTGCTGCCGTTGCGCACGGTGCATGAACGTTCCTACACCGTGCGCCTGTACCGCCCGCGCATAGAGGGACTGTTTGCACGCATAGAACGCTGGACCGACACGAAAACCGGCGTCAGTCACTGGCGCACCATCACGCGCGACAACGTGGTGACCCTGTTCGGTTACGATGACAGCAGCCGCATCGCCGATCCTGGCAACCCCAGCCACGTCTTCACCTACCTGATCCATTCAAGCTACGACAACAAAGGCAATGTCATCTGCTACGGATACGTGTCCGAGGATGAAGCCGGACTTGAACTGAACCGGGCGCACGAAGCCAACCGCGGCAAGGCGGTGCGGCGCGGCCAGCGCTATCCGAAATCCATTTTTTTTGGCAATTTCGCGCCGTTCTACCCGAGCTGGGCGGCAGACGGTCCCGCCCCCGCCTTGCCGACCGACTGGCACTTCAAGCTCGTGTTCGATTACGGCGACCATTCCGAACTGCAGCCCGCAGTGGCGCCCGACAACGCCTGGAATTTGCGGCCGGATCCGTTCTCGAGCTATCGCGCCGGCTTCGAAGTGCGCACCTACCGCCGCTGCGAACGCGTGCTGCTGTTCCACAACTTTCCGGCTGAAGCCAGCGCGGGCGCCGACTGCCTGGTGCGCAGCAGCGACTTTATCTATTCGGACGAGGTTGAGCCAAACGATCCAGACGCCGCCATCTATACCTTCCTGCAGTCGATGACGCAGGCCGGCTACAAGCGCGCTGCGCATGGCTATGACAAGAGCGAGCTGCCGCCACTGGAATGGCGTTACAGCCAGAGCGTCGTTCATGACGCGGTGTTGGCGCTAACCGACGACGAGAGCCGGGAGAACCTCCCCGAAGGCGTCGATGGCGAACGCTTTCGCTGGGCCGACCTTGATGGCGCCGGGCTCTCGGGCATCCTGTCGGTCAACGCGGGGCAGTGGAGCTACAAGCGCAACCTGAGTCCCCTGAATGTGCATGAAACGCCCGCAGGCAGGATGACGCGGGCACGCTTCGGCGCGCTTGAAGCGGTGTCCGAGACACCCGGCGTCGAGCTCGGTCGCGGCGCGCAAATGATGGACGTGACGGGCGACGGGCGCCCGGACGTGGTAGTGCTGGACGGTCCTGTCCCGGGCTACTTCGAGCGCGCTGATGACGGCCACTGGTCGCCGCTGAAGACGTTCGCTCAGCTGCCGATGATCGACTGGCAGAACCCGAACCTGCAATTTGTCGATCTGACGGGCGATGGCCTGTCCGACGTGCTGATCACCGAAGACGATGTGCTCACGTTCTACCGCAGCCTCGGCGCGCAGGGCTATGCGCCGGCCGAGCGCGTGCTGCAAAGCACGGACGAGAACCTTGGCCCGCACCTGCTGTTCGCCGACGGCACGCAGACCGTGTCGCTGGCGGACATGGCCGGCGATGGCCTGCGCGGCCTGGTGCGCGTGCGCAATGGTGAGGTCTGCTACTGGCCAAGCCTGGGTTACGGGCGCTTCGGCGCCAAGGTGACGATGGATGGCGCGCCGCGCTTTGGCGACGACGAGCGGTTCGATCCACGCCGCGTGCGCTTGGCCGACATCGACGGTTCGGGCACCACCGACATGCTCTACGTTGGCGAGCATGGCGTGCACGTCTGCTTCAATCGCTGCGGCAATTCGTGGGCGCCAGCGCTGCGCATCGCGGTGTTTCCCGGCGCCGATGCGTTGAGTTCGGTGCAAGCCATCGACCTGCTCGGGAACGGCACGGCCTGTCTGGTATGGTCGTCACCATTGCCGTCGGCAGCCGCCAGCCCGATGCGCTACGTCGACCTGATGGGCTCGACAAAGCCGCACCTGCTCATCGGCGTGCGCAATAACATGGGCTCGGAAACGCGGATCGCTTACGCACCGTCCACCAAGTTCTATCTGGAGGACCTGTTCGCCGGGCGGCCGTGGGTGTCCCGCCTGCCGTTCCCGGTGCACTGCGTCGAACGCTCGGAAACCTATGACTGGATCGGACGTAGCCGCTTTATCACGCGCTATGCCTACCACCACGGTTATTTCGACGGCGACGAGCGCGAGTTCCGCGGCTTCGGCATGGTCGAGCAGCGCGATACCGAGGAGCACCGCGACGACACCCTGTTTCCCGACGCGCACACGGCGAACGAGGACGAGGGATCGTTCATTCCGCCAGTGCTGACCAAGACCTGGTTCCATACGGGCGCCTTTGGCCTGGCGGCCAAGGTCTCGCAACAGTACGCCAGCGACTACTGGGTGGCGCCTTCAATGCGCGGCAACGATTCGGCAGCGCTGGCCAGGCGCGCCGCCTTCGCCTTGCCCGACAGCGTCATCGACGCCGGCCTGAACGCCGAGGAAACGCGCGAAGCCTGGCGTGCCCTCAAGTCGATGCCGCTGCGCGTCGAAGTCTACGCCGAGGACCACTCGCCGCGCGCGGACACGCCCTATACAGTCACCGAATCCAACTATACCGTGCGCCGGCTCCAGGGCTTCGGCCCCAACCGGCACGCGGTGCTCGCGGCCAGTGGGCGCGAAACACTGACCGTGCATCACGAGCGGCGCGAAGACGACCCGCGTATTAGCCACGACTTCACGCTCGAGGTCGACGAATTCGGCAATGCGCGGCGTGCCGTGACCGTGGCTTACCCGCGCCAGGCGGGCTTTGCGCAGCCAGAACCGCACCTGGCGGCTGTCTTTCGCGACATGCTGGCGCACTGCCAGGGCCGACTGCACGTGGGGGCCACCGAGCACGCCTATACCGTGCCGGGGCAGCGGCTTGACGGCGCCCAGGCATGCGACACCTATCACGGGCCGCTGCCTTGCGCCACCCTGGCGGCCGAGCTGACCGGTTTCGGTCCGGGCGCCAGCCTGTTTCGCTTTGACGAAATCGACCAGCGCTACCAGGCGCTCTGGAGCGGCGCGCACGACATCGCCTACGAGAACGTGTCGACGGCGGACATCGAGGGCGTGGGCATGCCGCTCGCTTTCGCGCGCCGCATCGTCGAGCAAACCCAGACCCGCTATCGCAGCGACGACTTGACGACGCTGCTGCCGCTCGGCACGGCCGAGTCCATGGGCCTGCCGGGCGAAACCTACCGGCTGGCTTTCACGCCCACGCTGCTGACGCGCATCTTCGGCTCCCGGGTTGACGACGCCACCTTGCTCGAGGGTGGCTACCTGCGGCTGGCGGGGCAGAACAATTGGTGGGCGCCCTCAGGCCGGGTGTACTTTTCGGCTGGTGAACTCGACGATGCGGCAACGGAACTGGCACAGGCGCGCGCGCATTTTTACGCGGGCCGGCGCGCCGTCAATCCGTTCGGCGCGGCCGACCGGGTCGACTACGACGATTACGGCATCCTGCCGCGCCAGTCCACCGACGCCGTTGGCAACGTCACCCGCGCCGACGCCGATTACCGCGTGCTGCAGCAGTTTCGCGTGCGCGATCCAAACGGCAATGCCAACGAGGTCGTTTTCGACCGGCTGGGGCAGGTGGTGGGCGTGGCCGTGCACGGAAAGCAGGGCGAGGGCGACACCTTGGCCGGATTCGAGGCCGACCTGACGTTCGCGCAGATCGCCGCAATTCGCGCCGATCCGCTGGCCAGCCCCGGCGCGACGCTGGGCGCGGCCGGCGGGCGCTTCGTCTACGACCTGTTTGCCTACTATCGCAGCCGAACGCAGGCACTGCCTGACGCACCCATGCTCTACAGCCTGGCGCGGGAAACCCATGGCGCCGATCTGGCCGGCGGCCAGCAGAGCAAGTTCAAGCATGTCTTCGTCTACTGGGACGGCTTCGGTAACGAGGCGCAGCACAAGGCGCAAGGCGAAGCGGGCCCGCTGCCAGGGGCGCCCGGCAATGTGGCACCACGCTGGACCGGCAGCGGCTGGGTGGTCTATAACAATAAGGGCAAGGCGGTTCGCAACTTCGAGCCTTTTTTCAGCGCCACGCACGCGTTCGAATTCAAGCGCGAGGTGGGGTTCAGCTCGGTAGTGTTTTACGATCCGCTGGGGCGCGTGACGGGCGCGCTGCATCCGGACAACACCTACGAAAAAACTGTGTTCGATGCGTGGAGCGAAGCGAACTGGGACGGAAATGACACCGCCATGCAGGGCGACCCGCGCACCGATCCGGATCTGGGCGACTTCATGCGGCGCTGTTTCGGCCCGGCACCGGCGGCCTACGTTTCCTGGCATGACGCCCGCATCGGCGGCCAGTTCGGCGCTAGCGCCCAGGAGCGCGCCGCCAATCAGGATGCCGCTGCCAAGGTAGAAGCGCATGCGGCCACACCTGCGCTGGCTTATCTGGACACGCTCGGGCGCAAATGCCTGAGCGTGGCGGACAATGGCGTGGTTGCCAATGTACCGCAGCGCTTCGCCACCCGCACCGCCTTCGATACCGAAAGCAAGCCGCTGGCCATCTTCGATGCGCTGGGCCGGCACGTCATGGAAATGTGTTTGCGCGAACCGGGGGCAGGCGCGGGATTCGCCTTCGTTGCCGGCTATGCAATGCATGGCGCCGCGCTGTATCGGAAGGGCATGGATGACGGTGAACGGCGCACACTCGACAATGTTGCCGGAAATACGATACGGCACTGGGATGGCCGTGGCTTTGTCTTCAGGACGCTGTATGACCGACTGCAGCGGCCCACGCACCGCTACGTGGGGCGCGCCAATTTCAGCGAGATCCTCGCCGAATACCTGGTCTACGGTGAGCGCCACCCCGACCCCGCCCTAAATCTGAAGGGCAGGTTGTTTCGCCACTATGACGGGGCCGGCGTTGCCAGTCAGGAGCGCTACGACTTCAAGGAAAACGTTCTGCAGACGGCGCGTCAACTGACGCGCTTCACGCCGCCATCCAGTCCGGCAGCCAACTTCAGCCTCGCGCCCGACTGGTCGGCCGTTGCCGCCGTGCCGCTTGGCGCCGCGCTTGACTTGGCGCCCATCGATGCGGCAGGTGCGCCGATGCTCGATGCGAACGACCGCTTCGTTTCGCTGGGCCGATTTGACGCGCTCAACCGTCCGATACAAACGGTCGCGCCGCATCAGCCCGGCGGCAAGCCAAGCGTCTTGCAGCCGCGCTATAACGAAGCGAACCTGCTCGAAGCGGTCGATGTCTGGGTGCGCCGCAACGGCGCCCCGGCCGGTTTGCTTGCCCCCGCCACGGCCGACTTGCATGCCATTGCCGGTATCGACTACAACGCCCATGGCCAGCGCGTCGCCCTCGAACTGGGCAACGGAACGCGCACCGACTGCACCTACGATGCGCTCACTGCGCGCCTGATGACGCTCACGACCACGCGCCCCGATCCGGACCCACATGCACGCACCGTGCAGGCGCTGTCGTACACCTATGACCCGAAGGGCAACATCACGCGGCTGCGCGACGACGCCGATATCCAGAACGTGGTGTTCTTCCTCAACGAGCGCGTCGAACCGAGCGCCGACTACACCTATGATGCGCTGTACCGGCTCAGCGCCGCCAGTGGGCGTGAACACCTGGGCCAGAACGGCGGCGCGGCGCGCGCGCCGGTCCAGCCAGGCAACGACGACGGGCCGCGCATGAATTCCGCGCCCGGCATGCACCTGCTCAGCCCGACCGACGGCAAGGCCATGGCTAACTACACCGAGCGCTATGCCTACGATGCTGTCGGCAATTTCCTGCAAATGATGCACCAGTGTGCCAGCGGCGGGTGGACGCGCGCGTATTCCTACAGCGAGCCCAGTGCCATCACGCCGTCCGAGATGTCGAACCGCTTGTCGGCCACCAGCATGCCGGGCGACAACCCGCTTGGGCCATTTTCGGCGCGCTACCAGTACGACGAGCACGGCAATATGACGCGCATGCCACATTTGCCGTCGCTGGTGCTCGACGCGCATGACCAGCTGACGTCGAGCACGCGCCAAGTGGTCAACGCCGGCTTGCCGGAGACCACGCACTATGCCTACGATGGCCAGCGCCAGCGCGTGCGCAAGCTTACCGTGCGCCAGGCCGCTGAGGGTGACGCGCCCAGGCGCAGGCATGAACGGATCTACCTGGGACCGATCGAGATCTACCGCGAATTTGACGGCGCCGGTACCCAGGCCACGCTGGTGCGCGAAACCTTGCACGTGATGATCGACCATCGTCGCATCGCCATGATCGAGAGCCGCTGCGAAGGCATGGACCCGGCGCCTGTCCAGCTGATCCGTTACCAGTACAGCAATCACCTTGGCTCGGCTGTGCTCGAACTGAGCGATGACGCCCGGGTCATTTCGTACGAGGAGTATTTCCCGTACGGCGCCACCGCCTACCAGGCAGTGCGAAGCCAGACCGAGCTGGCGAAGCGCTACCGCTACACGGGCAAGGAGCGCGACGAGGAAAATGACCTTGATTACCACGGCGCGCGCTATTGCGCACCCTGGCTGGGGCGCTGGATCAGCTGCGACCCGGCCGGGCTCGATGACGGACCGAATGTCTACCTCTACGTTCATTGCAACCCGGTGGCGTTCAGCGATCCCACCGGCATGTGGGGATGGCGCGAGGTGGCCATCGTGGCGGCGGTGGTGGTGGTGGGAACGATCGTCACGGTGGCCACCGCGGGCGTGGCCGGGCCGATCATCGCGGGCGCCGTCGCCAGCGTCGGGCTCAGTGGCGCGGCGGCAACCGTGGCCACCGGCGTGGTGGTGGGCGCGGTAGCCGGCGCGGCCGGCGGCGCGGCCGGCGAGTTGACGCGCCAGGTGGCCAGCGGGGAACAAGTTAGTGGCAGCAAGATCGTCAAGGCGGCGGCCGTCGGTGCGGCACTCGGGGCCGTCACGGGCGGACTCGGCGCCTACGCCTCCACCGCCAGGGGCGCAGCGCAGGCGGCGCGGGTTTCCAGCGCCGTGGGCAATTCGGGCGTGGGCCGGGCCGGGGTGGCTGCCGGGCGCGCGCTGGCCGGCGGCGCCAAGGCGGTGGCGCGGGTGCCGGGGGTGCGCCAGGCAGCCAACGTGGCGCAGGCCGCTGGCCGCGGCGCGGGCAGCGCGTTGCGCGCGCTCGAGCAGGGAGCGCAGAATGTGGGATTGAAGGCGGCTCAGGGCTTGTTTGGCGCCGGTTCCAAGGGCGCCGCCGCGGCCACCGAGTTTGCCGGCGCGGCGCGCGCCTCCTACAATTCGTCGCGCGCCGCGTCGTCGGGAGAATCGCACGAGTCGAAGCAAATCCTGGACCGCTTCCACGCCGCCGAACACACCGATGCCACGGCCGAGATCTCAAAGCAGATCAAGTCCGGCAAGCTGGACTTGCAATTCGATCCGAACATGGCTAAGGGGGGCGCCTCTGAGGGCGGCGGCAAGATGACGGTCAACTCGTCGATGAACATGGATGACATTTTGGCGACCATTGCCCACGAAGGTCAGCACGAGCTCGACATAGCGGCCGGCATCATTCCGCTGCCTGGCGGCGCAACGGACGCCCAGGTCGCCTTGGCGGAAATGCGTGCATTCAGGACCGCCACTGCTTTTGCGGAAATTAACAACCTGAAAAATTCCGCCGCGGCCGAGCTGATCGGCAAAAATGCGAGCGCCGTGCTGGTCGGTATCATGGATCAGTATGAGCTGCGCCTCAGTTACGAGCAGTTTTGGGATGCAATCAAGGGGGCACGATGAGTAAAGCAATTGTCAGTACTGTCGAGGAGCTGTTGTTTCCCGATATTGCCATCCGGCTGCGCGCCGAACGGGTCGCGGTCGACCACTACGACCCCAGCGCCGACGAGGAGCGCCGCCGCCGCTGGGTCGAGGTCACCACTGCTGACGGGGTGCGAGCGATACCGACCGTCGCCGAATTTTGCGCGCTGTTGCGCGCGCTCGACGGCGCTTTGTTGAACGACGCGCGCGCGCAGACTGCCGCGCTGATCGTGCGCGATCTGATCGGCGAGGGCATGGTCGTGATACCGCATCCGGGTTTCGACTACCTCGAGCAGGCGTTCTCGGTCCAGCTGGCGGCGCAGCGGCCGCGCTTTGAACAAGGGCACCTGAGGTTTCTGACCATGCGCATGCCGCTCTCCACCGGTGTAATCAGTTTGCGCAGTATCGACATCGACCTCGGATCCGGGCAGGTGCTGGCTGACGACATACCTGGCAAATAGCGAACCACCTGGCACCGGCGCCTCCCGGCGCCGCACCGCGAAGGAGCTGGTAATGGAACTGCAAGGCCGCGACCTGACATTGGCGCTCTCTGGGGAGGATGTCAAGCTCCTGCACAGCGAGCTTGGGCAACTGAACATCGCCATCCCGCGCGAGGAGATCGCGCGCGCCGCGTTCGGCCCCGGCACCGAGGCGGCCGTTGCAAGGCTGCAGAAGCAGCAGGGACTGCCCGTGACCGGCATCGTCGACGCGGCAACATCGCGCACGATCGGCAAGCTGGCCGATGTGCTCAGGCCGGCCGCGCTTGACACTGCCACCTTCAGCGTGTCGGGCCGCGTGTACGACGCGGCGCGGGCCAGCGTCGGTACCCTGGCGCTGCGCGTGGTCGACAAGAATGCCGGTCCCGATGTCGTCATGGCCGAGGGCAAGAGCAACGCGAACGGCGACTTCTCGATCGAATACCCGACAGATACGTTTGTTCGCGCGGGCAAAAGCGCCCCCGACCTGCAAGTACAGGCGCTGCTTGGCGAGACCGTCGTCGGCTTTTCCGACGTGTACTACGACGCGCCGGGCGGCGCGCGGCTGGACATCCAGCTCGATTCCCGCGCCCGCGCCAGCCTGCCGAGCGAGTACGAAGCGCTCAGCGCGGCCGCCGGCAAGTACTGCCGTGAGGGGCTGGGGGCGCTGCGCGAAAGCGAGGGCCGCTCCGATATCACCTTCCTGGCCAACAAGACGGGTTGGGATGCCCGCGCGGTCGCGCTGGCCGCGCTGGGCGAACGCTTTAGCGCCGAGAGCAAGATTCCGGCCATGTATTTCTACGCGCTGTTTCGCGCCGGCATGCCAGCCGAAGACAAGCTGATCTTTCTGGCCGATGCCGCCCGCCTCACCGCCATCTGGCGCGACGCCATCGGCCAGGGCTTGCTGCCGGCCGCAGCCGAGAAGGCCATACCCGACATCCTTGGCCAGTTCCAGGCAATTGGCGCGCGCAAGATGCTGGCCGAACCCATGCTGCCCGGAACATCCGCGTTTTCCGAGATCCTCGCCAATGCGGGATTGCACGAGGAGGAGCAGCGCAATTTTTCCCAATTGTACCTGGCGCACCGAGGTGACCTGGAGCAGTTCTGGAAGCGCGCCGCGCACGCTTTCGGCGAGGAGAAGACGGCGGTGCTGCAGTTTGCCGGCAAGATGGCCTTCTTGACGCTCAACAACGCACAGCTGATGCAAGCACTCACGGCGGCCGTGGGCGAGCAGCTGACCGATCCCCGCCACCTGGTTGAGGCCGGCTTTCACGATCCGGCCTCCTGGCTCACGTTGCTCAACGATACGGTGCAGATTCCGGACAAGATTTCCGGGCTGGACAGGCGAACCCAGCGCCTGAACTATGCCGACTACCTGAGCGCGCTGCTGCGCCTGAGCTACCCGACCGCATGCATGGGCCAACTGGTCCAGCGCGGGGCGTTTCGCATCGCGTCCGCCGAAGCGGTGGGCAAGTTCCTCACCGAGCACCAGCAGGACTTCGCGTTCGGCTCCCAGCCAGTCGAACAATACGCCGCGCAGCGCCGGCTCGACCTCGAGCCTGCCGTGGTGGAAGGCATCAGGCGTTTGCACCGGGTGCACCAGATCAGCGCGCGCGATAGCGAGATGAGCGCGCTGCTGGACGCCGATCTGGACTCGGCATGGCGCATCGTCCAGTTCGACCGCGCAGCGTTCGCAACCGAGTTCGGCGCGGCGCTTGGTGGCGAGGCTGCGGCCACCCAAATCCATGCTAAGGCGGTGCAGGTCCATGGTGCTGTGCTCAACGTCACTGTCAGCTACTTGGCGGCGCGCAACGCCATCGTGCTCGGCAAAACGGCGCCGGCGCCGTTGTTGGACGTCCTTGCCGCAGGCGCGCCGCAAACGCCCACCTTGCTGGTCGATCCGACGCCTGCGCCCGAGCATGCCGACGACGTGATCGCCTACGCCACGCTGGAGAGCCTGTTCGGCTCCATGGATTTTTGCCGCTGCCCGGCATGCCGCTCGATCCTGTCGCCGGCAGCCTATCTGGTCGACCTTCTGCTCTTTACCGACAAGGCAGCTGGCGGTCTGGAAAACGCCCAGCATGTGCTGTTGCAGCGCCGCCCGGACATCCAGTACCTGCCGCTCACGTGCGAGAACACGAATACACCCATGCCCTACATCGATGTGGTCAACGAGATACTCGAGTACTACATCGCCAATGGCGCCAAGCCCCTGTCGCTGCAAGACTATGCGGGCCATGACACGGCCGCCACCGGGACCGAGGATTTGATGGCCAGTCCGCTGTATGTGCTCGAGGCTGCGTACGACCTGCTCAGGGACGCCTGGTTCCCGCCGCCGCTGCCGTTCGATCGGTCGCTGGAAACCTTGCGGGCCTATTACAGGCAGCTTGGCTTGCCGCTGGCCGGTGTCATGGAAGCGCTGCGCAAGAGCGACGATCTGGAGCGGGGAGGGCAACCCTACGGCTGGCGCGACATCCTTATGGAGCAGCTGGGCCTGTCCCGCCAGCAGTACCGGCTGCTGACCGACAGCACGCTCACGCTGCAGCAGATCTACGGTTACCCGGCCGACAAGCCGGACGCCGACATTATCGTCGCGCTGTCGAACGCCAAGGCGCTGGCGCGCCGTATCGGCATTTCCTATGAAGAGCTGATCGGTTTGCTCAAGACCCGCTTCATCAATCCCGACAGCGCCCTGGTCCCCAAGCTGCAGAAGCTGGGTGTCGACTTTGGCGCCTTGAAGGCGCTCAAGGAAGGCACGCTGTCGCACGCCGACTTCCTTCTGCTGCTTCCCACCGGCGCCGGCGCGCCCGACGCGGCCAACTACGGTGGTGACATCGTGGCGTGGGTTGAAGATGCCGCCAATTACGCGCGCATCATGGGCATCATCACCTTGGTCGATCCCACCGATGCCAGCACTGTTGGCAATTTTGACAAGCTCGAACTGCGCTATGCCAAGCCCATGGCCAACCCGGCCGATGACTCCACCCGGCTTGGCCGCGCGCCATTCACGCGTTTGTTGCGCTTTGTGTGCCTGTGGCGCAAGCTCGGCTGGACAATGGAGCAGACCGACATTGCGATCTGCACCCTGTTCGGGGCCAACGCGGCGCCACTGGTCGATGCCGACCTCGGTACGGTGGCCGCGCTCGACGCCGGCTTCATGCGCCTGCTGCCGCGCCTTGGCATCGTGGCGCGTACCCTCGACCAGCTGGGTCTGACGCCGCAGCGCGATCTGGCCGCGCTGCTGGCCTGCTGGTCCGACATCGGCACCGAGGGCGAGGGTGCGCTGTACCGCACGCTATTCGTGAACCCGTCGGTACGCGACCAGAACCCGGCGTTTGCAGACAACGGGTACGGCGCCTACCTAAGCGATAGCGCGGCCAAGCTGCAAGCGCATGTGGAAACCCTGCGCGGCGCCTTCAACCTCACTGGCGACGAATTCGAGCGCATCTGCACGGCACTGGGCTACGATGCCAACACGGCCCTCACGCTGGCCAATATCAGCGCGCTGTTCCGGCGCGGCTGGCTGGCGCGCAAGCTCAAGCTGAGCGTGCGCGAGCTGCTCGTGATATGCGCGCTGACCGGCATCGATCCCTTCGCGCTGCCGGACATGGCCGCGGCAGCGCCGGCGCTGCCGGCTATGAGCCGGCTGATCGCGCTGCTGCAGTCGCTCAGGGAGTGTTCGCTCAAGTCCCCGGCGGCGCTGTATCTGATCTGGAACGAAGACCTGGGCGGCAAGTCGGCACCCGATCCGGCCCAGCTGACCGAATTGGCGCGCGCGTTGCGAGGCCAATTCGCCGACATCAACGACCAGTTCGCCGCGGCTCCCGACCCCGGCGGCGACGTGCTGCGCGCCCGCATGACGCTGGTGTACGGCCAGGAGGCGGCGGACGCCTTCTTTGCCGTGCTCGATGACAGCGCCGTCTACGATACCGCGTACACGCATCCGCATCCGGTACTCGAGCCGGCGCTCACGGCGCTGGCGCCTAAGCTGTCGTATGAGCGTTTCAGCCATCGGTTGGCGCATGCCGGTGTGCTGAGCAGGCCTGCCGGGGCGGCGCTGCAGGCGGTGGCCGCGGTCGGCGCCGAGTTCCAGGATGCCATCGCGCGCCTGGTGGCGCAGGGGAGCGACCGTAGCGGCTCGTTCTTTGCGCGTTTCGCGGAACTCAAACCGCTCTATGACGCCTACGTCGCCTCGAACGCGGCGCCGGAGCAAAAGCGTACGGCGCTGCTGGCGGCTTTCCAGCCCCGGCTGGCGCGACTGCGCAAGCGGGAGCAGGCGCTGCAGCGGCTGAGCACAACGGCAGCGCTTGATCTGACGGCCACCCGGACCCTGATGGATGCGGCGTCGGCGCCGCGCGCGCTGCATGCGAAGGGCAACGCCAACCTGCCGCTGCTGGACGACATCGTCGGTGTGGACGCTGCCGGACTGATGGCGCAATTCTACTTCCGCGACACGGCCACGGGGGCGGTCGACCTGAGCGTAGCGGCCGCAGTGCTCGACCATGGGCCGGGCGGCGCCAATGCACTGCCGGCCAATCCGGCGCCGGGCTCGGCGATTTCGGCGCGCTGGCAGGGGGCGTTTGAGACGCCCGACGCCGGCTTTTACAATCTGATTATCGAGGCCGATGCCGGCGCCACGGTGACCCTTGCCGTCGACGGCACTGCGCAGCCGCTCATTCGCACCGGCACCGTCTGGCGCAACCAGCTCGCGCTGGAACTGACCGCGGGCAAACTCTACAGCATCGCACTGACCGTGGAAAAAGTGAAGGAACGCGTGCGTCTGAGCTGGGAAACGCCGCAACGTGCGCGCGAGGTGATCGCGGCGCGCTATCTCTACGCCGACGCGGCGCTGGCGACGTTTGCCGACGCCTGCGTCGGTTTCCTGAAGGCTTCGGCGCTGCTGTCTGGCCTGGGCCTGACGGCGCCCGAGCTGACCTGGCTGGCCAGCGATACCGATTACCAGATCGGCGGCGTCGACGGCTGGCTCAACGCGCTGGCAACGCGTAGTGCACCGTCCGCCGCACAGGCCACCGCCTTGCTCAAGCCATTTACCGCGCTGCTCGACTACGCCACCATCAAGGTGGCGCTGCAAGACGCCGACAGCGGCCTGCTGGCGGTGCTGCGTGACCCGACCGCTGCGGCTGCGCGCAGCGACAGCCTGCTGTTTACGCTCACGCGCTGGGATCAGCCTTCGCTGGTGGCGATACTGGCGCATCTGGGCGTTGGCGTGGCCGCGCTCAGCCACTTTGACACGTTCCGCCGCGTGTACTGCGCCTGCTGCACGGTGCAGCGCTTTGGCGTGCCGGCCCAAAGGCTCATTGGAGCCACCACCAACGAGCCGGGCGCCGGCGCGCTGCGCGATTTTCAAGCGGCCATGCGCGCCCGCTACGACCTGACCGACTGGCGTGATGTCATCAAGCCAGTCAACGATGGCTTGCGAGTGATGCAGCGCGACGCGCTGGTTGCCTACATCCTGCATCAGATGCGCGAGCATCCGGCCTCGGCCCACATCGACACTGCGGACAAGCTATTCGAATACTTTCTGGTCGATGTAGAGATGGAGTGCTGCATGCAGACCTCGCGCATCCGGCACGCGCTGTCGTCGATCCAGCTGTTCGTCGAGCGTTGCCTGATGAACCTCGAACCGCGCGTGTCGCCCGCCGCACTGAATGCCGAACACTGGCAGTGGATGAAGCGCTATCGCGTGTGGGAGGCCAACCGCAAGGTATTCCTGTTCCCCGAAAATTGGCTAGAACCCGAACTGCGCGACGACAAGTCGCCGCTGTACAAGGAAATGGAGAGCGCGCTGCTGCAGGCCGACATCACCGATGATGCCGCCAGCAAGGTGTTGCTGAACTACCTGGCAGGGCTGGCCGATATCGCGAAACTGGAGCCGTGCGGCATGTTTATCGAGCAAAAAGAGGCGGGAGCGGGTGACGATATCGTGCATGCGGTGGCGCGCGGTGCCGGCGCCAAGCGCAAATACCACTACCGGCGCTACGAATACGGCTACTGGACGCCGTGGGAGCTGATCAAGCTGGAGATCGAGGACAATCCCCTGGTTCCGGTTGTGTGGAACCATCGGCTGATACTGGTCTGGGTCAAGATCTTGCAAGAGACGCCCCTGCTGCAGCCGGCGGCCGGCAGCACGCCGGCCGCCGATCCCGATCTCGCGTCCATCAAGATGTCGCAACTGAAGCAAAATGCCAAACTGGCCGCCGACAGCCAGGCCATGGTCAACATACGGGCCGTGTTGTACTGGAGCGAGTTTTACAACGGCCAGTGGCAAGCGCCGATGACGTCCGATCCGCTCGATTCGGTCGATCTGGGCTGGTTCCCGCCGCAGGGATCGGGCGCATTTCGGCGGGCCAATCTGCGCATCGGCACCGACGAACTGGACGAACAGCTGCGCGTGACGGTGTACGGCAAGAACACCCGTTCATTCCTGCTGTACAACACCCACAGCCTGCCGCAGCAGGGCGGGGCCGTCCCGGCCAGTGGCCCCAAATATGGGCGCCATCGCTGGTTCGACCTGGGCGCCGGCTCGTTGACGTTGAAATACCGGCACGCCATTCCGGACATCCCGGCGCACGAATTGGCGCGCACGCTGTTCAAGCCTGCCACCGACATGCTGGCTATCCAGCCCAGCCACCCGCTTGAGAACGGCTGGGACGCGCCGTTCTTTTACGGCGACCGCCAGTATGCGTTCTACGTCACCACCACCGAGCAAACGGTGTTGGTCAAGGACTACGGCGGCATCGGCATTACGCCCCAGCCCGGCGACTTCGAGATTCCGCCGCTGGTGGTCGAGAAGCCGCCCATCGGCTTTCCACCCAAGGACTGGGGCACCGGCGGGCCCATCCAGGGCAATCCGGGCGTGATCGATCCTTCGCCGATCGAGCACCTCATTGTCAAGGGCGACAAGATCAGGCAAGGACTGGGCATGACGCAACTGGTCGATTATGGCGGCGTGAGCATTGGGCCCACCGGCGCCGTAAATTTCAGCCAATTCAGATAGGAGCGCCAAGCCATGTCCAACGCCGAGTCGAACCTGAAGGCCGGGTATCACGATGCCCTCTTGGTGAGCAAATGGAAGAACGTCGGTGTCATTGGCCAGCACAACGACACCAAGTTCACCTACCAGTTTCATAATTTTTTCCATCCCTACGTGGGCGCACTGGTGGCGCGCCTAAACAAGGGCAAGCTCGAGGATGTGCTCAATGCCGACTGGCAGCAGACGCTGGAAAAGCCATTTTTCAATGCCACCTACCAAGCAGCCGCCACCGATCTGCAACAAATAGTATCGTCGCCGCTCGACATCGATACCGAAGAGCACGGCCCGTACGCCAACTATAACTGGGAGTTGTTCTACCACTTGCCGCTGGCAGTGGCCGTCCATCTGAGCAAGACGCGCCGCTTCGCCGAGGCGCAGCGCTGGTTTCATTTCATTTTTGACCCTACCTCGAACGACAAATTGGTGGCGCCGTCAAAGCGATGCTGGAACTTTCTTGGATTCCGGAAGGATCTCGATCCCAAGCAGATCGACGAGCTGCTGACCTTGCTGAGCAAACCGTCCGCCGGGCTCGATCCGGCCGACCTCAAGCGTCAACAGGATATCCTCAATGGCTACCAGGCGATGCTCGACAAGCCCTTCATGCCGCACGCGGTGGCCCGCACGCGCCACTCGGCCTACCAGTACAGTACGGTGATGAAGTACCTCGACAATCTGCTCGCCTGGGGCGACCACCTGTTCCAGGCGTACACGGTCGAGACCATCAATGAAGCGCTCATGCACTACGTACTGGCGGCCAACATCCTGGGGCGGCGGCCTGAACAGGTGCCCGATCGCGGCACTGTCAAGCCGCACACGTTTGCGGACCTGAAAGCGCAGCCGGGTGGCTTCGATCGCATGGGCAATACCTTCGTGACACTCGAGTCGCAATTCCCGCTGAACGCATCGTCCACCGCAGCGCCACCGACGAACGCATCCGGCGCAGGTCCCCTGTTTGGCATCGGCCGCACGCTGTATTTCTGTATTCCCCGAAATGAGAAGTTGCTCGCATATTGGGACCTGGTTGAGGACCGGCTGTTCAAGATCCGCCATTGCATGACCCTGCAGGGCGTGGTCACGCCGCTGGCGTTGTTCGACCCCCCCATCGATCCCGGCATGCTGGTGGCTGCGGCCGCTGCCGGGATGGACATCGGCAGCATCGTCAGCGGCCTGAACCAGCCGGCTGGTCCCGCGCGCAGCGCCTTGCTGATCCAGAAGGCGTTGGAACTGTGTTCGGAAGTGCGCAGCCTGGGTGGCGCGCTGCTGGCCGCATTCGAAAAAGGCGATGCCGAACAACTGTCGCTGATGCGCCAGGCGCATGAAATCCAGATCCAGAAAATGTCGCAGGACGTGCGCTTCCTGCAGTGGAAGGCGTCCGAAGAAGCGAGCACCTCGCTGTTGACAATGCGGGCATCGCTGATCGACAAGCTGCGCTATTTTCAGCGCCAGCTGGGCCTTCCGGCCGACGCCAATGCGCCGGACAGTATTGTGCTCAAGCGCAAGGAACTGACGGAGGAAAACTTTGCGACGGCGTTTCAGACGCTGGTGGCGCAGTACGACAAGCCCATCAGGACGCAAGCCTTGCCGCCGCTCGCGCTGGCCGCCGAGGCATCGCCGGCGCAGCAATCGGGCGCTGCGGGCGGCGGCCGGCTTTATCTGAACAAGAACGAAGACGCCGACCTCAACATCCATGGCCCGAGCGCCCGTGGCGACCGCAAGGATGCCATGACCTCCGACATGATCACCGGCGTCCTGGCGCTGATACCCGATATGGGACTGGACATTCATTTCTGGGGCCTTGGTGGGCACGCCAACGTGTTTGGCGGTTCCACGCTGGCCTCGGTGGGACGCTTTTATTCTTCGCTCAAGAACTTTAGCGCGGCCGATCACGAAGGGCAGGGCAGCCATGCGGTCAAGACTTCGAGTTTCGAGCGCCGGGCCGATGACCAGACCCATCAATATAACCTTGCCGCGCATGAGCTGATGCAAAACGGCCGACAGATACTGAGCTCGCTCATTGCCGAGCAGACGGCGCATCGCGAGTACCTCAACGTGCAGCAGCAAATCGAAAACGCCCAAGGTATCGAGAAATTTTTGAACGAGAAATTCAGCAACAAGGGCTTGCATCTGTGGATGCAAGGCGAATTGTCGCGCCTGTTCTACGAGTACTACCGGTTTGCCTTTGATACCGCGCGAAAGGCGGAGCTGGCGATGAAGCGCGAACTGATGCGTCCGGAACTCGACGCCCAGACCTTCGTCCGGTTCAATTATTGGGATGCCGGACGCAAGGGCCTGTTGTGCGGCGAAGCGCTGCATCTGGACGTCAAGCGCATGGAGCTGGCAGCCCAGGAAAACAACAAGCGCGAATTGGAATTGACGCGCCACGTGTCGCTACGCCAGCTCGACCCGCTCGCGCTGCTCAAGTTGAAGGGACAGGGCACGTGCATCATGTCCATCCCGGAGTGGCTGTACGACCGCGACTGCCCCCAGGGACACTATTTACGCCGTATCAAGAGCGTTGCCCTGTCGATTCCCTCGGTCGTCGGACCTTACACCAGCCTCAATTGCACGCTCACGCTGGTGAGCAGCAGCATCCGTAAGTCGACCCTGATGGCCGATGGCGAATATGCGCGTCAGGGCGCCGATGACAGCCGTTTCGCAGATTACGCCGGCGGGGGGCAGCAGATTGTCACTAGTGGCGGTAGCAACGACAGCGGCTTGTTCGAGACCAATCTGCGCGACGAGCGCTACTTGCCGTTCGAAGGCGCGGGCGCAGTCAGCACCTGGAAGGTGGAGCTGCCCAAGGGATATCCGGCGTTCGATCTGTCCACAATCTCCGACTTGGTGCTGCACGTGCGCTACACCGCGCGCCAGGGCGTCGATCCGACCAAGGTGGCGGCATCGCTGAAAGACACCTTTGAGGCGATTCCCGGCGCAAATTTCGCGCTGCTGTTCAGCCTGCGGCACGATTTCCCGGTCGAATGGTCCCAATTTACAAACGGCGCAGCCGATTTTGGCGCGACGGTGACGCGCGAGTGTTTCCCGTACTTCACCCAGGGTAAGCCGTGCATCATTACCAGCCTGGAGATCTTCGGTCCCGACTTGAAACACCGCGACCTTGGGGGCGCAGCGAACGCCAGCGCTGATTTGGCCGACAAGACCAAGCTGGCTTTTACCGTGAGCGCGGCGCCCGACGCGGCAGGTCCGCTGGCACGCACTGCAGTTGACGCGTTCTTGATCGTGAGGTATGCGCTCGGTTAAGGAGGTGTTTAAAGTCATTCTGATCGTCCGCACACTGTCGAACTATGGGACCAACGGGCGTGAGGAACCGTTCGTTACCTCGCCGGTCTACTCGACCGAGAGGTCGCGCGTGGCCGCGTGTGCAACGCGTTGAATTCTTACGGGTTAAAACGGCGTGTAAAGCTCTTTTTCCAGACAACTGCATGTCAGAAACCAGGTACTTTCACCAAATTGGTAGTGAAATCGGGAGCCCGTTTGCGTAGACGACCTTTCCCAGTAGGCGACGCATTTGCCTCCGCTTTGCGGCAATCTGCCGTTTCCCGAGCAACTTCTCTCAGTTTGTGCGGGTCTCTTCCTTCAGAACGAATGTCGGCCGCAAAGTTCCGGAAGTGTATCTGCCAAACGCATGTCTAAGTCTTATGCTTTAAGTTGTTGGGCTAGTGGTAAGTTGTTACGCGATGAAGCGACGGTTCATTTCGGAAAGTGCATGTTCGCTCACTCAGCTGTATTTCGCAGTTTTCCTCCTTGATCCGGCACGCCAGTGAATTTTGCTGGGGGGCGTGGGGGTAGGGGCATTTTGTCTACGATTATCATCGGGAGGTCATACGGATATCAACGAATTCAAACTCTTACAATGAAAAAGACGCGACTCCTTACCGATTTTGCCGGCAACTCTTAAATTGCTTCAAATCATCAACTTGGCTAGCGCGCCAGCAGTTGCTTGGCAAAGAGCTTGAGCGGATGCTTCCATGCGTCTTTGTCCGATGCCTGACCGCCGGCACGCGCTACCAAGGGGGCGTCAGCCGGTCTATCAGCTGCCGCATTCCGAAAGAAATGCGCGATTTCTGCCGGCACCTTGAATTTTCTGTCGCTACCGCTTTTGTCCTTGCCCACTTTCAATATGTCGAAGTCACCCGGTCTTAATGGCAGCAGGCACAGCGCGCGTATGAGTTGGGCAAGGTCGGCTGGTGCCTTGTCGATGAACATTTTTCGCTGGGCGCGATCCAGAGATATTCCACGGCGCCTGGTGACGTTTTTGAACGCGGCCAATGGTATCCGCCAAGCTAAGTCACTCGTTGCCAGGCCGTCCTGAAGCGTTTGATTGAGCGCGGCGCGCACCGCCGCCATGTCGCGGTTGACGGTGTCCTTGAAGCGGGCGCGCGTTTCTCCAAGTGTGCCGACTTTTACTGGCGTATCGACGAGGCGGCGGAAGCGGCTCAGCGTGTCGCTTGTCAGTTTCGTGACTTTAATCTTGTTGATGGGGGCCGGCTTTACCTGGCGGCGGTAGCGGTCTTCGAGATCGTTGGTTGCCTTGTCGCCCTTGAGCGCGCGGATGTTGTTGACGTAGGCATCGCACGCTTCCATTACAGTGACCGATTGCGTCGCTCCTCCTTTCTCGAAGTGCGTGAGCCATTCCCTGGCAGCGGCGAGGGCTTTGTTGAAGCGCTCCGACGCGCTGTAGTTATCGAACTTCCCGAGCGCTCGCGTGTGTTGCCCTCCTCCATTCACGCGGTACGGATCTGCCAAATGCCGGCTCGATCATTGGTCATCTTGCGAAAGCCGAGAAGACTGCCCTGGTTGATCTTGTGCCAATGTGGCTCACGTCGGCATTTCAATTTTGCCCTTGCGGACACGGTGTCGATTTTGTCGGACAAGGTCCCCGCCGTGGGTGATGTTCAGGTGGCGCGGTACAGGTGCAAAGCGACCTCCAAGACGCTCTTCGACTGAACAATAAAGTACGGAAAAAGTACGGAAAAAGTATCGCAATGTGGATGCACGCCGTCAGAAATGACGGCATTCTTTCAGCGTCAGCGATGCAGGATGGGTCAACTGCCTGGCAGTTGACCGCACGCGCACTGCGCAGAGAATCAAATTGTCGGTGTGGCCAGATACGCGGCGAGATCGCTGGCATTCTGCGGGGTGATAGTTGCTTTTAGAAAGCCCATTCCACCAATATTTTGATTGATTGCGTTGGTAATCACCGAGGGCGCATTGGCCCCTCGCAGCACCTTGCTGGCGTTGAGCGCCGGCTTGGAGCCATGGCACATCGCGCAACTTGCGGCATAGATCAATTTGCCGCTTTGTGCGGATGTGAGAGGAACAGGGGTTGGCGTTGGTGTCGGCGTCGGTGTTGGTGTCGGAGTCGGTGTAGGTGTCGGCGTGGGTGTCGGTGTCGGCGTAGGGGTTGGCGTGGGTGTGGGTGTCGGGGTGGGCGTGGGCGTAGGTGTTGGTATTGGTGTTGGTGTTGGTGTCGGAATGGGCGTAGGTGTCGGCGTCGACTTGGTCGTTGAAGGACTCGCCGCAGGATTACCCCCGGCCCCGCATGCGGATAACAAGGGAAGCAATATGACTAGCGTGCCAGTCAGGCTGTACAGGGTGCGGATTTTCATGATTGGCTATCCATAAATTGCAAGGTGTTGGAAATCAGATTAGTTGGCGTGCATCGTGCATTTTTGGGGCGGGCATTTCATCATTTGCTCGCGGCGACGCTTTGACGCAGTTGGCCGTCAGGCTGGACCGCCAGATAGCTTGCTCCCTGACCCTCCAGCCAAGCCAAGCCAAGCTCGCCCTTGATCATCGCGATGGTGGCCAGCGCACCAGCACTGGTGGTGTTGGTCGACAGGACGCTGACGCACTGCCAGTGGGCGACCGGCCAGCCGGTTCGGGGATCGAGAATGTGGCAGTAGCGCCGACCTTCGTGAAGAAAGAAGCGCTCATAGTCGCCGCTGGTGGCCAGGCCGCCACGTTTGAGCGCCAGTAGCGCCAGCGGCTGCCCGGTTTGGGTGATTTCTGGCCTCGGATGCTGAATGCTGACCTGCCACGCATTGCCTTGCAGTTCAGGCAAACCACGCTCGCCCAGGGCGTGCAAGTCGCCGCCGAGATTGACCAGGGCATGCGCAATGCCATGTTCGCGCAGGGTCGCTGCGGCGCGGTCGGCCGCATATTCCTTGCCAAAGCCGCCAAAATCGAGTTCCATTCCTTCGTGCGGCAAACGAATATGACGGTCATAGCGCACCACCTGCTGCCAGCCCACCATGGTGATCAGTTCGGTCAACTCGGCCTGCGCCGCCAGGCGCCCATTCTTAAAGTCCCATGCGCGCCGCAGCACACCGGAAGTCACGTCGAACAGGCCGTCGCTCAGCGCGTGCAGCTGCGCGGCGAAATCGAGCAGTGATTCGGTTTCGGGATCGATGGCCACCGCTGCGCCACCGGCAGCGCGATTGATCCGGCCGATCACGCTGTCGTCCAGATAGCGCGAATATTTGCGCTCGATGCGCCGTACTTCGGCGATGGCCGCTGCAGCGGCGCGACGCATCAGGCCTTCATCGGTGCCATCGATGTGCAGGCTGCATGGCGAAGCCATCGCCTGAAATTCGAAACACAGATTGCGCCAGCTGTTCATCGCATGTTCTCAGAAGCGGTGGGTCAGTCCCAGTTGCACGAAATTGGCCAGGAAGGTTTCCAGGCCCGGACTGCCGGCGCCGCCAAGACGCAGCTTGGCGTTCTGGCGATAGGTCGAAAACTTCAGATCGCATAGCGTGTCCGCCGTGATCGCATAACTGAGCTTCATCGACAGCGTAACGGCGCCAAACGCCGCCAGGCGTTGGTCGACGGACTTGTCGCCACTGGTCCCGGCGGCGCGCAGGATGGTCGCCAGGGTGTCATATTTGCCTTGTGCGTCGAACAGCGGATCGAGGTAAAAATGGGCGGCGGTTTGCGTGTAATAGCGAACGCCGGGCGTCAACGTCCATTGGCCCAGCGGCTGCACCCAGTCGAGGCCCACGGTATGCGAACGCATGCCGAAGGTATCGCTGTAATAGCGGTAACTGCTCCGCAACGATGCATCGAAGGGCGCCACGTAATGGTTCCAGCGGCCCATGCCGATCCACGCGTTGCGTTCGGCGGGACGCTCGTCGAACGATTTATAGGGATCGTTGTAGTAACCATGTCCGCCGCTGCGGGTCAGATTCAGTTGCACAATATCGGCGGGGGTGAGCACCTGGGTCAGGCCAACCATCACTTCGTGGGTATATTTGCGCTGGTTGATCGCCGTGTTGACGCCGCTATACGAATTGTCGATGCGGTCGCTCGTGGCAGCAGCGCCGACAATCAAGGTGGTGTTATTGTCGGCGGTCGACCAGCGGGCGCCGGTGCCCACACCGAGCGATTTGTAATCATGTTCATCGGAGTAGCTGGCGCTCACCGATACGGCTGCGCGCGCAAGATAACGGGTCAGCTTGACGTCGCCCGCGTTGCGTTCGTCGTGCATCTTGCTCGCACCCGACACTTGCGTATGAATGCGCGGCGTGGCACCGGAAACGGTATCGCCGACCCACGACCCTTCGATCGACCAGTCGGCAGCAATGGGCGCTTGCACATAGACCTGCGGTGCGACCACCTTGACGCGATCAAGGCCCGGCTGGCGATCGGCGTAGCCGCCCAGGTTGGCGCTGACAGTGATTTTTTCAGGCGCATTTTCGGCCTGCGCCTGCTGAGGCAGCAGCGCACACAGGCTGCCCAAGCCAGGCAACATCAGTGAGGCCAGCAAGACGCCGGAGGCAATTTTTGGTGCTGGTGCGGAGGTGATTGGCATGGCTGATCCTTAGTTGCAACCACAGCCGCCGCCGCCAACGCCGCTGCCGCCGCTGGAGTTTTCCTTGCTGCCGTAGATATGCTCGGCAAACCGCGCTTCCAGCGGGCCGTCCTCGAAGGTCATCGATGGCTTGGCAAGGTTGCCCTTTTCCCAGGGATTGACGGGTGTAATGATGCTGCAGCCGCTGGTCAGTGCAGCGACGGCCAGCACGGTGAAAATAAATCGTTTCATCATCAATCCTTCAGGTTCAGCGCGTGTTTGATTTGCCGTTCGAGGACATCGGCCTGTTCGAACTTGAAGCCGCTGTGGGTGGACACGATCTTGCCGTCAGGGCCGATCAGCACCGAGGTCGGCATGCCGACGATGGCGTAGCTGCGCGGTGTGGTGCCGGCCGCATCGAAGGCGATGGCGAAACTGGCGGGATTGGCTGCCAGGAACGTCAGCGCATCGGCATTTTTTTGGTCGAGGTTGACGGCAATGATGTGCAAGCCTTTGCTGGCATAGCGCTCGTGCATCGTGTTCATCCACGGGAAGGATTGCTTGCACGGGCCACACCACGAGGCCCAGAAGTCGAGGTACACGGTCTTGCCCTTGAAGTCACTGAGCTTGATGGCGCCGGTTTTGCCCTGGAGGTCGAATTCTGGCGCGTTCTGGCCGCTTTCAAGCGCGTCGGCCGGCACGCAAATGAGCGCCGATAAAGCCAGCACGGTAAGGCACAAGGAGCGGCGCCGCCTGGTCGAAAGGGGGGAGGTATGCATGGTTGCCTTTGGTGTGGGTTGAAACAAATGAGAAGTGGCACGACCGCCGTTCAAGGCACGCCAGCGCGCTCTAGAGACGCGAGAAATTCGGTGGCATTCTGGTAGCCGACGACCTTCTGCGTCGCCTCGCTAGTCGCATCGTGCTTGAACAACACGATGCCTGGCGGGCCGAACAGGTTGAAGCGCTTGAGCAGCGCCTTGTCGGCGTCGCTGTTGGCCGTCACATCCACCTGCAGCAAGCGCACTTCGCGCAGTCGTTGACGGACCGCCGGATTGCTGAAGGTCAGATTTTCATATTCCTTACAGGAGACACACCAGTCGGCATAGAAATCCAGCATGACCGCCTGCCCGCGTTGCTGCGACTGGACAAGTGCCGCGTCGAGTGCCGCCGTGTCGGCAATACGTTCAAAACGCAGCGAAGGATGCGCCGCTTCGACGCTGGTGCTCGCTGGCCCCGCACGCAGGTGGCCGAGCGGTTGCAGTACCGAGTCGCCACCAGAGACCGCGCCGATGAGTAGCAGCAGCGCCAGCGCTGCCAGGGCAGCGCCGCCTGCGCGGGACGCTACCGGCACGCTGCGCGGCTGCGCGCCCGCTGCGCCGAACAGGCCAAGCAGCGCCGCGCCGGTCAGCATCCATGCTGCCCACAGCAGCATCTGCGCGCTCGCCGGCAGCACCGGCGTCACCATCCAGATCGCCACTGCCAGCAGCATCATGCCGAAAACCCGTTTGACGTTCTCCATCCAGGCGCCCGCGCGTGGCAGCAGGCTGCCGGCGGACAGACCGACCAGCAGCAAGGGCACGCTCATGCCGAGCGCCATCGCAAACAGTGCCGCGCCGCCCAGTACGACGTCACGGGTCTGGCTGATGTACACCAGCGCCCCTGCCAGCGGCGCGGCCACGCAGGGGCCGACCATGATGGCCGAGACCCCGCCCATGATGAAGACGCCGACATACGAGCCACCACGAAAGCGGTTGGCGAAGGCGTTGGCGCGCGTTTGAATGGCGCCCGGCATCTGCAAGTCGTACAAGCCGAACATCGACAGTGCCATCGCTGACAGCAGCAGCGCGAAGGCCCCCAACACCCAGCGGTTTTGTAGTGCCGCCGCCAGGCCTTCACCGGCCAGGCCGGCGGCGACGCCAAAACCGGCATACACAAGCGCCATGCCGAATGCATACGCGAGCGCCAGTTGAAAGCCGCGCGCGCGGCTGACATGGCCGCCCTGGCCGGCGATCAAGGACGACAGGATCGGCACCATCGGCAGCACGCAGGGGGTGAACGACAGCAGCAGACCAGCCAGCCAAAACACACCCATGGTACGCAGCATGTTGCCCGACGCCAGCGCCGAGCCGATGGAGTCGACAGGCGCCGGCAGTGATACCGCTGGCGCTTTAGGGGGCGCCGCCGACACGCCCGCCATGCGCACCTGCGCACTTGCCGGTGCGTAACACAAGCCGGCATCCGCACAACCTTGCCAATTAACGGTCGCGCTCGTACCAGCGGCCAGTTCGAGGTCCACCGTCAGCTCGCGCTCGAACACCGCCATGGTTTTGTTGAGTGTGTCGTCGAACTTTTCGATACCGCGCGGCAGCGCCAGTAGCGGTGACGGGTTGTTGTCGGCTGTCGTTGCCGAAATGCGCTCGCGGTACAGGTGGTAGCCAGGGGCGATTTCCCAATGCAAGCGCAGCGTGTGAGGGCCGCTGCTGGTCGAGGAAAAAATAAACGCCTGCTCGGGCGCCAGAAAATCTTCGGCGGAGGCAGTGACGGGTACGCTGCTGCAGGCAGCTGCCAGCAGCAGCAGACACCAGCGGAACACGGCATTTTTTTGCAAGAACCAGACCAGCGTTGGCGAATATTTGCGCAAAATGCATCCCCTGTTGGTAAAGTAGAAACCACCGTTTCGATGGTGCATACCCAGCTTGAGCAATTTTGATGCCAGTGACGGTGCAGGCGCGCACGGCGGCGGCGGCGGGGGCGAACGCGCCACTGCACAGGCTGCGCGCAGTGGCCGCGCGAACGACGTCGGCGCGGCGCGCGCAACATGGCACTGCAACATTTGTAGCGACTGCAAGAATTGTCGACACCGTTTGCAGTGCCGGGTCCTGTCTATGCCCTACATGATGGGGCTAGCGCGGACAGTTGGTGGGGCCGTCCAGGTGCAACACCACCACCACGCGGCGGTCCGCCAGGCACGCCGATACATAGCCGATCGCCCCTGGTGTGCTGACGACGAAGCGAATCACCGCCTCTTCCGAGGCGAGGACAAATGGTGGCAGCACGCCATTGAAGTACATGTCGCGCCAGTACTGGTCCATTTCTTCGGGAGCGTGGCCGAGTACCTCGACAGCGAAGCTGCGACGCAACGGGTGGCTGGCGGACAGGTTGACGGGATGGATGCGCTGGCCGTCATCCCAGAAGGTCTTCTTGCGTTCGAACACCTGCGCCAGTTGATCACGGCTCAGGCGTGTGGGTGCGGCGCCAGCGCTGACGATAACGGCGATGCCTGGCTCCGATGAGGCGTTGGCCGGCACGGCAGCAGACAGTATCGCCGCGCCGAGCAGAGCGCACAGCAAGCGTGGGGCAAACGACATTATCAGAACAACACGCTAATGGACGATAGCAGTCCGATCGGCGCATTGCGTTCGCGCCCGCTGTCGCGCACCAGTTCGAGCTTGAGCGACATGGCGCGGTTGCTGCGCCAGTTCAGCCCTAACACCGCGCGCTGGCGCACGTCCGGATCGAGCGGGTTGCTGACCGATTCAAATCTGCCTGCCGCGCTCAGGCGCGCCCACAGCGGCACCACCAGCTGAACAAAGCCGCCGGTGGCGGCGCGTGTCGTGTTTTCGCTGGCGCGACGGTACAGCGCTTCACCACTGACTTCGATGCCATTGGCGGCCCAGACGAAGTCGAACCCGAGCAGGCGATGCTGGCGTGGGCGCATGCTGCCCTCGCTGAAGCCGGCGTACGACAGGCCTGCCTGCAGGTGTTCGCCGAGCGGCACGTTCAGGCGGGCGCCGTAACTATGCTTGAATTCATCCTCGGCCGGATCGGGGCGCAGTTCCTTGCCGGTCGACGCAAATACGCTGTAGCTGGCCTGCCTGCCCAGCGCTGGCAAGCTGCCCAGCGCCATCACGCCAGTGGCGTTGTCGGGGAATAAGTCACGGGTGATCAGCGGGCGCGAGGTGGTCCAGACGAGCGGGTCGGCGTGATTTTGGTTCCAGCGGCCGATCGGCGTCAGATATTTTCCGGCTCGCAGGGTGACGCGGTCGTTCAGGGTGTAGTCGACGTAGATCCGCTCCACCGACACATAACGCGATTCACCCGGCTCGGTCTCGTGCTCGGCGGTGTGGTTGGCCTGGTTGTCGACTTCGGCGAAGAATTTCCAGCGTGATTCGCCTTCCCACCAGACAAACGCACTGGCATGGGCCAGTGAAGGATGGGCAGCCCGTTCACCGGTGCGCTGGACCTCCAGCGAGCCGTAGCCGCCGATGGTCACGCCGGACTGGCCCAGGCGCCAGCCCTGCCCGAGCGCATACGGCGCGGCGGCGATGTCGGCGTCGGCCGCGCAAGCCGGCGAACCCCAGCAGCATGCAGACAGCGCCGCAAGAACGGGCAGGGTCCATCGAACAAATGTCTTTCGCGCCATCGCGCTTCCCTCCGTTTGGTGGCTATCGTACACTGTCTTAGTGACAATAAGAAAAACTCTCCTGCGCGCCTTCCTGCTGGTCGGCATGGTCCCAGCGATCTTGCTGGCGGTACTGGCGTTCGTCAACGCGCGCGCGGCGATGCAGGCGGAAATCGAACGCGGGCTGACCGCGCAGGCCGAGGCGATCGCCGGCGATGTTAACAAGGTCATGTTCGAACGGCTGCAAAATGCCGCCACCTGGAGCACTCTGGAAGCGATGCAGGACTTGCAGGTGCAAGATATCGACAAGCGCCTTAGTAATTTTCTGGCCAAGCTGCATACAGGCTACGGTGGCGTCTATCGTTCCCTTCACGCGCTCGATCGTGATGGCCTGATCGTCAGCAGCAGCGATCCGACCATGCTGGGCCGGCACTACGTCGCTGGCCCTGTATGGCAGCGCGTCCTGCTGGCAGGCGCCACACTGACGCTCGGACGGCCCAGCGGCGCCGGGCCGGACGCGGTGCTCGCCATCGGTACGCCGATCCAGTTTGCGTTCCGGGATGAAGCGCTCGGCCAATTGGTGCTCGAGTTTGACTGGGGCGAGATCGATGCTTTGCTCGACCGTGCCGGCGGGGCGCGCATGGTGGCCCTGGTCGATGATGGTGGACGGGTGGTAGCCGCTTCGCGCAGCTTGCGCGCACGCGCCTTGCCGCTTGGCGCCTCGCTGGCGGACTGGCAGCTGCGCGGGCGGCCGAGCGGTGCGTTCGAACAGCCGGGGACCGCAGTCGGCGCGGCCGACGTGCTGGTGGGACTGGGTCGGCCCCACGGCTTTGGCGGCTTCGCCGGCCTGGGCTTGTCCGCCGTGGTCATCCTGCCGCAGCAAATTGCGCTCGCTCCCGTACACCGGATGGCGCGGCTGTCATTGGCCATTCTGGCCGCGACCGTGCTGCTGACGCTGCTGTTGGCGAGCCGGATCAGCAATGCCATTGCGCGACCGATTACCGCGCTCACCGCGTTCACGCGGCGCTACAAGATCGAGCCCGGTGCGCTGGTGGCGCCGCCTGGCGCGCGTGGCGAAGTGGGCGCACTGGGGCAGGCCTTTGTGCAGATGGTGCGTGACATCGAACAATCGCAAAGCGACCTGATGCGGGCGTCGAAGCTGGCGCTGGTCGGCGAAATGGCGGCGGTGATCATCCATGAAGTGCGCACCCCCCTGGGTATCTTGCGTTCATCGGCGCAGATGCTCAAGCGTGAAGCCGGCCTGACTCCGGAAGGGCGTGAACTGATGGGGTTTATCGATAGCGAGACCGAGCGCCTCAACCGTCTCGTCTCGGCCATGCTCGACAGCGCGCGCACGCGGCCTTTGCAGAAGGTGCGCACCGACATGCATGCACTGCTGCGCCACACGCGCGCCTTGCTCGGCGCCCAGATCGAACTGAAGGCGATCCGATTGAGCGAGGATTTTACGGCGCAGCAGCCGCTGCTCGATTGCGATGGCGAGCAAATTACCCAGGTCCTCCTCAATCTGATCCACAATGCCCTGCAGGTGCTGCCGGCTGGCGGTCGCATTGCCTTGACAACGCGCGACGATGGCGCCAATTTTTTTATCGAGATTTGCGATGATGGCCCCGGTATCCCCAACGATCAGCGCCAACGCATCTTCGACGCGTTCTTTTTTCGCCGCGAAGGCGGGGTGGGGCTGGGCCTGGCGATCGTGCAGCGCATCGTCGCCGCGCACGGCGGCGAGATCGAAGCGGGCGAGAGCTCTCTGGGCGGTGCGCGCTTCACCCTGCGGCTGCCGCGGGCTACCTTCTTAGAAATGGATGCACAACAATGAATCGACGGTATGTACTGGTGGTCGACGATGAGCCGAACATGCGCCGCGTGCTCGAAATCATGCTCGGCGCCGCCGGCTACGCGGTGTTCTCGGCCGCCAACGGACGCGAAGCGCTGGCGTTGTTACGCAGCGCACCGGTCGACCTGTTGATCACTGATCTGCGGATGCCGGAAATGGATGGCATCGAACTGTTGCGGCAGATGCGCGCAGACGGTATCGACGCGCCGGTCATCATGATCACCGCGCACGGCACCGTCGAAACTGCCGTGGCGGCGATGAAGTTTGGCGCCAGCGACTACATTCTGCGGCCGTTCGACATCGATGCGCTCGAACTGGTGATTGCACGCGTGCTCCACGAAGCCCAGCTTGCGCGGCAGAATACCTTCCTGCGCGAAGAATTGAACCGTGGCTGGGATGCCTTCGTCGGCGCGGGAACGGCGATGCAGGCAGTCTACGAGCTGATCCGCCAGATGGCGGCGACCAAGGCCTCGGTGATGATTTCCGGCGAGACCGGCACCGGCAAGGAACTGGCGGCGCGCGCCATCCACAACGCCTCCTCGCGCGCCGGCAAACTGTTCGTGCCGATTAACTGCGCCGCCATCCCTGCCGATATCCTCGAGGCTGAACTGTTCGGTTACGAAAAGGGTGCGTTCACCGGCGCCGTCAAGGAGCGGATCGGCAAATTCGAGCTGGCCAACGAAGGCACCATTTTTCTGGACGAATTGACCGAGATGCCCATGCCCCTGCAGACCAAGCTGCTCAGGATACTGCAGGACAGCACGCTCGAGCGCCTCGGCGGCAACCGGCGCGTGGAACTAGACTTGCGCGTGATCGCCGCTACCAACCGCAACCCGCGCGAGGCGGTACGCGACGGCTATTTGCGGGAAGACCTGTATTACCGCCTCAACGTCTTTCCGATCGCCTTACCGCCCTTGCGCGAACGGCGTGCCGACATTGCCGACCTGGTCAAGCACTTCATTGCCAAGCACCGCGCGCGCGCCGACATCAGCAACGCCGTCAGCGCAGAGGTGCTGGCGCGCCTGGGTGCCTACGCCTGGCCGGGCAATGTACGCGAACTGGAGAACATGGTCGAGCGGGCGCTGGTGTTGTGTGGCGCCGGTCCCTTGCGCGCCGAGCATTTTCCCATCGATGTCGAGGCGGTGATTGTGGCGTCATCCCTGGCGGCGCCGCTTGGCCCCTTGCTGCCGGCAGTCGAAGCGCTCGAAACCGGGATGATCGAGCGCGCCCTGCTTGAGTCCGGCGGCAACAAGCCGAAGGCGGCAGCATTGCTGCAGATTAGCGAGCGTACGCTCTGGTATAAGCTCAAAAAATACCTCAATTAGCGCGTCTTGCCTGATGCCGGTTGGCCACCAGCGCCGATGGTGACGCGCTCCGTTGGCAGCGCTGAATGCCTGCTGGCCGTCTTACTCAATCGCCCGGATCAGGTGCGCATCGAGACGCATACGCGCATACGCGGCCGGCGCGTCGACGTCTGCCTGGCAGCGGGCTGTGCCTGTCGATCGCGTGGCGCATTGCCAATGACCGCAGCGTCCCGGTATTGTTGGCGTATGAAGCGGAAGGTGCTGCTCTGGTGGTGAAAGTTTGTTTCGCAACGATTGGGGCTTAATTATTTCTTAACAACTGAGCCTTTACACTGGGCCTGTCGTTGATCGCGTCAATGGCGGTTAGCTTGACAAACCATCGAAGGAGGATTAGCCATGAAATGGCAAAACAGTGATACGCAGTACGGATGGCTGGCCGCCGCGCTGCACTGGCTGATGTTGCTGCTGCTGGTGTCCGTGTTCGCCAGCATGGAATTACGCGGCTACTTCCCCAAGGGCAGTGTGACGCGCGCGGCGATGAAAAGCTGGCATTACACGCTGGGCAGCTCGGTGCTGGTGCTGGCGCTGCTGCGGCTGGCCATCTCTTTCACCGGACAGGTTCCGGCCATTTCGCCTCCGCCGCCGCCCTTGCAAGCGCTGGCGGCGCGCCTGATGAAGCTGGCGCTGTACGGTTTCATGCTCGGCATGCCACTGTTGGGATGGGCCATGCGTAGCGCCGAGGGCGTGCCGGTGGTATTTTTTAGCCTGCCGTTGCCAGCACTGGTGGGCGCCAGTGAAAAGCTGGCCGACTGGTTCAAGCAATTGCATGAGGCTGGCGCCAGCGTCGGCTACGTGATGATCGGACTGCACGCAGCAGCGGCCTTGTATCACCACTACATCGTGCGCGATGATACGCTACGCAGGATACTGCTGAAATAGCGCAGCCGGAGCGGGGCGATTGCTGCCGAAGCGGTGTTGCCCTGACTGGCTGTTGCCACTTACTTCCCTGTCGCCTTCCACCTTGTGCTTATGGAGAACCCTCTGAATCGATTCAATGAAATAAGCGATGAAACTGAGGACACGCCCAGCGTGATCGCCGCCCGCAGCGCCGCCGCCGCGCGTAGTACCTGGGTCAGCGTTGCCGTCAATATCGTCCTTAGCGGCATCCAGATCACGGTTGGCGTGCTGGCCAGATCGCAGGGCCTGATCGCTGATGGTATTCATTCCTTGTCCGACCTGGTATCGGATTTTGTCGTGCTGTTTGCCAGCCATCACGGGGCCAAGGAAGCCGATGCCGAGCACGCCTATGGCCATCAGCGTTTCGAAAACGGTGCCTCGCTGGCCGTTGGCGTGTTACTCGTTGCCGTCGGCGCAGGCATGGGGTGGGCTGCGGTCGGCAAGCTGGAAAACCCCGAGACAATTCCAGTGGTGCATGGGTTTGCCCTGGCGGTTGCGGGCATCGCATTGGTGTCGAAAGAACTATTGTTCCGCTATATGTTGAAAGTGGCGACGCGTTTGAAGTCCAGCATGCTGATCGCCAATGCGTGGCATGCCCGGTCGGATGCTGCCTCATCACTCGTGGTGGGGATCGGCATCGCCGGCAATCTGGCCGGCTTTCCCCTGCTTGACCCCATCGCCGCCCTGATCGTCGGCGGCATGATCGCTAAAATGGGCTGGGGTTTTGCTTCGGATGCGCTGCACGAATTGATGGATCGCGGCGTCGATGCAGAGGAAGTCGCGGCGATCACGGCCACGCTGGCGGGCACCGCCGGCGTGATGGGGGTGCATGATGTGCGCACTCGAAAGATGGGCGACATGATTGTCGTCGATGCGCATCTAGAAGTCGATGCCTTGATGACGGTCGAAGACGGCCATACGATTGCGCTTGCGGCGCGGCGCAATCTGCTCCTTCGGCACCGGGTGTTGTCGCTGATGACGCACGTCGATCCATACTACCCGCCAGACGTTCAGCGCGGCGCTGGCGTAGCGCGTTGATGACGGTGCTGCTCGAGACTGACCAGGACCGCCTGGTAGAACAGGCGAAGGTGGCGCAGGTGCGAAGCGTCGAATCCTTTGCCGGCTTCGGCACGAAGGGCCGCAGCGTTGCCGGCCGCTTGTTCGGTAGTCCCGCCATTTTTATTGACAACTACCGTTTAGAGCACGTTAAAAGTAGAGGTTAGGCGGCGAGCGCCCCGAAGTCGACGTGCTTGGGTAGCTTTTTCAGCGTCATCGTTTCGATCTCCAGTCGGAAAAAGTCCACCTCCGCGGCCCGCTCCACCAGTCGATGCGCCATCGAGCTGCTTGCGCATGATTGCGCAGGATTGCAATCGTCATCTATTGCGCCAGGCAGAATAATTCGATCTTTAATCCAGGAATGCCGCCGGGTGCTTCCAGGCTCAAGGTCCGGCTTCGCAGCATTGCCTCGTATAAATCGCCTTTGCTCTCGAGGCTGAAATACTGGGTGTTGGGGCGGACCGGCACCGCGGCCGGCACCTGCGCCATGTGATTGAGCTTGACCCCCGACAAGGCGAACTGGACGATGTTGTCGATATCGGCCGGGCCGCTGATCTTGAAACGAACCGGGACGGCAGCGACCAGTTCAAGGGCCGGCAGATCGGCACTGACAGCCATGCCCAGCAGGGTCGTCTGATTGACCAGCTCGGCACTGAGGGTGGCCACATGGCGGTTGCTGCGCGCCGCATCCTTGACCAGCTCGATGACGTGATAGCGGCTCGACAAGGTCACCTCGATCAAGTCACGGATGATGGTGTCAAGCTGCAGGAAGCCGGCCGCCGCATTTTCATGGTCATAGGCCGGGAAGGTGTCGACGCTGTAGCGGCGCGAAAACGCCAGCAGGCCGCCGGCGAGCGCACTGAGCTTGTCGAACAGGCGCTCGGGATGGTGCGCGCGGTAGCGCAGGCAATGCGACAGCGAGGCGCTGGCGCTGGTAATGGTGTTGAGCAGAAGGTAGGAGGTGATGTCGACGCTTTGTATCTCGAAGACGTCCTCGCTCACCTGCCGATGGCGCCCGTACAGCGCCTCGATTTTCACGTACAGCCGTGCCAGCAGGCTCTCGAGCATGGCGTGCAGTGGGGCCGACGCGCCGGTCGACAGCGACGGCGCAAAAAATGTCGGGTCCAGTTCGAAACCGCCGCTCGCCCTGCGGCGCACGCGCACGATCGGGAAAGCGACGTAGTTATCGCGTGATTCGGATTGCGAGAGCAGCCGCACATTTTTTTGGAGAAATAGAACGGGCGTCTCGATGGCGTCGGAATACAAGTCAATCGTATCGCGGTCGCGCTGGGTATAGCGCGCAACGCGCTCGCCGGACGAGCGCGACAGGTTGTTGCCGTACAGATTGAGTCGTGGTAAGGCGGCGTAGTAGGTGCAGTGTTGTGCGCTGGCGGGCAAGGCGCGCAGATCGATCGGCGCCGGCAGCTGTTCGATGGCCGACGCTTCAAACACTTCACCATCCTGAAAAACAAGCGACATCGCGCTTGCCTGCAAGATGTTGTTGGCCAGGGCGGCGCCATCCCACTCGATTGTCCGCACGCCCCACAGGTGCGGATTGAGCGCGGCAGCAATATGCTGCAGGCGCGCCTCGTGATACAGATCCTGCTGCTGAAACTGTTGCGGGGACAGCCCCAGCCCCTCGAACCAGCATATTTTTGACGGCAGACTCATCGCTTTCCCCATGCTCAAGTTTGATCCAATGCAACTGCTAGGGAAGCGTAGTGGCCGTATCCATTGGCTTCTTGATTCTCGTCAAGAGGCACCACATGTTTTTTTCGAAACCAGTCAGCTTGAGCGGCCCTGGAAAGATCGCATTGGCATTTGATATGGCGCAAATTAGCCGATTTCAGCGCGGCAATAATTCTCTTCGATCTGGCGGGATGGTCCTGCAAAGGGGGAGCTATGGAAATGCAACGCTACGCGCCCGGGCTGTTCGACCGGCTTCTTGACGATCAGCGCGAGGCGCTGGCGGCCAGCTGGACGCTGGACCATCTCAAGGATGCGGTCGCGCGCGACCTCGAAGCGCTGCTCAATACCCGCGCGGCAATGCCAGAGCAGCTGTTTGCCGCGTATCCGGAAGCGAGCAAATCGGTGCTGACCTATGGTTTGACTGATTTTGCCGACATGTGCATGACCAGTGACACTGATCGCAAAAAAATTTGCGCCGCGATTTTGCGGACCATTGAGCGCCACGAACCGCGCCTGAAGGGCGTCAGCGCCACGCTGCGCCAGCGCGGCAGCCAGATCAATCGTTTCGACTTCGTCATCTCCGGCAAGCTCAAAGCCCAGGCCGCCTCGGAGATGCTGCATTTCGACGCGGTACTCGAGCCGGCCACGCAGCAATATTCGATTCGCAAAACTTGAATCCCTTTCGCATCGGCCCACCTCCATGGATGACATATTGAAGGCATACGAGCTGGAAATCGCCCGGCTCCGGCTGCTGAGCGGCGAATTTGCCCGACGCTATCCGAAAGTCGCTGGCAAACTGCAGATCGCTGGCGACGGCTGCGAAGATCCCCATGTCGAGCGTTTGATCGAGTCTGTGGCACTGATCGCGGCGCGCATTTCAACCCGGCTGGACGACGATTATCCGCAATTGACCGAGCGCCTGCTCGACGTTCTTCATCCGCACTACACGCGGCCGTTTCCCTCGTGCACAATCGTGCGGTTTGACAGGGATAGCGCTGGCGCGGACGCCGCGCCGTCGATCAGGCGGGTAGCGCGTGGCAGTATTGTCGATGCGGCGCCCGTGCAGGGTGTGCAGTGCCGCTTTCGCACGGCGTACGAGGTGATCGATTCGCCAGTGAACATCGGCGCGGCGACGTTTAACGCGCTGATCAAGGCGCCGGCCGCCGTGCAACTACCGGTCGCCGCCTCCAGTTCGATCGACATCGAGATCGACAACGGCGCGGGCATTGCGCTCGCTGCGCAGTCGCAGCTGCGCCTGTTCATTGATGGCGAGGCATCGTTCGGCGCGACCTTGCTCGACACCTTGTTCATGCGCGTGGTGTGCGCCCATGTTGAGCTCGATGATGGCCGCTGGCTCGGCTTGCCTGCCATTCCACTGCGGCGGGTCGGCCTGAGCGAGGACGAGGCGCTGATCCCGTTCGGGGCGCAGTCGCATCGTGCCTACCGCGTGCTCACCGAATATTTTGCCTTCCCCGAAAAATTCAATTTTTTCGATATCGATCTGGGCATGCTGTTGCAGGTCGCCGGACCGGCCTGCAAGAAGTTGACCTTGCACCTGGGCTGCGCCGGCGTGCGCGCCGACTCGAATGTGGCGCGCATGTTGCGCGGCCTGTCGGCCGCCTGCCTGGTGCCCGGCTGCACGCCGGTGGTTAACCTGTTCGCGCAGCCCGGGGTGCCGATTGCCGTCAGCGGACTGACAGTGGACTACCCGGTGCTTGCCCATGCGCAGCGCCCGTACGGCTACGAGGTCTATTCGATCGATAGCGTGCACATGGTGCGCCAGAGCGCCGGTGCGTCCGCCCCGACCGAATGTCGTCCTTTCTATTCGCTGCGCCATGGCGAAGATGCGGCCAGCACCGGCCATTACTGGGTCATGCGCCACGACCAAACGGTCGCCGCCATCAGCCCCGGATTCGAAAAACGCATCACCCTGGTCGACACTGACCTGACCATGCTGGCGAAAGACAAAAGCGCGCTTTCGCTGATGCTCAGCTGCACCAACCGCGATTTGCCAACCAGGCTGCGACACGGTCAGCCGGAAGGCGACCTGAAACTGCTCAACGGCGGCATGCATGCGCCGATCCGCTTCCTGCGGCGGCCGTCGCCGTCGTACCGCTTCGCATCCGGCAACGGCGAATACTGGCGCCTGATTTCTCACCTGACCCTCAACCACCACTCGCTGGTGCAGGAGGGCCTGGAAGCGCTGCGCGAAATGCTGACCCTGTATGACTTGCCGCAGTCGGCCACGTCGCAACGGCTGATCAAGGGCATCACCAGTCTGGACTACGCTGACAGTGCCACCTGGATGCGCCGAAAATTGGGCCCTTGCCTGGTGCACGGCATCGAAGTGCGCATCACGATCGATGAGGAAGCCTTCGTTGGCAGTGGCGTGCACATATTTATTGAAGTCATGGACCAGTTCCTCGGGCTGTATGTGCAGCACAACAGCTTTGTCCAACTGCGCGTGCTGTCACAACAGACTGGTGAGGAGATCAAGCAATGCAAGCCAAGGAACGGTTACCAGCAGCTGGTGTGATCGATCACCTGTTTGATGAACCCGCGCAATATCAATTCCGCCAGGCGCTGCGCCTGCTGCTGCTGTGGCTGCGCGCGCAGGGCGTGAGCTACGACGACGCATTTAAGCACGTGCTGCGCTTCCAGAACAGCGTCTCGCTGGCCTTTCCCGCCAGCGAAATCGAAGCGCTCAAGGCAGAGCCAAACGCTGCGGCCGACCCGGCCGGGTATCGCGGTGGTGGTGATCGGGGCGGCGGCGATCGGGACCATCTCGGCGTGCGCGAGCAGATTACGCTCACGCCGGCATTCATCGGCTTGCTGGGGGCCAGCGGCAGCCTGCCGTTGCATTACTCCGAGCGCATCGCAGCCCAGCAGTTGCGCAGCCGGGACGGCAGCGCGCGCGCCTTCCTTGACCTGTTGTCGAACCGCATGGTGGGCCTGTTCTTCGAAGCATCGGGCAAGTACCGGCTGGAAACGAGTATCGACACGCACGGCGTCGACCCGTTGCGGCGGATGCTTGGCCAACTCGGCGGCTTCAAGGACGCTGGCGGGATGCATCCCGCCAGCGGATCGGCCGATATCCAGGCCCGCTTTGCCGCTGCCTTCCGCACGCGCCCCGTATCCTCGTTCGCCGTCGCCGACGCGCTTGGCGAACACTTCGGCGTGCCGGTCGAACTCGAGCAATTCGTCGGCTGCTGGGACAACATTGGCAAAGCCCAGCAAACCATCCTCGGTCATGCGGGTCCGGGCCTGGGCCATGGCGCCGCCTTGGGCAAGCGGATCTGGCGCTGCGATCTGCGCATCCGGCTCAATATCGGTCCGCTCGACGCGGCGCAGCGCGATCGCTGCCTGCCAAGCGGCGCCATCGCCCGGGACATCAAGCGCATGCTGCAGTGCTTTGGCATGTCCAACCTCGACTGCGAGGTGCGATTGCTGCTCAAACCGGCATGCGTGCGTCCCGCCGTGCTGAGCGCCAACAAGCCGGCGCCGGACCTGCTCGGCTGGGGCAGTTTCCTTGCCACCACTGCTGGCTCGCCGGCCAATGCCGCTGTGCGCTATCTGTTCAAGATGCACGACAAGCAAGCGGCGGCAGCGAGCGCCTTCGGCCAGGTCGCCGCCAACGCAGGCACCTGAACGCTCTGGCAGAACGACTGTCGACACAGGACAAGGTATGAATCTGCGTGAAGCGGCGGCCGATTGGTGCGCGTAGCCTCACGGCCGTGGTCGTGGCGCCATGCAGCATGCCTAATGTTCTTCAATTAACAATATTTCTATTGTAATTAAATCGGTTCTGTCAGATGCTGTGAAAATCACCTGATGATAAAGGAGCAATAAATTGAACACCGTGAATTTGTTTATAGATTGGGCAAGCGAGTTCCACAATCCACCTTGGCAGGCTTGTGATGGGGTGCCGATCATCAGCGGCGAGAGCACGGTGCTCGATGTCATGAACGAGGTGGCGCAGTACAATCCCCCGGTCAATTACACCAGCGTGGGCGAAGGACCGAATGCCTACCTGACGGCCATCGACGGCGTCCAAAGCAATCAAGGCGGCAATGGTTACTATTGGGTGTTTTTCGTCAATGGCGTGATGCCCGAGGTCGGCTATGGCGCCTATGTGCTTTCTGCCAATGACAGCGTGGCCTGGGATTACAAGCATTATGCGTCGGGCCTGCGGCAAGCCAGTCAGGCCGATCATCCGGTCAATGTGCGGGCCAGGCTGGGGTAAGCGAAGCGCTCGCGCGGCGTGATGGCGTGGCCATGCCAGCGCCCAGACGCCCTGCTGGGCGCTGGCATGGCGGCCGCACTCAAACCAGGCTGCGCGTGATCTTTGCGGTGCTGCCAATCCACGTATCGAACAGCGCACTGTTGTTCACGCCATAGCGCTGGCTCTGCACGCCGATCCGGTGCAGGTGCCAGTCCGGGCCGCTGTGGCTGTGGTCGCTCTGCACGCTGACCGAGATCAGGGGCCCCAGATCCGGGCGTGCGGCGGGTGGCTTGAGGTCGAACATGACCAGCGCCAGCGCGGGGCGGCTGTCGGCAACACCGCGCAAGGCGTGTAGAAAGCTTTCCAGTGATGGCGCAATGGGACTGACGGGGGAGTCGCCGGTAACGCCGGCGTGGTCGATGCAAAGCGCATTCAAATTGTTGGAAAAGGCGGTGACGTCGACTTCGACGGCATTGGCGCCGTGATCGAGTGCGGCGTTGGCTTCGGCGATCGTGTTGGTGTTATGACCGAGAATGTAAAAGGGACTGGGGCCGAAATTGTGTGGCCCGGGCAGCAGACGCAGTTGCTGCTCCAGTAGCAATTTGGCGTTTTCACAGGTGCTATAGGTTTGGACCAGCGGGGCCAGCTGTTTTTGCAGCGCCACCACTTGTTGCAGCGACTCGCGACCGGGCTTGCCCGGATCGGGTGCCTGCGCATCCTGGCTATAAGCGGGTGCGTGCTCGATTGCGCTGATCTTTTGCTCGAGCGCCTGGACCTGCGCATACAGGCCGCTGCAATCCTGCACTTGCGCCAGCACATAGTTGCCGCTGCCTTCATGGTCGTGAACGCCACCGGCAGCGCAGGCGCCCGCGGTGGCGCTGCCGGCAAACGACAGGACCTGACACTTATTACACCAACGCAAGTTCGACTGGCCGCCGAATCCGCTCTGCGCTTTCAGTACGCTGTAGTTGCCGCTGCCGGTGTGGTTGTGGAAACCGCCGCTGGCGCAGTGGCCCATCGTACTGTTGCCTGCGAATGACAGTGCCTGATATTTATTACACCAGCGCCAGTCATCCTGGCCTGGAATGCTGGGGTCGGTATCGGCCAACGCATAGTTGCCGCTACCGATATGCGTGTGATTACCACCAGCCGGGCAGGCGCCTGCAGTGGCCGCGCCGGCAAACGCCAGGGCCTGGCACTTGTGACACCACATCCATTTATCCTGAATTGACATGATTTTTGCTCGGGCTGGGTTGGTGAACGCAACGCGTCGGCGGGGCCGCAAAACGGCGGAACCAGCCGCGTTCTGCGGCTTGATTGCCGCGCGCTGTCGATGCGTCGGCCGCTTTAGCTATCCTCGGCTGTGCAAAAGGCGGCTGTCGGTGCGCAAAGGGGAACAACAAAGAAAGACGCGATCAAGATCAAGCCATGGCGCCCCAGCGGCCGGCTACGTCGGCGTCGCCATCCAATGACAAACCATACAAGAGCCTTGAGTGTCCGGCCGTTAGTCGCGATGAGTTTGAGACGGATCAATGGTGTATTAAACATCTGTGCTTGAAATCACCTTTCATCCGTAACGGCAAACGCAGTGAGCTGCAAGGCGGCTGGTGGTAGCCTTGCCCGGGGAAATTTACACCAGGGAGGACAACCTGAAAGAGGCAGGCGCGTCGGCGCCGGGCAATGATTCAGCGTCAGGTCTGATCACCTCGGCCAGCTGCACGGTTGCGCGGATTATCAGGTGCTCCGCTCCCGCTTGCTGACCGGCTTCGAAGGGCAGTACCCACAAGGTCATGCCGGCTGCAAAAGTAAACGGCGCCTGCGCCGTCAAGCGCGCCTCTTTGCGCAAGGTGCGCGGTAGCGCCGCTTCGACGAAACGGTCGGCTAGCTTCTCGATCGGAAACAGCAGGCTCATGCCATGCCATTCACCAGCCACCGCCAGCTGCAGCGATTGATCCAGTACCTTCTGGCACCACGGCCAATCGCGTCATAGCGGGCCATCAGGCGACCGCCACGCCACGCCTTAAAATCGGCTGCTACCGTTGGCGATTGCGGTATCTGCGCAAGCAGCTGCAACAGTTCATGCTGAGCAGACGGTCGAGCGCATGCAAAAATGGGCGATGGACCGATTCCGGCACCGGCGCCTGAAATTGCGAAACATCGGCCACGCCGGCGGCGCGCCACCGCCCCTATGCGCGCAAACACACTGAACTCCCACCCCTGCGCCTCTATGATGGTGCATCGACAGTTGCCACGGCGACGCGTCCCACCACGGAGAATGTCATGACACGAACATCGCAAACCACCATGCAAGCGGCCCTGGTCGAACAATTTGGCAAACCACTGGTCTTGCGCGAAGTGCCGGTGCCGGTCCCCGGCCCTGGCCAGATCCTGGTGAAAACCGAAGCCTGCGGCGTCTGCCACACGGACCTGCATGCGGCCGCCGGCGACTGGCCGCTGCGGCCGACGCTGCCCTTTATTCCCGGGCATGAGGGCATCGGCATCGTTACCGCCATCGGCGCCGGCGTCAAGGCCGTGCGCGAAGGCGACCGGGTTGGTGTGCCCTGGCTGTATTCAGCCTGCGGCCATTGCGAGTATTGCCTGTCGGCGCGCGAAACCGTCTGCGCCGAGGCAGAGTTTGGCGGCTACTCGAAAAACGGCGGCTTTGCCGAGTTCATTCTGGCCGACCCCAACTACGTGGCGCACATTCCTGCCGGCCTCGCCCCGCGCGACGCCGCGCCGCTCATCTGCGCCGGCATTACGACCTATAAAGGCATCAAGGAAACCCAGGCCAAGCCGGGTGACTGGATCGTCATTTCCGGCATCGGCGGCCTCGGCCACCTGGGCGTGCAATACGCCCGTGCGATGGGGCTGCACGTGTGCGCCGTCGATGTCGATGATGGCAAACTGGCCCACGCCAAGCGCCTCGGCGCCGACGTCGTGGTCAACGCGCGTGACGGCGACGCCATCGGGGCGGTCAAGAAAGCCACCCACGGCGGCGCCCACGGCGTACTGATCACCGCGCCCTCGCTGGCTGCCTTTAAACAGGGTGTCGGCATGACGCGCAAGTTCGGCACCTGCGTGCTGGTCGGCTTGCCGCCGGGCGAATTTCCCACCCCGCTGTTCGATGTGGTCTCCAACTGCATCACCATCCGCGGCTCGTTCGTTGGCAACCGCCTCGATATGGCAGAAGCGCTGGCCTTCGCCGTCGATGGCAAGGTCAAGGCAGAGATCGAACTGCAACCGCTGTCCGCCATTAACAGTGTGTTCGAACGGCTTGAGCGCGGCGCGGTAGCTTCGCGGGTGGTGATCGATTTCGCCGCTGCCAGCTGACAGCGGTAGCGGACGACAGCGCCGTGCGCGCTGTCTGTCCGCCGCAATGCGTCCGCCTCGATCAGTCGGCTTTCCTTGCTGTGCCGACCAGCACCATCGCGGCCAGGCCGGCAAGCAGCAAGCAGATGCTGCCCGGTTCCGGAATAGCCGAAGGCGTTGCCGCCGGCGCCGGCATGCTCACGTGTGAAGCCACCATGCCATTGACGATCTCGAGACCGGCACTCATCCCCATTTTGGAGCCGGCCCAGGTATCGTTGCCGGCGCAGTCGGTCGAGGTCAGCTTCGAGCCGGCCGGGACCGACACATAGGAACTGGCGAACAGATTGCCGCAGGCGAAGCCCGAGCCGGCGCTCACGCGCCGGTCAGCGCTGGCGCTGCAGACGCAGCAGCAACCACGCCACCGCGCCGGTGATCGCCGCCGTGCAGGCGAGCACGATGACAAAGCCCTGCGGGTTCTGCGCCAGCGGCACGCCGCCCACATTCATGCCCAACAGGCCCGCGATCAGATTGATCGGCAGTGCCATCACTGTCACGATCGTCAACAGGAACAGGCTGCGGTTGTTGTCTTCGCTGGTCTGGGCGGCGATTTCTTCCTGCAGCAGCTTGATGCGTTCTTGCAGCGAACTCAAATCCGTGAGCACCACCGTGAATTCTTCGGTCGCCTGGCGCAGGCTCTGGCTGTCATCGCTGCTGATCCATGGCGGCGGTCGCTGCAGCAGGCGGAACAGGGCGGCTGGCTCCGGTGCCAGCAGGCGCTGCAGGCGCACCAGCACGCGCCGCAAGGCGCCCAGGTCTTCGCGTTTGCGGGTCAGGCGGCCAGCGAGCAGGCGGTCCTCGATGGTGTCGACGCGCGCCACCGCGTCGCGCACGATATTGACCAGCACATCGGCCTGGTCGTGCAGCAGGTGTACCAGCAACTGCACCGGGGAGGGCAGCAGCTCGCCGTGCTCGACCGCCTGGCGCAAGCGCTCGATCGATTCGAGCGGCTTGCGGCGCGCGCTGATGACACCGTAGGGCGTGACGTGCACCCACAGGGTGGAGATATCGGCGCTATCGAACGAAAAATTGTGCAGCACGTCGTTGACCACGGCGACCAGGGCGCCGTCGTCCATTTCGATGCGGGTCGAGCGCGAGCCCTGGTGCAGCATGTCGAAAAAATTCTCGCCGAGGTCGGTATGCGCACGCAGCCAGCGCTCGCTGGCCGCATTCGACAGATTAAAGTGCAGCCAGACGAACTGGCCGGGCAGGCCCTGGCGCATGCGCGCAATGCCGGCGCCGGCATCGATGTGGGTGCTGACCGGCCCTTCGCCGATCAGGAACCCCCAGACCAGTCCGGAGACATCGGAACCGTAGCTAAATGCAGGCAGGGACATGGCGCTTCCGTACAAGGAAAGTAATCGGCAATTGTAGTGTATGCGGGCCTGCGGCGGCGGCGTCAAGGCCGACCGCGCACGCCGTTTCAGCGCGCCTGGTCGGCCTGCTTTTTCCACATATCCCATGAACGAACGCTCAGCCGCTCCATCGTTTCCTCGGTCATTTTCGCTTCGCCTTCGGTCAGGAATGTGGGTGTGCCCAGTTTCAGGGCCTCGATTTCGATCCGCGCATTCTGTTCCGTGTAGACCGAGCGGAACACCGCCACCGGCACTGAGGCGCCGACGGCGGTGAAGCCGTGGCCGCGCATCAGCACCACCGCTGCCGGGCCCAGCTTGTCGGCCAGCTGGGCGCCCAGCCGCTCATTCTTGACCAGCAGATCGCTGTCCGCATGGGTAGCATTGCCATCACGGATATCGAACACTGGCGCGCCCTTGCCCAGAAAACCGCTCATGTGATAGACCGGCTTCAAGGGCACGCTGGTGATACTGAAGGGGATCACCGAGGCCGAGTGCGCATGCACCACTGACATCACCAGCGGGCGCGCCTTGTAGATTTCGCTGTGGATGAAGCGTTCGGCATACGGCTGGCGTGCATCGGTGCCGACCACTTTGCCGTCACGGTCGAATTCCATGATGTCGACAGGCTTGACGTCGGCAGGCGCGATGCTGCGTGCCATAAAAAAGTGGCTGGGGTCGACCGGGCTGCGGGCGCTGATATGGCCAAAGCCGTCGACCACGCCCTGCGCAAACAAAATCCGGTTGGCGTTGACCAGCTCGTCCACGACAGCCGCCGTCCGGCTGTCCCTGGGCGCCTGGGCGCCGGCCTGGGGCAGGGCCATCGCCGCTGCCATCGCTACCGTCACTACGCAAACATGCTTGATCACTGTGCTTCCTTTTCATGTCAATGGTCGACGCCCGCTGGCGTGACGCGCGCCCATGATAGCCGTCCGTGATCTGCATGCCAATATCGAGCGCCACCGCACTCCAGCACGTGCACTGCTGTAAGCTGCTATCTTATGAATATTAATGATGATTTTACCCAGCGCGTGGTGTTGCGCGAGCATGGCGCCGTCTGGACCGCCTCACCAACCGCCGGCGTCGAGCGCCGCATGCTTGACCGGGTGGGCGCCGAAGTGGCGCGCGCCACCAGCATCGTGCGCTATGCTGCCGGCGCCAGCTTCAAGCTGCACGTCCACGACGGCGGCGAAGAAATTTTCGTGCTGCAGGGGGTGTTTTCCGATGAGCGTGGCGACTACCCCGCCGGCAGTTACCTGCGCAACCCGCCCGGCAGCAGCCATGCGCCGTTTTCGCGCGATGGCTGCCTGCTGTTCGTCAAGCTGTGGCAGTTCGCCGCCGACGACAGCGCGCCGGTGCGCATCGATACCAGCGCGGCAGCGTGGTACCCGGGCATGGTGGCGGGACTGGCGGTGCAGCCCTTGCACGAGCACGACGGTGTCAGCACGGCGCTGGTGCGCTGGGCGCCGCACACCCGCTTTACCATGCACACCCATGTGGGCGGCGAGGAGATCCTGGTGCTCGACGGCGTGTTTCTCGATGAGAATGGCGCTTACCCGGCGGGGACCTGGCTGCGCAGCCCCCGGGGCAGCCGCCATACCCCGTACACGGGCGCCGAAGGCGCCACCATCTACGTCAAGGTAGGCGCCATCGGCGCGCCGTTGATGGCACTGACCGCTTAACTGTCAGCGAGGTTTCGTCACGCCTGGTCCGGAAGGGCTTAGAGGTTGTCAGGCGCGGCTAGCCGCGCAGACTGCGGCGCACGCGGGCAGCGCAACAGGCGCGCAGGTAACCGCGCAATTCATCCTGCACGATCGGCTTGCGAAAGAACACCACGCCGGGCGGCACGCCACCCCGTTGTTCCAGCTCTTGCTCCGTGAGGGCGCTGAGGAAGGCGATGTTGATGTCTTCCAGCATGGGGTCGGCCATGATGGTCTGGATCACCGTGTAGCCATCGATGCCTTCCATGACGATATCGGCCAGCAGCACATCGGGCTTGTGGCGGGCGATTTCGATCAGCGCCTGATAGCCGTTTTCACAAAAGCGCACTTCGGCGCCCAGGTCCCAGCCGCTCAGCCAGTTCTGGTACAGCATGCGCTGGGTGGCCACATCCTCCACCACCAAGATCGATGGCGGCGCTGGCGCTGCCGCCGCTGCCGTCATTGACGGCGATGGACTGCCGGCGGCGCGTTCGGCCGCCGTCGAGGCGCGCGTCGCCACCACGTCCTTGTAAGCGCGGACGGCGGCCAGCGGAATGCGCCGATGGCCGCCTTGCGTCTTCCACGCCGACAGCACCCCTGTTTCAACCAGTTGCTGTACCGAGGTGACGGAAATGCCGAGCAGGCCGGCGGCTTGTTGGGTCGTGCATACCTCGTTATTGGTCATGGTCTGGGATCAAGGAAGAAACGAAAACATACTGCTTGTGGCAGCGCTGCAGGCGAACTGCGCGCTGCGCCAGGCTGGCGGACAAATTTTTTCTCCGCAACACGCGGATCTTACCCGATTTTTGCTGTCTTTTAGCCGAACACATGAACAACTAAGCTTTCGCCACATAAAAATTCATTATAAATAACAAATTTGTTTAAATAAGACAGAAAAAGCCGTCAGTGTCGAATTTGTGAGTCATGGTTACATTTATTTATGGAATTCGTGAGAAGATTTGTTGTCGCCGAGAATTTGTCACCAAAAGTAAGCTCGGGCGCATCACTTCAACTAACCAGAGAGAATCTATGTCCCGCCACATTACTCCTGCTGTCCCGCTGATCCGCCGCCGCACTGCCGTGCTGGTGGGAATGGCCGTGCTGGCTTCCGCCGGCGCTCACGCGCAAGATGTTAGCCAGATGTTCAATGTCAGCGGCTTCGGCACCGTCGGCATGGTGCACAACTCGGTCAACACGGGCGACTATGTCGCCGATGTGTTTCAGCCGAATGGCGCGGGCTACACCAACCGCTCGTCGTTTACCGTCGACAGCAAGCTTGCCATGCAGGTCGATGCCAAGATCACTGACCAGTGGAGCGCAGTGCTGCAAGTGGTCTCGCGCGAGCGCGTCAATTCAGGCTATCTGCCGCGCGTCGAGTGGGCCAACATCAAGTATGCGATCACGCCGGAACTGAGCGTGCGCGTTGGCCGCGTCGCCATGGCCACCTTCATGAACTCGGAAACCCGCCTGGTCGGTTACGCCAATCCGTGGGTGCGCCCGCCGATCGAGACTTACAGCCTGCGCTCGACCACCAATTCGGACGGCATTGACGGCGCTTACCGCCATACTTTTGGCCCTGTCACGAATACGACCCAGGTCTGGTACGGCAAGATGGAAGTCGCTTCGGTCAGCTCCACCGGCGCCGTTTCCAACGGCGTGCGCGCGGAGAAAATCAAGGGCATCGCCGACAGCGCCGAGATGGGTGCATTGACGCTGCGCGCGGCGCTGACCAAGATTGACTTCCGTCTCAACGGCGCCGCCGGCACGTTTATTTATTCGCCAGCAAATGTCTACAACCTTGGCGCCACCTACGATCCAGGCAACTGGTTCGTGCTGGGCGAACTGACCAAGTCCGATTTCGGCACCGTCCAGCGCGCACAAAAGGCCGGCTATGTGACTGGCGGCTACCGCTTCAACAAATTTACGCCCTACATCACCTATTCGAAGGTCGATATCGATGACGGCCAGATCAATTTGGCCCTACGCGCCCAGCACACCGTCTCGGGCGGCCTGCGCTGGGACTTCCGCAAGAACTTTGCGCTCAAGGTGCAGCTCGACAAGGTGCAGCTGGAACCAGGCAGCAACGGCTTTTTCACCAACTCCAAGCCGGGCATGGCGGGCAGCAGTGCCAAGATTTTGTCCGGCACCATCGACTTCGTCTTTTAAAGGATTGCTCTCATGAAAAACAACACGCTGATGCGTTCTTCTTTGCTGGCGCTCGCTATGATGGCTGCCGGCAGCGCCGCTTTCGCCGAAACGGTGGTGGTGGTGTCCGCCAAGTCGGGCGCCAGCGCGCTCACCGCCGACCAGGTTGCCGACATTTTTCTCGGCAAATCGAATGTCCTGCCTGGTGGTGGCCAGGCGGTGCCGGTCGATCAGGCTGACGGCGCCCTGCGCGACGACTTTTATTCCAAGTCGACGGGCAAGACGGCGGCGCAGGTAAAAGCCTACTGGTCCAAGCAGATTTTCAGCGGCAAGGGCCAGCCGCCGAAGGAAGTGGGCGACAGCGCGGCCGTCAAGACGCTCGTTGCCAGCAACCCCAACATGATCGGTTATATCGACAAGGGCGCCCTTGACGGCAGCGTCAAGCCGGTACTGAGTCTCAAATAAAGTACCACGCCGGGGGCGCGCAGCCAGGCCGCTGCGGCGCTGCGTTGTTGCGTGCCCCCGTATGCAATCATCAGCCAGGACATCGCAATGAACATCAAGAACAGAATCTGGTCGCTGCCCATTATTTCCGCTGCCATATTCGGATTGGGGCTGGCCGTCTCGTCATACTATTCGACCATCGCGCTTGAGGCCATCGAGGCCACCGGCGCCGTCGATTATCCCGTGCTGAGCCAGTCGGGCATGCTGCGCGGCGATGTGCAGGCGCTGGCGGACGAGCTCAAGGGGGCGGTGCTCGAAGGCGACAAAAAACGGCTCGACACCATCGCCGAATCGGCCAACAAGATTCGCACCAAGATTACCCAGTACGGCGCCATCGCCGGGCAAAAGGCCAACAGCGAGCGCATTCTTACCGAATTTAACGCCTACTACACCGATGGCGCGGCCGCTGCCCGCATCATGCTCGAGGTCGACAAGGGCGATGTCCCCAGCGCCATCGCCAAGATGCAGGCATCGTTGGCCGCCATAAGCGGCGACCTGGAAAAAACCGTGGTCGCTGCCAATAAACAATTTAAAAACGGCGTCGCCTACAGCACCTCGCGCGTCCAGCTGGTGCTCACCATCAGTATTGCGGTGGCGGCGCTGGTCATCTGTTCACTGGTGCTGGTCGCCTGGTTCGTCATCCGCGCCATCTGGAGCCAGCTGGGCGGTGAGCCCGAATATGCGCGCAAGATTGCGCAAACGGTGGCGGCCGGCGACCTGTCGATCAGCATCGAATTCGATCCCCGTTATGGCGCCAGCCTGCTCGGTGCGCTGGCTGAAATGCGCGCGCGGCTCGAAGGCATCGTTGGCGGCATCCAGGGCGCGGCGGCGGAAATCCGCGTCGCCTCCGCCGAGATCGCCAGCGGCAACGCCAATCTGTCGGCGCGCACCGAGACGCAGGCCGGCAACATCGGCCGCGCCGCCCGTTCGATGGGCGACCTGACCGCCACCGTCCAGCACAATGCGGAAAGTGCGCGCCATGCCAACGAACTGGCCGACGCCGCCTCCGGCGTGGCCGCCAAGGGCGGGCGGGTGGTGGCCCAGGTGGTCGACACCATGAATGACATCAATGCCTCGGCGCGCAAGATCTCCGACATCATCGGCGTGATCGACTCGATTGCCTTCCAGACCAACATCCTTGCCCTGAATGCCGCCGTCGAAGCGGCGCGTGCCGGCGAGCAGGGCCGTGGCTTCGCCGTGGTCGCCAGCGAAGTGCGCAGTCTGGCGCACCGCAGCGCCAGCGCCGCCAAGGAAATCAAGCAGCTCATCGATGACTCCGCCACCAAGGTGAGCACCGGCTCGCGGCTGGTCGAAGATGCCGGCACGACGATGACGGAAATCGTTACCTCGGTCGAGCATGTCAGCAAGCTGATCGGTGAAATCAGTGCCTCCAGCCAGGAGCAGAGCAAGGGCCTGGAAAACCTCAGCCACAGTGTCGCCGAGATGGACGAGAGCACCCAGCAAAATGCGGCGATGACGGAGCAGGCGGCCGCTGCCGCCGACTCCTTGCAGGAGCAGGCCCAGCAGATGAGTGAAGCGGTCGGCGTCTTCAAGCTGCCCGCCGGCAGCGGCGGGGGCGCCGCCAAAGCGGGCAGTGCCAGCGCGGTGGCGGCGGCCAGACCGGCGCTTCGTCTGGTCGACCAGGCCGCTTGATCAAGCGCCGATTGTTGTCTACCTGCATCAGCAGGCCATCACGCATTGTCAGGCAAAACTGTGCGCAGTACACTCTCATGCCTTAGCCACGAAGGGCGCGGCAGGGAGGCAGCGATGCCGGACTTTTTACCCGCATTGACGGGTTTGCAATCATTATCCCAGCTACAGGATTGGCGGTCACCGGTGTCTTTCATGCTCATTGCGAGTTTCTGGCGCGGCCGTCAAGCCGCCCCTGGTTGGCCAGCCTGTCGGGCCTGTCGGGCTTATCGGGCTTATCGCGCTTTCTCGGCTGGCCTGACGGGGGCGCGCTGATGGCCGCCCTGCGTGGCAAGGTCTTGCTGCTCGACAGCCAGGCACGGCACCGGCGCCTGACCAGCGCCATGCTCACCGAGCTGGGCCTCGAGGTGTCGAATACCAACGACGCTGCCAGTGCGGTGGCGCTGGCCTTGACTGGCCACTTCGAGCTGCTGCTGATCGACTTGACCATCCCCTTTTTGGACGGTATCGACGCCAGCGCGACACTGCGCGCGGCCGGCTACGCGCGGCCCATCGTGGCGCTGACGGCGGCCCTGGTGGCGGCCGAGCAGCGCCACTATCTGGCGCGCGGATTTAGCCACTGCCTGATCAAACCGCTCGACAGTGGCGCGCTGGCGAGCCAGTTGGGCAGCCTGCTGGCGCCGGGCGGCGTCGCCAGTGCGACTGCCGGCGCGCCGCCGGTGCTGCTCGACATGGCGGTGCTGTGCGCGCTGTTTGCCGCCCGGCTGCCGGTGCAGGTCCAGCAGATGCAGGCGCTGGCGGCCCGCCACGAATGGCGCGCGGTGTCGAGAATTGCCCATTTTGTCAAAGGGGCGGGGGCCTCGTTTGACCACGGCGCCGAAGGCGAGCTGGCGGCCCGCCTCGATGCCGCCATCAGCAAGGGCGAACACGCGCTGGCGCAGGCCGCGCTGAACCGGCTGGCCGAGCGCATTGGCCTGGCCCCTTGAGACGGCCGTCGCCCCTTTGTATTTGATGTAAGTCAAGGATTTTAGCGCGCCCGCTTTTTACACTGACGCTTATCAAGGACACCGTTCAGTTTCGAGCAGTCCACATTCCGAAAAGCGCGCATGTCCCACCTCACCCTTTCAGCCGAGCAGGCGCCAGTCCGTTTCGATGCCGACCTGTTGCGCAACTTGCGCCGTGCCGGACCGCGCTACACGTCTTACCCCACGGCCGACCGTTTCAGCTCGCAATTTGGCTACCGCGATTATCTGGCGGCGGTGGCGGCGCGGCGTACGCGTGGCGCCGGCAAGCCGCTGTCGCTCTATCTGCACATCCCGTTTTGCGCATCGGTCTGCTACTACTGCGCCTGCAACAAGATCGTCACCCGCCGCACCGAAAAGGCAGCCCATTACCTCGCTTACCTGAAACGCGAGATCGCCATGCAGGCCGCGCTGTTTTCCGGCATGAACGAGGTGCGCCAGCTGCACCTGGGCGGCGGCACCCCCACTTACCTGAGCGACGCCCAGATCGACGAGCTGATGGCGCACCTGCACCGCCACTTCACCTTCGCCAGCGACGCCGCCGGTGAGTATGGCATCGAAGTCGATCCGCGCAGCGTGACGCCCGAGCGCATCGGCCGCCTGCGCCAGCAGGGTTTCAACCGCATCAGCCTGGGTGTGCAGGATTACGACGAAGCGGTACAGCGCGCCGTCAACCGCGTGCAGCCGCAGGCGCAGACCCAGGCCATTCTCGACGCCGCCCGCCAGCACGGCTTCCGCTCGGTGAACATCGATCTGATCTACGGCCTGCCCGAACAGAATGCGGCGACCATGGCGCACACGCTCGAGCGGGTGATCACGGCATCGCCCGACCGCATCGCCCTGTATCACTACGCCCATCTGCCGCACCTGTTCAAGCCGCAGCGCCGCATCGATACGGCGCGCCTGCCAGACGCCGACACCAGGCTCGCCATGCTGGGCCTGGCGATCGACCGGCTGGGCGCAGCCGGCTATGTATACATCGGCATGGACCATTTCGCCCGTCCCGACGACGAGCTGGCGGTGGCCCAGCGGCAGGGCCGCCTGCACCGCAATTTTCAGGGCTATTCGACGCACGCCGATGCCGATATCGTCGCCTGCGGGGTGTCGGCCATCGGTGCGGTGGGCATGAGCTACAGCCAGAATGTGAAGACGCTCGAGGCCTATTACGAACGGCTCGACCGCAACGAGCTGCCGATCGAGCGCGGCATCACCCTCTCGATGGACGACGCCCTGCGCCGCTCCATCATCGGGATGCTGATGTGCCAGTTCGAGCTGTCGATCGAGGCAGTCGAACAAGCCTTTCCGATCACCTTCGGCGATTATTTTGCCAGCGAGCTGGCACAGCTGCACCTGCTGCAGCAAGATGGTCTGGTCAGCGTCGGCCCCGAGTGGCTCAGCGTCAGTCCGAAGGGACGGCTGGTGATCCGCAATATCTGCATGGTGTTCGATCGTTATTTGGTATTACCGGGATCACCGGCAGCTCCGGCGGCGACGCTGGTGCCGCGCTTTTCCAGCACCGTCTAGCCGGTATCGACGCCGCCGCGCTGCGGTCTTTTCTGCCGCCGGTGCTGGCGCCATTGCTGGCCATGCTGCTGATCGGGCTGACCGTCAGCGTGCACTGTGCCGGCATGTGCGGCGGCATCGTCGGCGCTTTTTCGATGGCGCCCGGGCGGCCGCTTGGCGTGCCGCTCAAGCGCGCAGCGGCGGCGACAACGGCCTGCGTTTGATGGGCGCCGTTGCCGGCGCTGACACCGCGCACCTGCGGCGCGCTCAGGCCAGCGGACTGCAAGCCGTGGTGCCGGCCGCCATCGCCTTCAGGCGCGCCGGGTCGAGCAGGGTGATGCCGCGCTTGTCGACCGCCAGCAGGCCCAACTTTTTAAAACGGGCCAGCAGGCGGCTGATGCTCTCGATGGTCAAGCCCAAGTAGTTGCCGATGTCTTCACGCGACATACGCAGATCAAACTCGGTGGACGAATAACCGCGCGCCGCATAGCGCGTGGCCAGGTTGACCAGGAAAACCGAAAACCGCTGTTCGGCCCGCATGTTGCCCAGTAAAAGCATGACATTTTGTTCGCGCGTGATTTCCTGGCTCATGATGCGGTGGAAGTGGCGCAGCAGATTGGGTACTTCGCCAAACAGGCTTTCGAGCGCGGGGAAGGGGATTTCGCACACTTCGCAATCGTCGAGCGCGACGGCGTCGCACTGGTAGCGCTCTTCGCTGATGGCGTCCATGCCCAGCAGTTCACCAGCCATTTGAAAGCCGGTGATCTGTTCGTCGCCGCTGACGTCCACGTAGCAGGTTTTGAAGTGGCCGAAGCGGATCGCATACAGATGGCGAAACGGCTCGCCGCGCTGGTACAGGCGTTCGTCGCGCGCCACCCGGCGGCGGCGGCCGATGACCTGGTCGAGGCGTTCGATGTCGTCGTCGTCCAGGCCCATTGGCAAGCACAACTGGTGCATGCTGCAGCCGGCGCATCCCGCCTTGATGGCGTGGACAGTGACGGCGGCGGCGGAAAGCGGAAGGCGCATGGCGGCTCTTTACAAGAAAATCGTACTGTAGGGCGGTATGAAAGGGATGCACGCCCGGCGGGCATTCATGTACGCAGCAGGGCAACGCGGCAGGACAGCACTGCAGCACAGAATGGCAGCACAGAACAGCAGCACAGGCCGGCGCCGGCTCTACAAGCGGCTAACAGCATGCGTCTATGATAACGCCGGCCTTGACAGCCGTCGAGTCGCACACGTTTGCGCCGCTGGATCACAGGTTTACTTTTGATGTACATCAAAAACACCGGGGGCGACATCGGCTAATCGCCGTGCATCCCTGTATCCAGGCTAATTGTCGGAAAAACTGACAGCGCTGCTGGCGGCGCTACCCGGCCCCCATGGCGCCGTCGCCGCCCTGGTCCAGTGCCTTGATTATAAAAAGATTGAGCGCCCCGCGCCGCGCATGGCATGAATCCTGCTGCGTGTTTTTGTGCAGGCGACCGGTGCAGCAGGTCCTCGAACGACGCAGGCGCATACCCGCCCATCACCCCACCCATACAAGGAGTACTGGATGACGTCTTCGCTTTTCAATTATTCGTTCAGGGCCGTGGTCGGCCTGCTGTTGGCGGTCAGTGGCCAGGCCTACGCGGGCGTGCTCGCTTACCAGAGCAAGGCGGCATTTCAGGCCGCCATCGCCGGCTGGCAAGCGAGCACCACCGATTTCGAAGCGGTACCAGCGGGCACTGCCTTCAATGCCGGCGGCGGCCCGGCCGGCAGCGGTTTTGGCATGGTGTAGTCGGGCCCCTCCGCCGGCAGCGCGCGGCCGGCGCTCGACGACCAGTTCTGGACCAGCTCCGGCCGCAACTATCTGGGCCTCGACAATAACGCCGCTTCGCTCGAGGCGGGCGATGCCCTGACCTTCAGCTTTAGCGGCGCCGTGCAGGCGTTCGGCCTGTACGTGATCGGCACGCGCGACGTCGATGGCGGCGACATCGCGCTCAGCAGTGGTGCGTTCCGCGTCAGCAACCGCGCTGTGGCCGATGTCAGCGATGGTGCTGGCAGTTACGCCTTCTTCCTCGGCTTCATGACCGACGATGGCAGCGCGCTCGACCCCGTCAGCCTGCTCGTTCTGAGCGGGGGCGACCAGCGCCTGCTCGACATCGACATCGATGACGTCATCCTGGCGCGTGCCGGTGGCACTGGCGATGTGCCGGAACCGGCCAGCGTGCCGCTGATGCTGGCGGCGGCGCTGGCATTCGGCGCAGCAGGGAAACGGCGCGCGCTGCGCTGTGACCGGCGCGCAAGACCAATCACCAGGCTGTACTACCAAAGGGAGTCATAGCATGCCCCATTGCGCGTTACAACGTCCAATTGCAGCCACGCTGGCAGTGGCCGCCTGTCAGGCACTGCCAGCAGCGGCGCAAAGCCAGCCCTATGTGGGGCAGATCATGTGCGCCGCCTTTAATTTTGCACCGCTGGGCTGGGCTGAATTAAATGGCCAGCAAATGTCGATTAGCCGCAATACCGCGCTGTTCAGTCTGCTCGGTGTCACCTATGGCGGCGATGGCATTACCACCTTCAACCTGCCGGACATGCGCGGCCGCCTGCTCTTGCATACGGGCGAGGGGCCCGGGCTGACCGCGCGTACCGAAGGCGATGCGGATGGCAGCGAAGCCCATGTGCTGACGCCGGCCAATCTGCCCCCGCATGCCCACAGTTTGGCGGCGCCGGGCAGCCTCAACGATGCTAATTCGGTGTCGCCGGGAGGCAAAGTGCCCGCTTCCAAGCCGCGCACCAATCTGTACACCGATCCGACCAATCTGGTGGCGCAGGCGCCAGCGTCGACTGGCCTGACCGGTCAGGCGGCGCCGGTCGCGCAGATGCCGCCGTTTTTGACCGTGAAGTGCTTTATTTCGCTGGCCGGGCAGTTTCCGCCACGGCCTTAGGGTAGCGGCCTTGCATGCAACCCGCGCCGCGCACTCAAGCAAGGTCGACAGCGTCCAGCGAAAAATAGCTGGTGTGGCCAACGCCCTTGCTGTAATCGAGCAGCGCCAGCGCCTGCGGCGTGATGCGCAGGAACAGCATGCCGGGCCAAGGCAACTGGGTAGGATCGGCAATGAGCTTGGCAAACGCTGGCTGCTTTTGGCGCAGCAGTGCTGCCACCGCCGCCAGTTCATCGGCATCGCTGACGAAGGTGGCGTGGCCATCGATCGCCAGCCCCTTGATCGCCGACCAGCTGGCATACGGCAAATTGACGGTGACGGCGACGCGGTTGTCGTGAACAATATCGTGGGCCTTGCCGCTGTCGATGGCGATCGCGGCATACAGCAAGTGGCCCTGGTTGACGAAACTGACGGTCGAGGCGCGCGGCGAGCCGTCGGCGCGCAGGGTGGCCAGGGTCAGGTCCGCCGCGCCAGCGAGGATGCGGTCGACCAAGCCGGCCGCTTCGGCATCAAGTTGTTTCATGGCAATCCTCAATCAAGTCGGTGCCCTCGGCGCGCCCCAAGGGCAGGGGTGCGGCAGGCACACCGGTCACTGTGTTGGACCGGCTGCCCGCAGTCTCCGCATGGGAGGATATATTGTATTTGATGCACGTCAAATCGCGCAAAATGGTCGCGCTCGTCGCCATGCTGGCGCCGTCCTGGCAGCGTTCAGCTGCGGGGAACCCGCTTTTTGCCGCAGCAATACATGCCCTGGTCAATCTTCGATTGCTTGCCGCAGCTGCTGCAGCTGTACAGGCGTGATTTCTCCGCGCTGAGGCGGTAGGCTTTGACTTGGACGCCGCTGGCGTCCCAGGTGATGCCGACATATTCGAGCCCGGCGGCGCTCGCCTCCGACTCGGAAGCCGACTGGTACGCCAAAAACAGGACCTGCTCGCGGTCGTCCCGTGCGTGCAGTGCGGCCATGCGCGCCCGCCATAATGGGAAACTTTCCATACTGATATTCCCCTTTCTGGTGAACCAGCGTGTGTGTGGATCATGGCGCGGCCATCATGCGCTGCGCGTCGTGTTGACAGCACATTATGAAGGCGTGCACGCCAGCTTAAATAGTTGCCACGCGACATTATATCGCATTTCCTTTTGTTGAAAAAAGGTTCATTTGGCCGGCCAGCGTGGCCAGCGATGCTATCGCCAAAGCCGCCGCGTGCGCGGGCATCCTTGCGTGCGCTGGTAAATACGCGCGGCTGAGCGCTCCAGGCAATGCGGGCACCGAATGCTTGCAGCGCCTTGACCAGCAAGACGTCTTCATGACAGGCCACCGCCGCGAAACCACCTGCGGCCAGGTAGGCGCTGGCGGCCACCCCCAGGTTGGCGCCGTGGATGTGGCGGTGGCCGTCGTGGTCACGGTAATGGCGACTAAAATGCTCGCGCAGCACGTCGGCGTCGGCGCCGTGCGGTGACCAGTCGTCCACTGCCACCGAGCCACAGACGACATCGACGTCGAGCGCCAGCTGGGCCGCCAGCCATTGCGGTGCCACCCGCGTGTCGGCGTCGGTGAAGGCCAGCCAGCGGGCGCCGGCCGCCAGCAGGCAGGCCGCGCCGGCCGCCCGCGCCGCACCCACCTGGCGCTGGGCAATCTGGCTCCAGTCGAGCGCCACCCCGGCATCGGCGAAGCGGCTGGCGTGCCGGCGCACGACGTCGACGGTGCCGTCGGCGCATGCGTCGAGCACCACATGCACCAGCACTGCTTCGCCCTGCAGGCGATCGTTGCAGGCCGCCTGCAGCAGCGCCGCGAGACAGGCGCCGATGTGTGCCTGTTCGTTGTGGGCGGGGACGCCGACGCCGATCATGACGCAGCTCCGGTGGCGCTAGTGCTGCTACTGCGGCTAAACGTTTCGAGCAAAAAATCGGCGTCGGCATGGAACAGGTGTCGCTGCAGGCGCGGCACGCTGGCAAAGGCGGCGTGCAGCTGCTCGGTGCTGGCGCTGCGGTCGGCAAAGTCGTGCCGCCAGTGACACAGCACCAGCAGGCCGCCATCGGCCAGGCAGGCAGCGACGCCATTTACCAGCGCAGCGAGGCCCGCGCCATCAAAATAATAGGCCAGCTCGCTGATAATAATCAGGTCGAACCACTGCCCCAGCGGCCAGTCGGCCGGCAGGCTGCACTGCTCGACGCCGACGCGTTCAATGCCGGCACCTGCCAGGCGGCGGCGCGCCGCTGCCACCGCGCTGGCGGCGCCGTCGCAGGCGAGCAGCTGCTGGCAGCGCGGCAGCAACGCCGCGCTCAATTCGCCATTGCCGCAACCGGGTTCGAACACGCGCTGGTAATGCGGGCGGTCAAGGCAGGCCAGCAGCACGGCGCGCTTGCGCTGTTCATACCAGCTCGCGCGCACCTGCCACGGATCGTCGCTGGCGGCGTACAGTGCTTCGAAATGGGCGCTGGCGCTGGCCGGGTTTGAGGCTGGCATGGGCGTTGACTGCAGTGCTTCGTTCATAAAAAATACACTTCAAAAGGGGTCAGCAGGCGCGCCAGCACCTGCGCGGGCAGGATGGCGCCGGCGCCGGTGCTGGGGTCAAGGCTGGTCTGGCTGCTGAAGCAGGCCATCGCGGCGCGCTTGGTGTGCAGGTGTGCGCTGGTGAGCGCCAGTTTGCGCGCGCGCGCCAGCGGCAAGGCGTGCTCGGCCGGCGCGCTCCAGTGCCAGCCCCATGCGGGTACCTCGAGCAGGCGCGCGCCGGTCGCTGCGGTGGCGCTGGCACAGGCGCGCGCGCAAGCTTCATGGTCGGGATGGCCATCGTGGCGCCAGGTGCTGATGACGACGTCGGTGGCGCACAGGAGCGCCGCCAGCCGCTGGCCAAGCGCGTGTTCGGCGGCGCCGACGGCGCCATCGGCGACACCCAGGCGCAGCATGCACGGTTGCACAAGGCCGAGCGTTTGCAATGCCGCCAGGCTCTCGCGCGGGCGCGCCTGGCGCAGGCGCTCGGGCGGCCACAGCGTCGAGCCGGGGTGGCTGGCCTCGCCGTCGGTGACCGCCACCAGCAAGGGCGCCGGCTGGCGGCTGGCCAGCAGCTGCAGCAGCGCGCCGCAGGCGAGCACTTCGTCATCCGGATGGGGCGCCACCAGCACGGCGCGCCAGCCGGGCGGCACCAGTTGGTCGACGCTGGCGACGGCAACGGCGGCCAGTGCCGGGTCGGCCTGCCAGTCGCGCGGCGGCGTACCGGCGCCCTCGATGGTGCGCGCGCTGCTGTTGGCAACCGCGTCGGCGCGGTTCATAGCGTCCACGGGCGCTTGCCGATGGTCGCGCTGGCAGCGTTGGCCACGAGGGCCGCGCCCAGCGCCGCCAGATCGCGCTCGGCGTGGCTCTGGCGGATAAACACGGGCAGGTCGGCGAACAGGCGGGCGATATGGCGCTGCTTGCACAGCGGCCCGGCGCCCAGCGCACGGCCGACCGCCGCCAGCGTCACGCCGGCCGCCGCCTCGACCGCCAGGCGCAGCGTCAGCGCCGCCGCCATCGCATCGGCGTGCGGATGGGCGTCGATGGCGGCGGCAGTCGAACGCATCAGGGTGGCTGCCCCTTGCAGGGTCACCGCCACTTCGCCCAGCTGCGTCAGCCGGTGCGGATCGGCCGCCCGCGCGTGCGGCTGCGCCAGCAGGGCGTCGGGCAAGCTGCGAAAGGGGCTGTCGTGCAGGCTCTCAAGCAGGCTGTCAAGCAGGCTGGCGCAGGCGCCGTACCAGCACGCCGCCACGCCAGCGCCGCCATGCCAGAAGCCTGGGCGCTGCACATAAAAGTCGGCGTCGCCGACGACGCTGGCGGCGACACCGTCGAAATCGACATCGGCGCTGGCCGAATCGCGCATGCCGACCGCCTGCCAGGTGGACGCATCGATGCCGATACCCGTCTGCCCCATGTCGACCGCCGCCAGCCGCGCCTCGCCCGCTGCGTTACTGCAGCTGACGAGCGCGTGGCTGACCGTGCGCGCGCCCGAACACCAGCTCTTGCGGCCGTGCAGGCGTAAGCCACTGCCATCCTCGCGCAGCAGCAGGCCCGGGCCGCCACTGTGGGCACACCAGGTGCCCCAGATGGTGCCGGCGTCGGGCGCCGGCAAGAGCGCTTCGTGCAGGATGGCGAGGGCGTCGGTGTGGCCTTCGAACAGCTTGGCCAGCGACAGGTCGTGGCCACCGATGGCGGCGAGCAGCTGCCAGCGCGCCAGCGTGGCGCCCGCAGCCGCCGCAGGATAGGGACAAGCGGGCGGGCGGTCGTGGCCAGCGCCGAGCAGCTGGCGTAACTGCGTGGCGGGTGCGGCTGCGCTGTCGAGCACCGGCAGGGGGAGCGCGCGCGGCGCGGACGATTCGAATGGCATGGCGAACATCGGGCATTGGTCAGGCTTCGATGTTAGCGTTTTCCCAAGCTTGTTCCGTACGTTCGCGCACCGAGCAATGCACGGCGCCCGCCGATCGCACTTCAGGGCAGCAGGGCCGCCTGCAGTTGCGCGATGCTGGCCGGCTTGACCAGGTGTTCATCAAAACCGGCGGCGCGGGTTTTTGCGCGGTCGTGCGGGGCGCCGTAACCGGTGTGCGCCACCAGCCGCGTGCGGGCCAGCGCGGGCAGCGCGCGCAGCCGGCGCGCCAGTTCGCTGCCATCCATGTCGGGCAGGCCGATGTCGAGGATCATGACGTCGGGCGCGCCGCACGGCGCCAGTGCCTGCGCCTGCGCCAGTGCCAGGGCGCTGGCACCGTCATGGGCCAGTTGCGCGTGGTGACCGAGGGCGCCCAGCAGGTCGCACATCATTTCGGCGGAATCGACGTTGTCGTCGACCAGGATGATGCGCAGGGCAGTGGGGAGGGCGGCGGACGCGGTCATCATCGGCAGCGGCGCGGTGGTATCGGGCGCCAGCGGCGCCGCGATCAGCGGCAAGGTAATCGTAAACACGCTACCGAGGCCCACCCCGGCGCTGCTGGCGTCAAGCTGGCCGCCATGCAGTTTGACCAGGTTGGCCACCAGCGACAGGCCAATGCCGAGGCCATCGTGGGCGCGGTCGGGGGCGAATGCGCCTTGCGTGAACATGTCGAAGATGTGGGGCAGGGTGGCGCTGGCAATGCCAATGCCGTTATCGCGCACCTCGATGCGCACCACCGGCTGGCCGTCAGCGGGGGCGTCGTCGATGCTCGCCGCCAGCGTGATTTGGCCATGCACAGAGGTGAACTTGGCAGCGTTATGCAGCAGGTTGCCGACTGATTGCGCCAGTCGCACCGGGTCGCCCCACACCCACAGGGGCGCCGGCGGCAGACGTGTTTCGAGCTGGTGGTGGCGCGCTTCGAGCATGGGCGCGGCCGTTTCCAGCGCGGCCTTGAAGACGCCCTGCAGTTCCACCGCCTGTTCGCGCAGGGTCAGTTTGCCTTCCGAGATGCGCGCCACGTCGAGCAGGTCGTCGACCAGGTGGGTGAGGTGATCGACCTGGCGCGAGATCACCCCGCGCGCGCGCGCGTGGATCTCGGCGGCGCTCACGCCATGCTCGTCGTCGCTCTGGCGGGCCAGCAGCTCGACTGCGGTGCGGATCGGACTCAAAGGATTGCGCAGTTCGTGCGCCAGGGTCGCCAGAAAATTGTTCTTGTTGTCGTCAGCGGCGCGCAGGCGGCTTTCGAGTTCCTTGCGGCCGCTGATGTCACTGGTGATGCGGGCGATGCGATAGGGCCGCTCGCTGCAGTCGCGCACCACGAAGGCGCGGTCGCGCACCCAGCGAATGGCGTTATCGGCGCCGACCACCCGGTATTCCTCGTCATAGGGCGCCAGTGCCATCAGCGCATGCCAGCGCTGCGCCAGCGCCGGCCGGTCGTGCGGGTGGATGCTGGCAAACCAGTCGTCGGGCTGCTGCGCCAGCGTGCTTTTCGGCCGGCCCCAGAGGCGCGTGTAGGCGTCGCTGACATACAGCAGGGCGCCATTGTCGAGATTGAACATCCAGAACACGTCATCGATATTTTCCGCCAGCTGGCGAAAGCGCTCTTCGCTGTTGGCCAGCGCGAAGCGGGTTTGCTGCAGGCGCAGCAGGGCGCGCACATTTGCCACCAGCTCGTCAGCTTCGATTGGCGCGGCCAGGTAATTGTCGGCGCCCCCTTCGAGGCCGCGGATCTTGTCGTCGCGGCCAGTGAGGGCCGCGGAGGTTTGCAGCACCAGCACATGGGCGCTGGCCGGATCGGCCTTGATGCGGCGGCACACTTCGATGCCATTGATGTCGGGCAGTTTGACGTCGAGCAGCACCAGCGCCGGCAGCAGGCGCGCCACCTGTGCCAGCGCATCGGTGCCATTGGCCGCTTCCTCGACCTGGAATCCGGCGCCGGCCAGGATCCGCGTCTTGACGTAGCGGGCACCGTCGTTGTCGTCGACGTTGAGGATCAGGATCTGCGGATTCATGGGGCGGGGGGCGCCGGGGCGCTCAGGTGGCGGGGCAGGATCAGGCTGAAGGTCGAACCTTCGCCCACGATGCTCGATACCTCGACTTCGCCACCGAGCAGGGTGGCGAACTTGCGGCACAGGGGCAGGCCGAGACCGGTGCCTTTGACGCCGCGCTGCAGGGGATGCTCGATCTGGCTGAATTCTTCAAAAATCAGTTGCAGGTGGTCGTCGCGGATGCCGATGCCGCTGTCGCGCACCTCAAAGCGCAGCCGGTTGGCAGCGGCCGCTGGCGCCATCGCCAGCGTCACCGTTACGGTGCCGCGCTCGGTGAACTTGAGCGCGTTGGAGACGAAATTACGCAAGATCAGCGCCACTTTCGGTTCGTCCGAATCGAAGTCGACCGCCGCTGGCGGTTCGATGAACTGCAGCTGCACCGCCGGGTTTTGCGCCAGTGGCCGCAGCATCGCCCGCAAGGCGCCAAACAGCGCACCGACATCGATGGGAGCGATATTGATCGCCACCTTGCCAGCCTCGATCTTGGCCAGGTCGAGCAGGTCGTTGACCAGGTTCGACAGGTCGTTGGCGGCGCTCGCAATAAAGCCGATCTGGCGCTCCTGCTCGACCGACAGCTCGCCATCCATGCGGTCGAGCAGCAACTGGGTCAGCGCGCGGATCGAGGACAGCGGGGTGCGCAGTTCGTGGCTGGTGTTGGATAAAAAGCGCGACTTCATTTCGTCGGCCTTGCGGATTTTTTCCGCCTTTTCTTCGATTTCGGCGTACAGCGCCAGCACCCCGCGGTTGGTGTCTTCAAGTTCGCGCGTCAGTGCCAGCAAGTCGTCCTGGCGCTCGCGCAGTTCGGCCAGGGCGCCGGCCAGTTCGTGGTTTTGCTGCTGCGCTTCGATAAAGCTGTCGGCCGGCGGCGCCTGCGCCAGCGTGCTGGCCAGCGCGGTGAGCGCATCGTGATCAAACAGCTGGGAGCTGCTGAGCAGTTTGTGCATCGATACCGTCAGCGCATGGTCGGCCTGCTGGCAGACCTCACACTGGTCCATCAGGCGGCGGGCGGTGGCAATGGCGCTATCGAGTTCGCTGGCGGCTGATTCGGTCGCCACGCCGGACACGCCGGCAGCGGCTTTTTCGACACCGCCGTTGTCGCGCATCGTCACTATCAGCCGGCGCAGCCTGCGCTCATGGTCCTGTTCGAAGGCGAACAGGGCGCGCCCGCCATACACGCGGCGGCACACGCAGCGTGCCAGTTCCGATACCGCCGTGGCGATGCGCACCTGTTCCTGCTGACTAAAGCCCAGCATGGCCGACAGCTGGCGCGCGCGCTGGCGCACGGTGACGACATCGGCCGGGCCTTCGATACCGACGTTGAGCAGGCGGGTGGTGTGCATGCTGGCGCCGCGCTTTACGGCTGGCCGCCGAAGCGCAGCACCAGCACGCTGGCGTCGTCGCGTACGCGGGCATAGTCGCGCAGCAAAACGGCCGCGATCACCAACGGGTGGCAGGCTGCCAGGCCAGGGTGCGCGGCCAGGTCCCACTGGGTCGAGATGCCGTCGGAGTGCATGATGAAGATGCTGCCGGCTGCGCACGGATGCTCGAACTCCTGCACCTTGCGCAGGTTGTGGCCGACGATGCCGTTGTGCGAGACCATCTGGCGGCGCTTGTCCTGGCCCATCAGGCAGGCGGCGATATTGCCGATGCCGGCAAAGCGCAGGCTGGCATCGCCATTCGGATCTGGGCGCCCGCCCGCGCCGGGGTAACTGAGCGTCATGGCGGCCAGCGCGGCGCCACGGCTGGCGCGCAGGGCGCCGTGACAGGCTTCGAGTTGCGCGGCGGGCGGGCGAAACGGCCCGCCCGCCATGCAGTCGAGGGCAGCCTTGGCCGCCTCGGCCGCCAGTTCGCCATGGCCGAGGCCATCGACCGACAGCAGGGCAATACCGGCGCGGTCGGCGGCGATGGCCCAGGCGTCGCCATTGGCGTCTTCGCCGGCGATCGGCAGGCTGAGGGCGCCGAAGGTGAACAGCGCCGGCAGCGCGGCCAGCGCTGGCGACTGGCCACAGGTGTCGGCCGCGCGCCACAGCCGCATGAAAAACACGGCGCCCCGTTCGCGTGGTGCATAGGCGTCGAATTCATCGGCCAGGCGGCGCATCGCACCGAGACCGGTACCGGCGGTGCCGACGCTGGAGACGCCGTCGCGCAGCGCCTGCGCCATATTGCTGATGCCCGGACCGCTGTCGACGGCGACGATGTCGACACCGGCGCGCTCGCCGAGCGTGGCCGACAGGTAGATGCGGCCGTCGCTGGCGTGCTTGATGATATTGGTGGCCGCTTCGCTGATCAACAGCGCCAGCTGGCCGGCGCGCACCTCGTCGAAGCCGACCTGCTGCGCCAGCGCGTGGCCGGCACGGCGGGCGGCAGCGATGTCGCTGGCGTGGGTGATGGCAACGATGCTGTGCGGCCGCAGGGAGGTGCTTAACAAGGCTGTCCTAACAGGTAGTCAATGGTTGAAGATCATGCCGGCGCTGACCAGCCAGCAGCAGCACCGGGGTTACCGCTTCCACTTGAGCACTGCCACCACCGTCCCTTCGCCGGGCCGGGTATCGATATCGAACTGGTCGACCAGCCGGCGCGCACCCGACAGGCCCAGTCCGAGACCGCCGCCGGTGGTGTAGCCATCGGTCAGTGCCAGTTCGAGGTTGGCGATGCCGGGGCCGTCGTCGGCGAACAGCAGCCGCACGCCGCGCCGCATGCCGTCGTCGAGTTCAAGGACATGGGCTTGGCCACCACCGCCATACTTGATGGTGTTTCTGGCCAGCTCGCTGGCGGCAGTGACGAGCTTGGTCTGATCGACCAGGCTCAGCTTGATAGCCAGCGCCATGTCGCGCACCAGCCGGCGCAGCGCCACCACGTGTTCGTCGGACGTCAGTGGCAGCACCGCATGGCTGAGCGTGCCTGCGCCTGGCTCGAGCAGCGGCGAGTCGAAGCGTACCGGTGGCGCGGCCGAAAACGGGTTCATTGCTGGCGTGGTTGATGGTAGCGCTTGCCCAGCAACAGCATGCCGCGTTCGACATTCAGGGCGGTTTTCACCCCGGGCAGGGTCAGTCCCAGCTCGACCAGGGTGATGGCCACTGCCGGTTGCATGCCGACCAGCACGGTCTGGGCATCGAGCACGCGTGCCATCGCCGCGGTGTTGCTGATCATGCGGCCAATAAACGAGTCGACCAGGTCGAGCGCCGAAATATCGATCAGCACCCCCTTGGCTTCATCGCTGACGATGCGTTCGGTGAGGTCGTCCTGCAGCGCCAGCGCCAGACGGTCGTGCATGTCGACCTGGATCGTCACCAGCAGCAGGTCGCCAATGCGCAAGATGGGAATGCGGTCCATGGTCAGCCGCGCGTGATCGAGGCGCCGACACGGCCGAGGGCGACGACGAAGGCATCGGCCAGGGTCGCCTTGGTCACCACGTCTTCCAGATTGACGCCGAGGTGGACGATGGTCTGGGCGATTTGCGGGCGGATGCCGCTGATGATGCAGTCGGCGCCCATCAGGCGGGCGGCGGCAATGGTTTTCATCAGGTGCTGGGCCACCAGGGTGTCGACGGTGGGCACGCCGGTGATATCGATGATGGCGATGGCCGCGCCGGTCTCGACGATTTTTTGCAGCAGGCTTTCCATCACCACCTGGGTGCGGGCGCTGTCGAGGGTGCCGATCAGCGGCAGGGCGAGGATGTCCTGCCACAGCTTGACCACCGGCGTCGACAGCTCGAGCAGCTCCTGTTGCTGGCGCACGATGATCTGGTCGCGGCTCTTCTGGAATACTTCCATGGTGTACAGGCCCAGCTTGTCGAGCAGGGTGCTGACGGTCCACAGGGCGTTGGCCAGCGCGCTGGCATCGGTGCTGAGGGCGTCGCGCATGACGTGAAACAGCGGCTGCTTGAGGGAAAAAATGAACGTGGCCGTTTCGCTGGGGGTCGAGCCCTGCTTGGCGCGCGCCGACGAGATTTCGCTGAGCAAACCGCGCACTTCGTCATAGGCACGGCTATCGATGTCGTCAGCGCCGCCGCTGGCGATGGCCTGGGAAAACAGGCCGAGGAACTGGCTGCAGTGGCGCTTGAGCTGGTCCTCGGAGGCGGCATTGCTGCGCACCATCAAGCTGCGTAGATCGCCGACCCAGGCCGACAGGATCTGGTCCTGGTGATTGACAATCAGGTTGCCGATGGTTGCAGCGGATTGGTTCATGGTGTGATTTCCAGGAGGTATAAAGAAATGACGGAGCGCGCGCATCCTTGAGGGCAAAAGCGCCACGTCTGACAAATGACAGATCGAATTGTAATAGCAGAGTGATGCCATTGGTAAAAATTTACCAATAGTGCGTGCGCGCACAATTGTCTGTTACACGGCAGCGCGTCGCAGCGTGACGGGTGTCACAATTTTCCATCCTTGGTGCCACCACAGGCCGGGCAATCCATTATTATTGCAGCATGCTGACCGACCTCCCGATCCCGCCCGCCGACCCCGGTTCAGACCAGGCCGGCCGCGTGCTGCGCCAGTTCCGCATCGTCTTTAATGCAGTCAAGCTGCATTTTCGCCAGGTGGAAACAGCCGCCGGCATTGGCGGTGCCCAGGTCTGGGCGCTCAGTGTGATCGAGCGCCGCCCGGGTATTGGCGTCTCCGATCTGGGGCGCGCGATGGATGTGCACCAGTCGACCGCCAGCAACCTGGTAAAGGTGCTGCTCGAACGCGGTTTGATCAGCACGGTACGCGACCGCGATGACCGCCGTGCGCTGGGCTTGCATTTGACGGAGGCCGGCGCGGCCGTGCTGGTGAACGTACCGGGACCGTTCGCCGGCGTCTTGCCGGGCGCACTGGCCGAACTGGACCCGGCCACGCTGGCGCGGCTGGAGAACGACCTCGACCAGCTGATCGCCGCCCTGCATGCCGACCGCAGTGCGGCGATGGTGCTGCTGGCGGAAGGCTGATTGTGCGCGGTTGCGGCAGCCGTCAGGGGGCTGCCAGGGGGCTGCCAGGGGGCTGTCAGGTGCCGGTCAGGTGACCATCAGGCGACCATCAGGCGCCCATGCGCGCGGTGGCGCCCTCGACCACCGCGGCAGAAAACACCCGCCGCTCGACGCCGCTGGCGCCCGAGGCAATCAGGCCGACGAGCATGTCGGCGGTGGCCCGCGCCATCTGCCGCAGCGGCTGGCGCACCGTGGTGAGCTGATAACTGCTCCAGCTGGCCGCGCCGATGGCGTCGAAGCCGGTGACCGACAACTGGCCGGGAATGGCCAGCTTGAAGTGCGCGCGCGCCGTATCGACGCAGCCGATGGCAATGCTGTCGTTGCCGCAAATGACGACGTCGGGCGCGCTGCCCAGGGTGGCGATGATCTGGCGCAGGCCGCGTGCGCCGCTGGCGTAATCGTGCTCGGCGCTCAGGTCGTCGTGGCCGTCGCTGATGATCAGCGGTGCTGGCAGGCCCAGCTCGCTCAGCCGCTCGCTGACGCCGCGCCGGCGCGCCAGCGCCACGCTGGAGCTGGCCGGGCCGGCGATCATGGCGAAGCGGCGGTGCCCGGCCGCGGCCAGGCGCGCCACCAGCATGCGGGCGGCGCCGGCCTGGTCGCAGACAATCGCATTGATCTGGCGGTCGCGCAGGCTGCGGTTAAACAGCACCATCGGCAGGCGGCGGCGCTCGAACTGGTTGACGTGCTGCTCTTGCAGGGAGGCGGCAAGCACGGCGCCATCGACCTGGTGCTGCCAGAGGTCGGCCAGCAGGGCGTCGACATCGGTGCCGGCGGTCACGTAAAACAGCAGCAGGCGCATGCCATGCAGGGAAAAATGGTGGCTCAGTTCGGCCAGCAATTCGGGGTAGTGGGCACTGGCCTGGTCCGATAGCAGCAGCGCGACCAGGTTCGAACGGCGCGTATTGAGGCTGCGGGCGGCGGCATTGGGCGTGTAGTCCAGTTCCATGGCGGCCTGCATCACGCGGGCGTAAGTGGCGGCCGACACGCTCGCGCCCGGTTTAAAGCAGCGCGATACCGCCGATTGCGACACCCCGGCGGCACTGGCAACGTCGTACGACGTCACGCGGCGCGCCTGGCGCTCGATCAGCGCCTTGAGGTCGGCAATGCTGGCATGGACGGGAAGTGTCGAAGCGGTCATTCGTGCGGGGACTGGACGCGAGTGATGGAGCGCTGAGTGTATCGCAGTAAATTGCTATGTTGCAATATTTTTCCATATAGAAATTTATTGCGACCCACATTGCGCTCTCGGTGTTGCATAAACGCCTGCAATGGCTGGCAGCAGGGGCGCTTGCCGGCGCGCCGATCTGGTAGAATACCGCCCCTTGATTGCAAAGAATGCTTCCATGAGCCACGCCTGCGGCGTCGATTTCGGCACGTCCAATTCTACCGTCGGTCGCCTCGCCGCCAACGCGCCGACCCTGCTCGTCCTCGAAGATGGCAAGCCAACCCTGCCGTCGGTGGTGTTCTTCAATGCCGACGATGATGCCGTCACCTACGGGCGGGCGGCGCTGGCCGATTATCTGGCCGGCTACGAAGGCCGCCTGATGCGCTCGCTCAAGTCGCTGCTGGGTACCAGCCTGATCGATGGCCAGACTGAAGTGGGTGGCCGCGCCTTGCCGTTTCGCATGCTGCTGTCGCACTTTATTGGCGAAATCAAACGGCGCGGCGAACGCGCTGCCGGCCACCGCTTTGACGCTGCCGTGTTCGGTCGCCCGGTATTTTTTATCGACGACAGCGCGGCCGCCGACCGCCTGGCCGAAGACACCCTGGCCGAAATTGCCCGCTCGGTGGGGTTTGAGCACGTCGCTTTTCAGTACGAGCCGATTGCCGCCGCCTTCGATTACGAGTCGCGCATCGGCGCTGAAGAACTGGTACTGATCGTCGATATCGGCGGCGGCACCTCGGACTTTTCGCTGGTGCGCCTTGGCCCCGAGCGGGCCGCCAAGGCCGAGCGCCGCGACGACATTCTGGCCACCGGCGGCGTGCACATCGGCGGCACCGATTTCGACAAGTACCTGAGCCTGGCGTCGGTGATGCCGCTGCTCGGTTATGGCAGCCGCATGCACAATCACAGCGAAATACCGTCGAGCTATTATTTTAATCTGGCCACCTGGCACACCATCAACCAGGCGTACACCAAGAAAACCTGGACCCAGCTGGCCGATGTGGTGCGCGACGCCGCCGAGCCGGCCAAGCTGGTGCGGCTGCAGCGCCTGATCGAAGAGCGCGCCGGCCACTGGCTGGCCATGCAGGTGGAAGAGGGCAAGATTGCGCTATCGGCCGCAGCGAGCGTGGCACTGCAGCTTGAACGGCTGTCGCCGCCAGCGAACCTGCAGCTCGAACGCGCCAGTTTCGAGGCCGCCATTGCCCACCTGCTCGATAGCATCGACGCCACCGTGGTGCGCATGCTGGCCGATGCCCAGGTCGATCCGGGGCGCGTCGACACCGTGTTTTTTACGGGCGGCTCGAGCGGCGTGCTGGCCCTGCGCGAACGGATCGGCAAGCTGCTGCCGGCGGCCAGGAAAGTCGAAGGCGACCTGTTCGGCAGCATCGGCAGCGGACTGGCCATCGATGCCGCCCGCAAGTTCGGCCCGGCCAACGGGGCACGGCCGTGAGCGTGTTCGACCGCCCCATCGTCATGCTCGACTTCGAGACCACCGGCCTGTCACCGCTGATGGGCGACCGCATCACCGAAGTGGCGGCGCTGCGCATCGTCGATGGCGTCATCACCGAACGCTACGTGTCGCTGGTCAATTGCAATGCGCGCATTCCCGCTTTTATCAGCAACCTGACCGGCATCACCCAGGCGATGGTCGATGGCGCCCCGCCGGCGCAGCGGGTGTTGCCCGAACTGCTAGATTTTATTGGCAGCGACACGCTGTCGGCCCACAACGCCAGCTTTGATGAAAAGTTTCTCAAGGCGGAGGCCGCGCTGCTCGACCTGCGCAGCGCGCACCAGGCGCTGGTGTGTTCGCTCAAACTGTCGCGCCGCCTGTTTCCCGGTTTGCCTAGCTACAAGCTGGGGGCACTGTCCCGCCAGCTGGGCCTGGTGTTTCGCAGCGCCGCCCACCGCGCCGAAGCCGATGCCGAGGTGGGTGCACAATTGCTGATTCACATTGCCCGCCATTTGCATGGCGTGGTCAAGGTCAGCCCGGTCGAATCGTCGCTGCTGATGTCGGTCAACCGGCTGGCGGCGGCCAAGGTGCCGGCGTTTCTGGGAAACTACGCGACGCAACAAAAGCCACCCGGCTAGCCGCCGGGGAGACTGGCGCCGCAGGTGCCTGTCCATGCCTGGCCATCCAAGCGCCCCCTTGAGCGTCATAGCGATCGCTTCCGCAAGCCTGGGGCAGGCAGCCTGCAGTGCCGGTCCCGCTCCTGCGCGCACCATTGTTCCCCATCAAACGCCCCGCCCACAGAAGAAGTTAATATTTTGTCAATGTCGCGCGACCGCCGCACTGGCTAGCGTGTCGCCCGTTTGCCCGTGGCGGCGGCCGCATCGATGTGCCTTCATCGTCGCGCGTCGCGCCGGAGGAATCGCATGCACCGTCACAACCTCAGCCGGGACGCCCGCCAAAGCTACCTGTGGTTCCGCCGCGCAGCCGAGCAGGGCGATGCCTATGCCCAGTTCAATCTGGCCCTCATGTACAAACGGGGCGACGCCGTGCGGCGCGACGACGGTTTCGCCTTTTACTGGCTGCAGCGCTCGGCCGTGCAGGGGCTGGCATTCGCCCAGAACCACCTGGGCGCCATGTACTACAAGGGCAGCGGCGTGGCCCAGGACGATGGCGCCGCCGCCCACTGGTTTGAGCGTGCCGCCATCCAGGGCGACGCCTCGGCCCAGCAAAACCTTGGCCAGCTCTACCGCAAGGGTCGTGGCGTCGCCCAGTGCGACGCCACCGCCCTTGGCTGGTATTACAAGGCAGCCGAGCAGGGCGTGGCCAGTGCCCAGCAGCTGTTGGGCGAGTGCTATTTGCTGGGCCGTGGGGCAAGCATCAATTATCCGCTGGCGATGGCCTGGTTGCGCAAGGCGGCGCTGCTGGGCGATGCCCAGGCCCAGTTGCAACTGGGGCTGATGTACCAGCGCGGTCTGGGCGTGCCCGCCAGCGCCCGCGAGGCGCTGTGCTGGTTCCGGCAGTCGGCCGCGCAAGGCGTCGCCGCTGCCCAGCGCGAACTGGGCGTGGCCTACGCCGACGGCGCCGGCGTGCGCGCCGAGCCGCTGCGGGCGCTGGCCTGGCTGCAACGCGCCGCCAGCCAGGGCGACAGCAGTGCCCAGTACCGGCTGGCCCTGCTGGTTGCCAGCGGCGAGGGCGCTGCTGACAGCGACGAAGACGCCGATGCCCGCGTGCTGTCCCTGTTGCAGCGCGCGGGCGAACAGGGCCACGTCGACGCCCAGATCCGCCTCGGTACCATGTACGCCGATGGCATCGGCATCGGTCGCGACGAGGCTCTGGCGGTGCGCTGGTTTAACCGCGCCGCCGTGCAAGGCGCAGCAAGCGCCCAGTTCCACCTGGGGTTGATGCTGGCCAATGGCCGCGGCGCCGTCCGCGACGAGCAGCGCGCCGCCATCTGCTACCGGCTGGCGGCCGAGCAGGGCAATGCCGACGCCCAGAATAACCTTGGCGCCCTGTACGCCGGCGGCCGCGGCGTCGAGCGCGATGACGGCCGCGCGGTGCACTGGTACCTGGCGGCGGCCGAACGCCATCATCCTTTGGGCCAGTACAATCTGGGCAGCATGATCGCCCAGGGCCGCGGGGTGGCCCGCGACATGGTGCTCGCTTACATGTGGATGCTGTTGGCCGCTGCCAACGGCGACCTGCATGCGAGCGCTGCCAAGAGCAGCATCGGCCGCAGACTGAGCCCGGCACAGATCGGCAAGGCCCTCGATATGTTTCATGAAAGGCAAGTCAAGCGGGGCGCCACACCACGCTGAGGCGGGCACCACCGCGCCCGCTCGCAGGCCACGGCCGTGGCACCGACCGGGCGCGCAACGCTCAGGCCCGGCCTGAGCGTTGTTTTTCAGAAGAAACATTAAATCCTGTTAGGAATATTCTCACAGAGCACTATAGTTCGCGCCATTGATGTCGTAACATGACCATACTGTGTCTTACAAATATTGGTCTCCATGAAACTTTTCGCGCGCGCGGTTCTTGCTGCTTCCCTGTTGGGTGTGATCGCTCTGGCGCAGGCGTCCAGCCTGGCAATCGTGGTGCAGGATGGCGCCGGCAAGCCGCTGGCCGACACCGTTGTCTACGCCGAACAGGATGGCCTGGTGTTGCCGAAGGGGCCGAAGGGCGCGACCATCGAGCAGCGCGGCTTAAAATTCCTGCCGCTGGTGACGGTGGTGCAAAGCGGCGCAGCGATCAGTTTTCCGAATAACGACAAGGTGCGTCACCATATCTACTCGTTTTCCCCAGCCAAGAAATTCGACCAGAAGCTCTATTCAGGCGTCGCCGCCAGCAGCCAGCTGTTTGACAAGGCCGGCACCGTGGTCCTCGGTTGCAATATCCATGACCGCATGATCGCCTACGTCAAGGTGGTCGATACGCCTTATTTTGCCCGCACCGATAGCGACGGCGTGGCCCACATCGAGCTGCCCGCCGGCAAATACAAACTGAGCGCCTGGCATTTCAACCAGCTCGCCAGCGCCGGCGCCGACCAGCAAGTGACCGTCAAAGGGGGCGATGGCGCCACCGCCGCCAGCTTCAAACTGGCGCTCAAGGCCGCCACCGATGGCGAAGGATCAGGATACTGAGCATGAGCTTGAGCCTTCGCTTCCACAGTCTGGAAGGGCGTATTGCGACCCTGTTTCTGGCCTTGATCATCGTGTTGCAGGTGGTCGGGCTGGTGGTGATCCAGCGCGGTATCGATAACAACGCCCGCAACGCCATCGCCACAGAATTGACGAATGGCGAAAAAGTGCTGCGCAAGCTGATGGAGCAAAACGCCCAAAAGCGCCGCTTCAGCGCCCAGGTGCTGGCGCGCGATACCGGGTTCGTGCAGGCGGTGGGCAATGACGAAGGCAGCGACCTGGCCACCATCCGCTCGGCGCTCGACAACAGCGCCCGCCGCGCGCGCGCCTCGCTGACCATGCTGGTCGATGGCAACCGCAAGATCAAGGTCAGCAGCGTCGCCAACAGCGAACCGGCCCTCGACCGCCTGGTACTGTCGCTGCTCGATCAGGCCGAGCAGGGCGATGGCGCCAGCGGCACGGCGCTGGTGGGCGGGCGGCCGTTCCAGATTATCGTCACGCCGGTCAAGGCGCCGATTACCATCGCCTGGGTGGTGATGGGCTTTGCCATCGATGGCCAGCTTACGCGCGACATGAAAGAACTGTCGTCGCTGGAAGTGGCGATCCTGGCGCGTAGCAGCAACGGCGCCTGGCTGCCGGTCGAAGCGACCGTGGCGCCGGCCGAGGCGGCCGGCATCGCCCGCCAGCTCGGCAGCAGCCAGGCGCGCACCTTCGACGTCACCATCAAGGACAGCCGCTACAGCGCGCGCCTGGTCGACATCGGCCCGGCCGGCGAAGGCCGGGCCAGCATCATGCTGGCGCGCTCGATCGAAGAAGCGGTCGCCGAATACGCCCGTCTGGAACAGAGCCTGATGCTGCTGACCGTGATCGGCATCATCGTCGCCGGCGTCGCCAGCGTGTTTACCGCCAAGCGGCTGGCGCAGCCGCTGCGCGAACTGGCCGGCGTCGCCGCCCGTCTCGAACGGGGTGACTACCGCGCGCAGAACGGCTTTGAGCGCAACGATGAAATCGGCGCGCTGGCCAAGGCATTTGACAGCATGCGCGACGGGATTGCCAAGCGCGAGCAGGAAATCCGCCGGCTCGCTTACTGGGACACCCTGACCAACCTGCCCAACCGCGCCCAGTTCGTCATGCTGCTGGGCGAAGCGCTGGCGCAGGCACGCCAGCACGAGGGGTCGGTGTACGTCTTGATGATGGACCTGGACCGTTTCAAGCACGTCAACGACGTCATGGGCCACAATTTTGGCGACGCCCTGCTGCGCCAGGTGGCCGACCGGCTGCAGCTGCAGCTGGCGCGCGCGCACCCGCAGGCGCAGGTAGCGCGCCTTGGCGGCGATGAATTTGCCGTGCTGTTGCCGGACACCGACCGCGACGGCGTCAAGGCGGTCGCCGCCGCCCTGCTGCATGCGCTCGAGCAGCCGCTGTCGCTGGAAGACCAGACCGTCGACATCGGCGCCGGCCTCGGCATCGCCGGCTACCCGGCCCATAGCGACGACGCCGACGCCCTGATGTCGATGGCCGAAGTGGCCATGTACACGGCCAAGCAGCGCAATGACGGCGCTGTCTATTACGACGCCCTGATCGACAAGTCGAGCGCCAACAGCCTGTCGCTGCTGACCGAACTGCGTGGCGCCATCGAACGCAACGAATTCCGCCTGCATGTGCAACCGAAGATGAAACTCGATACTGGCGAAGTGGTGGGCGTCGAGTCGCTGGTGCGCTGGCTGCACCCGGAACGGGGCAATGTGTTCCCCGACGAATTCATTCCCTTCGCCGAGCAGACCGGCTTTATCCGGGTGCTCACCCGCTGGGTGCTTGAACAGTCGGCCGCCCTGTGCCGCGACCTGACTGCCCAGGGCATCTACCTGAAGGTATCGGTCAATCTGTCGACCCGCGACCTGCTTGACCAGGACCTGCCCAACAAATTTGCCGACATCCTCAAGCGCTACCAGGTCAAGCCGGAGTCGTTTTGCCTGGAGATCACCGAGAGCGCCATCATGGACGATCCGGTGCGCGCCCAGCAAACCCTGGAACGCCTGCACGCCATGGGCGTCGATCTGTCGATCGATGATTTTGGTACCGGCTACTCGTCGCTGGCCTATCTAAAACGCTTGCCAGTCGACGAGCTGAAAATCGATAAATCGTTTGTACTGAATATGGAAAACGATATCGGCGACACCAAGATCGTGCGCTCGACCATCGACCTCGGTCACAACATGGGATTGCGGGTGGTGGCCGAAGGAATCGAGAGCGAAGCGGTGTGGCGCCTGCTGGCGGCGCTCGGCTGCGATCAGGGCCAGGGCTATTTCATGAGCCGGCCGATTCCCGGCGACCGGCTGGCCGACTGGATTGCCAACTGGGTGCCACCGGTACGCTCGGCGCTGCCGTACGTGGCCACGACCGACGAGGCGGTGGAGTAAGCCGTCCCTGGTGTAAATTTTTTCGTTTAGATTTTTTCGTTTAGACTTGTTTAGAATTGAACAGGCCCTGTTCAATCACGTTCTTTACGAGAGACTCCATGCACATCACGCACGCATCGCTAACGACCCTGTTGGTCAGCCTGGCCGTCAACGTCAGCGCTGCCAGCGCGGCGCCGGCGCCATCGTCAACCCTGCCTGCGTCAAACTGCGCGCCGCTCGATGCAGCTGCCGCGCCGCTGCGCTACCCGGTGTCCCTCAAGGGCGACCAGCAGGACACCTACCACGGCACTGTCGTCGCCGATCCCTACCGCTGGCTGGAAGACGCCAACAGCGCCCAGACCAAAGCGTGGGTCGCTGCGCAAAACCTGGTTACCCAGGCCTACCTGGCCCAGATCCCGGCCCGCGCCGCGATTGGCCAGCGCCTGACAACGCTGTGGAATTACGAGCGTTACAGCGTGCCCTTCAAGGAAGGCGGCCGCTATTTTTACAGCCGCAACGACGGCCTGCAAAACCAGGCGGTGCTCTACACCATGGCGCACCTGGCCGACACCCCGCGCGTGCTGCTCGACCCGAATACCCTGGCGGCCGACGGCACGGTGGCGCTCTCTGGCACCGTCGTCAGCCCGGACGGCAAGCTGCTCGCCTACGGCACCGCCGCCTCCGGCTCGGACTGGAACGAATGGCGTGTGCGTGACATCGCCAGCGGCAAGGACCGGGACGACCTCATTCGCTGGGTAAAATTTTCTGCGACCGCCTGGAGCGCCGATGGCAAGGGCTTTTTCTACAGCCGCTACGACGCCCCGAATGAAGCGACCAAGCTGGCCGACGCCAACTACAACCACAAGTTGTATTACCACCTGGTGGGCACACCGCAGGCCGCCGATCGCCTGGTGTACCAGCGGCCCGACCAGAAAAGCTGGCTGCTCAGTGCCCAGGTCACCGACGATGGTCACTACCTGTTGATCAATGCCTCCAATGGCAGTGCGCGCACCAACGCCGTGTTCCTCAAGGATCTGCGCAAGGCAGGCGCGCCGGTCACTGCGCTGCTCGACCAGTTTGACGCCGGCTACCACTTTGTCGACAACGACGGTGCGCGCTTTTACTTCACCACCGATCAGGGCGCGCCGCGTGGCCGTCTGGTCGCCATCGACGTGAACAAGCCGGCCGCCGCCAACTGGAAAACCGTGCTGCCCGAGAGCGAACGCACGCTGCAATCGGTGGCGCTGCTGGGCCGCCAGTTCGTCGCCCAGTACCTGGCCGATGCCCACAGCGTGGTGAGCATGTTTGACCGCAACGGCAAACTGCTGCGCGACATCACCTTGCCGGGCCTTGGCAGCGTGGCCGGTTTTGGTGGCAGGAAGGGCGACACCGAAACCTTTTATTCGTACAGCGGCTTTACCACGCCAGCGACGATCTATCGCCTCGACCTCAACACTGGCGCCAGCAGCGTGCTGCGCCAGCCAAAGGTCGACTTCGATCCGGCCGCCTACGAGACGCGCCAGCAGTTCTTCACCAGTGGCGATGGCACCCGCGTGCCGATGTTCATCGTCGCCAAAAAAGGGCTCAAGCTCGATGGCAGCAATCCCACCTACCTGTATGGCTACGGTGGCTTTAATATTGCGCTCACCCCCGCGTTCTCGGCGGCGAACATCGCCTGGATGGAGATGGGGGGCGTGTACGTGCTGGCCAATCTGCGCGGCGGCGGCGAATACGGCGAAGCGTGGCACGAGGCCGGCACCAAGCTGCAAAAGCAAAACGTCTTCGACGATTTTATTGGCGCCGCCGAATGGCTGATCGCCAACAAGGTGACGTCGCCCGCCAAACTGGCGATCGGCGGTGGCAGCAATGGCGGCCTGCTGGTGGGCGCTGCCATGACCCAGCGCCCGGAACTGTTCGCCGCCGCCATCCCGCAGGTGGGGGTGCTCGACATGCTGCGCTTCCAGAAATTTACCATCGGCTGGGCCTGGGTCAGCGACTACGGCTCGTCCGACGACCCCGCCCAGTTCAAGGCCTTGTATGCCTATTCGCCGCTGCACAATCTGAAGGCGGGCGTCTGTCTGCCGGCCACCATGATCACCACCGCCGACCACGACGACCGCGTGGTGCCGGCCCACAGCTTCAAGTTCGCCGCCGCTGCCCAGGCGGCGCAGGGCGGCGCCCGGCCGGTGATTATCCGCATCGACACCAAGGCCGGCCACGGCGCCGGCAAGCCGACCGACAAGCAGATCGAAGAAGTGGCCGACCGCTGGGGATTTTTGACGCGCGCGCTGCAGATGGACCATGCCATCGATCAGCGCTGAGCAGCAGGGCGACTGGCACGCGCGCCGCCGCGCTGCCTGTCGCATGCCGGCAAATCAATGAGCACACCAGCGCGCACACCGGCGCGCACACCGACAAGCGGCGAGGCGTTGACACTAGCTTTCATCATCAGCCTCGATCGCCGTGGCCAGTCGCTGCATCAGCCGCACCTCCACTGGGTCAATTTTAGGTCGGCACCAACAGCGCTGCATCATCGGGCTGTCGAGCTGATTCAGAAATGCTGCAATCACACCGTTTGGATTGCACGTCGGCACGGTGTTCGATCGCGAGACGGCCAGGCGGATGCCACCAGCGTCCGCTGTTGTGACCGAACCCAATATATTTATAAAGATGTTGACTATATTTCCACATGGAAATATTATTGCCAGCAGGAGTTATTCACTTTCTCCCACTTAAATTCAAAGCCAGCCAGAGCCGTGTTATCGACGCTGAGCCAAACGTCCTTTGTTTGTTTAAATTTATCCCTGGGCGGATAGTTGAATCGAGGATGTCGTGAAGAAAAATATAATGATTCGCTCTGGAGCTGTCGTATTCGTCGTTTGTGGCGTTGTGTCGGTTACCTGCACCGTATTTGGGAGCGGCACCTTGTTTTCGCCACCCGAACCGATCAAATCGGCGGCAGTTGTGCAAAATGCCCGTACCAGCAACCTGCCGGTGGGGACGCGGCAAGAGGCGGATCTTGCCGCCAATCGCGTCCGAAGCGTGCGCGGCGACGCCTCCTTCGCGCCGCGAATAACAGCTGTGGCGACAACGCAAGGCACGGAGAAATTTGTCGAAATGGCGACCGATTTCGTACCCGCCAGCGCCAATGGGAGTACTGATCAGTCCCCGTTTGGCGCCATTCATTTGTCAGGACTTTCTTCCGGCCAGAACGCAATATTGAACCTGAATGGCCACCTTGAAGAAGTGGCGACCTGGTACGGTATGAGCGGTTCGCAATTACGCACGCTCTTGTTAACCGACAGCAGCGTTCATATCGACAGCAAGGGACGCATCCTGCATATCGATGCGGGCCCCACGGCCGCTTCCACCGATGGCGTCACCATGGCAACGACCACTGCCACGGCAGCCGTTACCAGTGCTGTCGGCGCCAATCCGTTTCCGTTCGATCAGACGTTCAAGTTGCATAGCAAGCCCGGCTCGACGCGCGTGCTGTACCTGAACTTTATCGGGCAGGGTGTCTATCCCGCGTTCGACACGGATAAATTGCCTGGAACTTTCAGCAATGCCGAACGGCTCATCGTGCAGAAGGTGTTGTTGCGTGTCGCCGAGGATTTCGCTGCATTCGACGTCGATATCACAACTGAACCAGCCGCCGCTGCGCCAGGGAAAATAGGCGCCACTATATTGATCACGCCGCAAGCAAGCTCCATCGGTGGATATGCTTATTTCAATAGCTTTACGACGTTTGCGCCGTCTGCCGCAACTGCTTTTTGCTACCCCAATAATTTGCTGAACGCCGAAAAACCCATTGCGGACTGCGTCTCCCACGAACTCGGGCACACGCTCGGTTTGCTCCACCAGGGACAGCTGCCATCGACGGTCTATTATGCAGGGCAAGGCGCCGGCGAGACGGGCTGGGCGCCGATCATGGGCGTGGGCTACTATAAAAATCTGGTGCAGTGGGCCAAGGGTGAATACGCCAATGCGAACAATACCCAGGATAGCTATGCCGTCATGCTGCGCCAGGGATTAAGTCCGCGTGCCGACGACCACGGCGATACGATTGCCCTGGCCGATGCGCTCACGTCCAGACGTGAAAATGGATTGAACAACCTGACCGGTCTGGGCGTGATCGAAAGCCCTGCCGACATCGATATGTTTCAATTCTTTGCCGGGGCCGGCCCTGTCAGCCTGAATGTCACAGGGGTGGCACTGGGAAGCAAGCTGGACCTGGCGCTGCAACTGCTTGATGTAAATGGAAAAGTGCTGGCCAGCAGTAGCACGACCGCCACGACCCTGGCAAAAACGATCACCGCGACATTGCCTGTTCAAGGCGTGTATTACCTCAGCGTCGCGGGTGTCGGACGCGGAAATCCGTTGTTGACGGGCTATACAAGATACGGCAGCATCGGCCAATACAGCATCGCCGGAAAGGCGGCGCTGGCCTTTGGTGCGCCAGCCGTCGCGATCATCAAGCCGTCCAAGACCGCAGGACCCGCATCCTCGACGATCAGTTTCGACGGATCGGGATCGACACCGACCCCGGGAACCAAATTGACCGAACTGAAATGGTCGTTCGGCGATGGCACCGCAACAGCGCCGACTGCGACCGTCTCGCACGTTTTTGCAAAAGCGGGGGTGTATCCAGTGGTGCTGACGATGCTCGATTCTGGTGGTACCGTCACCAAAACCGGTGTCCAGATTACCATCAAGTAAAAAGGGAACTTTCCGGTACTTTCTTGTTTTGCCTGTCCGGGCGCCGCATTCTCCGATCAGTTCCTGCACTTGCAGGAACGCGCTGTAACACAACTGGCAGGATTTGCGACTCGTGGCATGCCCGTCACGCTGCCCGGGATGGCGGTGCCCCGCGAGACCTGCTCAGGTCTGTCGCGTTGTCATCGAACGCGCATGTTGCCGTTAGCAGGGAGTTGACTGGCTTGCCCTGCTTTGAAGGCAAGAGTCAAGACGCGCCGGGTCACTGTACACCTTCACGGCGGCGTTATAACTCACGCCGAACAGCAGCGCAATATGTCTCGTAACGAGTTCCGTAACGCACAATCATCGATTGATCTTCAAACCGTGCCTGCAGCTGCGCCAGCAGTTCAAAAATCAGCCACAGGCATAGTGCAGGCCAACTCTCGATCACGAAAAGCTGCGCGAACTGCACGACGCGGATATACGAACACACCAGCCTCATCATCACGACCAACCTGAGCTTCTCGGAATGGTCGACTGTGTTCGGTAACGCCAAAATGACAACTGCGTAGTTCGGTGAACGTGCCCGCTCATTCCGGTCTATCGCGCCCACTTGCGCATGAAAGGGTTTTACGCGGTTAAATTGTAGTCGGTGTGGTCACGATGGGTCGATATTTATCTCCTTTTTGGGCGTTTTTGGTCGTTGGGCGCGCAGCGAGTCGCCGGTCAGGGTAAATCGGTGGTTACGCTGCATGATGCGGTCCAGGATGGCGTCGGCGATGGTGGCGTCACCGATCCATGCATGCCAGTGTTCGACCATCCTCGCCAGCATCGAGCGATTTTGTCTGCGAATTTCTAACTCACCACACTAGCGGTGCACCACCACCAGCAGCGCCTTCGCCTCGGTCTTGCCGGCATTGCGAATCACGTGGCTCTGATCGGCCGTGTAGCGCGCCGTGGCGCCATGCTTGATTTTCTTTTTGACGCCGCCCACCTCGAGTTCGACCGCGCCGTGCAGCACCGTCAAGTGTTCGCCAGTGCCGGGATCATGCGCCTGCGAGGCCAGCTCGCCGCCCGGCGCCAGTGTCAGTTCATACCACTCGTACTTGCCGGCCAGGTCCATCGGGCCGAGGATGCGCAGCACGTAACCGGCATGGCTGCCGGGCAGGGTGGGGGTTTCGTGGGCATCGAGCACGCGGATGGTTTCAACTTCGCGCGTTTCGGCCGTCAGCAATTCGCCGATCGCCACCCCCAGCGCATTGGCCAGGCGCCAGGTGATGGCAATGGTGGGGTTGGCTTTCTCGCGCTCGATTTGCGATAACATGGACTTCGATACCCCGGCAATGCGCGACAGGTCTTCCAGCGTCAAGCCGCGCGCCAGTCGCAGGCGCTGCAGGGTGGCGCCCACTTCGGGAGGCGCATTGGTGGCATTCGCGGAAGGAGGGACGACGGTCAAGGGGCTGTTCATCTTGGGCGTTCTGACTGAGAGAGGACTGCGAGAGGACTGCGAGAGCGACTGCAGGGTTGAAAGGGCAGGGCTTGCCAAGGACTTGCCAAGGGCTTGCCAACGGCAGCGGCCTTCGGTAATATCCATTATATTGAATTTTAGTTCAACATAGCGGATTTCAGAAAAACTATCGAACTAATCCATCGTGCAACACAGGCAACAACGGTACAGCAAACCGGGAGCGGCGGTCAAGCAGCCCCACCAACAGAGGATGCGTCATGAGCGAACAATCGAAAGCCCCCTTTTTTAGCGGCCTGCAGGCCAGTCTCGACACCCTGCGCGAACAGGGTCTGTACAAGCCCGAGCGCGTGCTCGCTTCGCGCCAGGGCGCCGAAGTCACCGGTGCCGATGGCCGCCACCTGATTAATATGTGTGCCAATAACTACCTCGGCCTGTCGGGCGACCTGGAAACCCAGCAGGCATCGATCGAAGCGACCGAGCGTTATGGCTACGGGCTGTCGTCGGTGCGTTTTATTTGCGGCACCCAGACCGTGCACAAGGAACTCGAGCGCGCGCTTGCCGACTTTCTCGGCATGGAAGACACCATCCTGTATGCGGCGGCATTTGATGCCAACGGCGGCCTGTTCGAGCCGCTGTTCGACGAGCACGACGCCATCGTCTCCGACGCCCTCAATCACGCCTCCATCATCGATGGCATCCGCCTGTGCAAGGCGGCGCGCTACCGTTACCAGAACAATGACATGGCCGATCTCGAAGTGCAGCTGCAGGCCGCGCGCAGCGCCGGCAAGCGCCACATCGTCATCGCCACCGATGGCGCCTTTTCGATGGACGGTACGGTCGCCAAACTCGATCAGATCTGCGACCTGGCCGACACCTACGGCGCGCTGGTCATGATCGACGAATGCCACGCCTCCGGCTTCATGGGTAAAACCGGGCGCGGCACCCACGAGCACCACAACGTCATGGGCCGCGTCGACATCATCACCGGCACGCTGGGTAAGGCGCTCGGCGGCGCCATGGGCGGCTTTACGGCGGCGCGCCAGGAAGTGATCGACATGCTGCGCCAAAAGTCGCGTCCTTACCTGTTTTCCAACACGCTCGCGCCCAGCATCGCCGGCGCCTCGCTGTCGGTGTTAAAACGTATCAGCGGTTCGACCACGCTGCGCGACCGCCTGATGGAAAACACCGCTTACTTTCGCAGCGAGATCGAGCGCATCGGCTTTACCATCAAGCCGGGCATCCACCCGGTGGTGCCGGTGATGCTGTTCGAAGCGCCGCTGGCGCAGCAGTTTGCTGCCCGCATGTATGAACTGGGCGTGCTGCTGTCGGGCTTTTTCTATCCGGTGGTGCCGATGGGCCAGGCGCGCGTACGCGTGCAACTGTCGGCCGCGCACACCCGCGAACAGTTGGACACGGTACTGAAAGCCTTCGAGCAGGCCGGCCGCGAGCTGGGCATCATCAAGCCGTCGTTATAAAACATCTCGGTATTTAAAAAATCCAGTCACTGAAACAAGGTATCGCATGGAACGCATTCTCATCATCGGCGCCAATGGCCAGATCGGCAGCGAGCTCGTTGGCGCCCTGGCCGAACGGCACGGCGCGCGCAACGTCATCGCTTCCGACATCGGCAGCACCAATGTCTACGGCGCCGAGCGCTATCTGCAGCTTGACGTGCTCGATCGCGCCGGCCTGGCCACGCTGATTGCCGATGAAGGTATCACCCAGGTCTACCAGCTCGCCGCGCTGCTGTCGGCCACCGGCGAGCAGGCGCCCCTGAAAGCGTGGACGCTCAATATGGACGGCCTGCTCAACATCCTCGAAGTGGCGCGCGAGCGGCTCGCGGCCGGCGCGCCGTTGCGGGTGTTCTGGCCATCGTCGATCGCCGCCTTCGGTCCGAATACGCCGGCCGTCAACACGCCGCAGTACACGGTGATGGACCCCATCACCATCTACGGCATCAGCAAGCTGGCCGGCGAGCGCCTGTGCGAGTATTACTTCACCAAGTATGGCGTCGACGTCCGCTCGATCCGCTACCCCGGCATCATCAGCTACAAATCACCGCCGGGCGGCGGCACCACCGATTACGCCATCGCCATCTTTCACGCGGCGCTCAAGGGTGAGACCTATGACTGCTTCCTCGAAGAACACACCACGCTGCCGATGATTTATATGCCCGACGCCATCCGCGCCACTATCGAACTGATGGAAGCGCCGGCCCAGCAGATCAAGGTGCGCTCGTCGTACAACGTCGCCGGGGTCTCGTTCAACCCGCGCGAACTGGCCGCCGAGATCGTGCGCGTGCTGCCGCAATTTGCCATTCACTACACCCCCGATAGCCGCCAGGCCATCGCCGCCACCTGGCCGCAAAGCCTGGACGACAACGTCGCCCGCGCCGACTGGGGCTGGCGCAGCCGCATCGGCACGGCCGCCATGGTGGCCGACATGCTGGCACATATCGACGTCGAACAGATCGCTTAAGCGACAACGACGCCGACAGCAGCATCTTTTAAAAGCAGCAGCACGGAGACAGTCACAATGGACATGAGCGTATTCGATCTCTTCAAGATCGGCATCGGGCCATCGAGCTCGCACACGGTAGGGCCGATGCTGGCGGCGCGCCGTTTTTTGCTGGAAGCGGGGCCGTTAGACACCGCCGTCGGCGTCGAGGTGGCCCTGTATGGCTCGCTGGCCCTGACCGGTATCGGCCACGCCACCGACAAGGCGGTCATTCTCGGTTTGATGGGGCACACGCCGCAGGGCGTCGATCCGGACTGTGTCGAGGACTTGCTGGCCGAAGTCGAACTCGATGGCCGCCTGGCGCTGTTGGGCGTGCAGCCGGTGCCATTTAACGCGAAAACGGCGATCGTCTGGCATCGTCAGTCGGCGCTGCCCGAACACCCGAATGGCATGCGGTTTACCTTGACGCTGCTGGACGGCAGCATCGTCGAGCGGGTGTTTTATTCGGTGGGCGGCGGCTTTATTCACGCAGCCGGCGAAGCGCAGGCGCGCCAGGGCGGTGGGGGCGGGCGCAGCGTGCCTTATCCATTCGACACCATGGGACACTTGCTGGCGCACGGCCGCGCCACCGGCCTGCGCATTGCGCACATGCTGCGGCAAAATGAACGGGCCAATCTGGACGAGGCTGAACTCGATGCCGGCCTCGATCGCATCTGGCATGTGATGCGTGACTGTATTGCCCATGGCCTGATCACCGACGGCCAGCTGCCCGGCGGCTTGAACGTCAAACGGCGCGCCGCCAAGTTGTGGAAGCAGTCGCAGGATGCCAAGCATGGCGACAACCGCGCCAACGACTTGCCGCACGACGCCGTCCACCAGGTCAGCCTGTACGCCATGGCGGTCAATGAAGAAAACGCCGCCGGTGGCCGCGTGGTCACCGCGCCCACCAATGGCGCCGCCGGCATCATTCCCGCGGTGCTGCGCTACTACGCCGAAGACTGCCGTCCCTCTGACCCCGTCAAGGGCGTGCGCGAATTCATGCTGACCGCCGCTGCCATCGGCATGCTATGCAAGCGCAATGCCTCGATTTCGGGCGCCGAAGTGGGCTGCCAGGGCGAAGTGGGGGTGGCCTGCGCAATGGCTGCCGCCGGCCTGGTGGCGGCGCTGGGCGGCACCAATGAACAGATCGAAAACGCCGCCGAAATCGGCATCGAGCACCACCTGGGCATGACGTGCGACCCGATCGGCGGGCTGGTGCAGATTCCCTGCATCGAGCGCAATGGCATGGGCGCCATCAAGGCCATCACCGCCGCTTCGCTGGCCCTGAAAGGCGATGGCACCCATTTCGTCAGCCTCGATTCGGTCATCGAAACCATGCGCCAGACCGGCGCCGATATGCACAACAAGTACAAGGAAACCTCGTTGGGCGGGCTGGCCATTCACGTGGTGACGGTCAATCACGCGGCCTGCTGACCTGCTGCCCGGGCCACGCCGAGCCCAAATCAGTCCGGTCGCCTTATAATAATGCTTCGATTCGCAGCAGACCGGACTTCGCCAGCATGATGTACACCTCCACCCGCGCCTCCAGCGCCAGCGCCACCGCCCAGCCAGGCGTTGATGCGCCGTTTTTCTCCGCCATTTTGCTCGCTGGACTGGCCCCCGATGGCGGCCTGTATCTGCCGCAGACCTACCCGCAGGTGAGCGACGCTGAACTGACGGCGTGGCGCTCGCTGTCGTACGCCGATCTCGCCTATGAAATCCTGCGCAAGTTCGCCACCGATATGCCGGCGGCCGACCTGAAAGCCATCACCAGCAAAACCTATACCGCCGCGGTGTACCGCAATGGCCGCGATGGCGAAGCGGCGGCCGACATCACGCCACTGCGCGTGCTCGAACGCATTGGCGCCGGCGCCGGCGCAACATCGCTGCTGCTGCAGGCACTGTCGAACGGACCGACCCTGGCGTTCAAGGACATGGCCATGCAATTGCTGGGTAACCTGTTCGAGTACACGCTGGCCAAGGATGGCGCCCATCTGAACATTTTTGGTGCGACCTCGGGCGACACCGGCAGCGCCGCCGAATACGCCATGCGCGGCAAGCGCGGCATCCGCGTCTTCATGCTCTCGCCGCACGGTAAAATGAGCGCCTTCCAGACCGCGCAAATGTTCAGTCTGCAGGACGAAAATATCTACAACATCGCCGTTGACGGCGTGTTTGACGATTGCCAGGACATGGTCAAGGCGGTGTCGAACGACCTGCCATTTAAGGTCACACAAAAAATCGGCACCGTCAATTCAATCAACTGGGCGCGCGTGGTGGCCCAGGTGGTGTATTACTTCCGCGGCTACCTCGCTGCCACCAGCAGCAACAGCGAACAGGTGTCGTTCACCGTCCCCTCGGGGAACTTCGGCAATATCTGCGCCGGCCATATCGCCCGCATGATGGGGCTGCCCATCGACAAACTGGTCGCCGCCACCAACGAAAACGACGTGCTCGACGAGTTTTTTCGCAGCGGCGTCTACCGCGTGCGTAAAAGCGCCGAGACCTATCACACCAGCAGCCCGTCGATGGACATCTCGAAGGCATCGAACTTCGAGCGCTTCATCTACGACCTGGTCGGCCGCGACAGCGCCCGCGTGCGTGCGCTATTTCACAAGGTGGAAAGCGCCGGCGGCTTCGATTTGTCCGGCAAACCGGGCAGCGACGGCGATGAGTGGAAGCGCGTGGCCGAGTTTGGCTTCCTGTCGGGCCGCTCGAGCCACCGCGACCGCCTCGCCACCATCCGCGACGTCGAGGACGACTATGGCATCACCATCGATCCGCACACTGCCGATGGCGTGTTCGTCGCCCGTCAGTTCATGGCACCGGGCGTACCGATGATCGTGCTGGAGACGGCACTGGCGGCCAAGTTCAACGAAACCATTCTCGAAGCGCTCGGCCAGGACGCTGGCCGTCCGGCCGGTTTTGAAGACATCGAAGCGCTGCCGCAAAAATTTACCCTGATGACGACCGACGTCGCCCAGATGAAGGCGTATATCGCCGCCCACACGGGACTCTAAGATGGCTGCCGAGACACCCAATCCGCACCCGGCCAGCCGGCCACCGATGCTCAGCGTGCGCGAAGCGCTCGCTTTCCTCGACGCCGGCGCCCGCGCCGTGGTCGACGTCGAGACCGTTGCCACGCTGGCGGCCAACGGCCGCGTGCTGGCGCTCGACCAGGCCTCGACCATCGATGTGCCCTCGGCCGACAACACCCAGATGGATGGCTATGCAGTGCGCGCGGCCGATTGTGCCAGTGGCAGCGCGCGCCTGAAGGTCAGCGCACGCATTGCCGCCGGCCAGGTGGGGCAGCCATTGGCGGCCGGTTGCGCCGCCCGCATTTTTACCGGCGCCATGATTCCCGCGGGCGCCGATGCGGTCGTCATGCAGGAGCAGTGCAAGGCCAACGACGACGGCACCGTCACCGTCCGTCACGCGCCGCCTGCCGGGCAATGGATCCGCCGCGCCGGCGAAGACATCCGTGCTGGTGCCACCATCCTCAGCGCCGGCACGCGCCTGCGCAGCCAGGAGCTGGGGCTGGCGGCGTCGACCGGGCTGGCCAGCCTGCCAGTGCTGCGGCGCCTGCGCGTGGCGGTGTTTTTCACGGGCGATGAACTGACCATGCCGGGCGAAGCGCCGGGCGGCGTGCTCGCTGCTGGCGCCATCTACAACTCGAACCGCTTTACCCTGCGCGCGCTGCTGGAAAACCTCGGTTGCCAGATCGCCGATTTCGGCATCGTGCCTGACACCCTGGCCGCCACCCGCGACACCTTGCGCGCCGCCGCCGGCGACAACGATTTGATCATCACCTCCGGCGGCGTCTCGGTAGGCGAAGAAGACCACATCAAGCCGGCGGTGGAAGCGGAAGGGCGCCTGAACATGTGGCAGATCGCCGTCAAACCGGGCAAGCCGCTGGCCTTTGGTGAAGTGCACAAGGCGGACGCCGCCAGCGCATTTTTTATCGGCCTGCCGGGCAACCCGGTATCGAGCCTGATCACCTTCATGTTGTTTGTGCGGCCGTTCATCCTGCGTTTGCAGGGCGTGCAGCAACCCGCTCCGGCCCGCTCGTTCGCCATGCGCGCCGACTTTGCCTGGCCGCAGGCCGACCGCCGCAATGAATTCCTGCGTGCCCGCATCAACGATGCCGGCGGCCTCGAACTGTTCCCCAACCAGGGCTCGGGCGTGCTGACCTCCACCGTCTGGGGTGACGGCTTGATCGACAACCCGCCCGGCCAGACCATCGCGCCGGGTGACATCGTGCGCTTCATCCCTTTCAGCGAACTTTTGCACTAGGCTGCCATGAATATCAAGCTGCGTTACTTCGCCAGCGTTCGCGAGACGCTCAATATTTCGCACGAAATGGCCACCATCCCGGCGGGCGTGACGACGGTGGGGGCGATCCGCGCCCACCTGGTCGCGCGCGGCGGCATCTGGGCCGAAGCGCTGGGCGTCAACAAGCCGCTGCGCACCGCCTACAACCAGGCCATGTGCGGCCCTGATCAAGTGGTGGAAGCGGGCGCCGAACTGGCGTTTTTTCCGCCGGTGACGGGCGGCTGAGCGGTCGTCGGGCGCCGAAGCCGAAGCCGAAGCAGCTAAGGCCGGTGCGGCGATCGCCGCATCTTCAAGAGCGGCGCGAGCGACTGTACCGCGTGGCCGTAAATACCGCCGCCGCGCCCAGTGCGTAGGGCGCTGACAGCTGCCAGCTGCTCGCCAGCGGCGTGCCGCTGGCCATGTCGAGTACCACCAGGATGGCGAACATCGACACTGCCGCCAGCAGGAACTGACCTATCCAGTATGGCAAGGTACGCATGTCTGTCTCCATTGTCTTGTATTGGGTATTCTAAACGAGCGCGCGCTCAAGCCAGGCGAGCACCCCATCGATGGAGCGAAACTCGCTCACCGAGCGGCAGGCGATACCCGGCTGGCGCGTCTGCAGCATGCGCGCCAGCGCTGCACCGGGGCCAAGTTCGAGCGCCACCGTGATGCCCGCCTCGGCAGCGGCGTCCATGCAGTCAGCCCATTGAATCGTCTCGGCCAGCTGGCGCGACAGCACGCTGCAGGCGCGCGCGTGCACCGTGGCCACCGCGCCGGCATTGCGACTGGCGTCAATGCCGCATAACAGCGTGGTGTGCGGCGCCGCAAATGGTGTAGCGGCCAGCGCGCGGGCGAATGGTGCCACCGCCGCCGCCAGCAGCGGGGTGTGGGCAGCCACCGTCACCGGCAGGTGCTGCAGGCGGCCACCGGCCCGTTCCACCTGCTGCTGCAAGCCTGCCAGCGCGGCCAGCGGCCCTCCGCTAATACAGCTGTCATGGCCGTTGACGATGGCGATGGCAAAGCCGGCCGCCGCCGCCAGCATCGCACTGCGCGCCAGTGGCACGCCGCTGATGGCGCACAGCGTCTGGGCTGCACCCGCAGCAGCACCATCCATCAGGCGCGCACGCGTGTGCGCCAGCGCCACGCAACGGTCGGCATCGATGGCGCCGGCCACGCCGTACGCAGCGAGCTCGCCGATGCTGTAGCCGGCCACCAGCGCGGGCCGCATCCCCACTGCTGTCAGGCGCGGCTGCAGGGCGATCCACACGGCCAGGGTCGCTGCCACCACCGCCGGCTGCGCCACCCGGTTGTCGAACAGTGCGCCAGGCGCGAGCTGCTGGCGATCGAGGAAGGCGGCGGCGGCGCTGTCGAGGCGCGCGCTGTCGTTCATGCCTTCATGCTGGCCGCCCTGGCCGGGGCACAGCAACAGCAGGCGCGCGCTCACGGGGCGGCGCCACTGGTCATCGCCTGCACCAGGCAGGTCGCTGCCAGCAGGTCGGCGGCGCCGCCCGGTGACAGGCGGCGGCCGACAAACAGCCGGTGCGCGGCCAGCGCGCGCGCACGCCAGTCGGGGGCAGCGCTGCCGCCGGCGTCGATAAAAGCGCGCGCCGTGCTGCGCACCAGCTGCGCGCCATCGGCGCCGCCGCGGTGCAGCACGTTGGTGTCGCCGATGGTCGCCATCAGCGCAAACAATGCATCGATGCGCGCTGCCTGCATGCTGGCGCCGGCGGCGAGCGTGCGCCGTAGCGCCGGCAGGCCGACCTCGAATACCATGGGCAGGCCGCGCGCGCCTTCTTCGCGGGCGCCGCCGGCGTGGTGCCGGCGCGCCACCAGCACGCCGTGACTGGTGGCGCCGGGCGGCGCGGCGTTGACGTGGGCGGCCAGTTCGGCGCGCCAGCTGGTCAGCGCGCCACGCAGCGCGGCAGCGTCGATGCTGGAGACGGCGCTGCCGGCGTGGGCCGCACGCAGGCGGCCGAACGCTGCGCACAGCAGGCCCAAACTAAAGATGGCGCCGCGATGGGTGTTGATGCCGCCGGTGGCGGCGAGCATGCGCAGCTCGGCGTGCTGGCCCAGCTGGCGCAGCACGCTAAACGGCGCCGCGGCGGCGCCTGCGCGGCTGATGGCGGCAAAATAATGGCGCAGCGAGAACAGGCTGCGCATGAAGGTGGCGGCGTTCATGTCGGTGTGGCTGCCATTGTCGATCAGCGAGACCAGGCCCGGTTTCGGATACAGCAGCAGCTCGGCGTGCAGGGCGCCCAGCGCCCAGCGCGCGGCCAGGACGTCGAAGCGCAGCGCCGGCGTCGCCAATGCCGTCATGCGCTCACCAAAGTGGCCAGCAGCGCCGCCATCGGCAGCAGGGCAACGGCAGTGATGGTCTTGACCAGCACGCGATCGTGGCGGCTGGCGTCGGCGCCGGCCCATTCTTTCCACGATACGGCGGCGCCGCCAGGAAAAACGATTTCGCCGTCGAGCGGCAGATGGGCACAGTGGCGCTGCAGCAGCGCCACGCCTGCCTGCAGCTCTGCCCCGGTGCGCGGCAGCAGCAGCACATCGATGTCGGAGGTCGCCGTCAGGTAGGGCTGCGAGGTGGCCGCCTGCATGGCCAGCGAGCCAAAAACGCACAGCGGCGCAGCGCCGCTGTGCTCGGCGATCAGCGCGTCCAGCGCCGCCTGCCAGTGCGGCGGTGCGCAGCCTTGCGCCTGCGCCAGCGTCATGGGAGCTTGATGACGCGCCACCGCATCGGCCGTCAGCTGGCCGCCAAAGCGCCGCCGGGCGACGCTGCCGTCCGCGTTCACGCCTGGCGGCAGTGGCACGCCGATGCTGACCATACCGGCGGCCAGCCCCGGCTCGCTACGCCGTAGTACCACCGGCCAGCCGGCATCGCGCCAGCGTGCCAGTTCGGGCAGGTGCGCTGCCTGACGCACTACATCGTCCCAGCCGGCCGCGGTCAACCACAGCAGGTCATGGCGGCGGCTGTCATGGCGCGAGTTCATCGACCCCCGCGACGATGGCGTCGATCACCCGCTGCGCCAGCAGGCGCCCGCCACGCGCTTGACCCAGCGCGGCGCGGCGGTCGCCCGCCGGGAGCGTCGCCAGCGCGTCCTCCAGGTGCTGGGCCAGGTCGCCCGTCCAGATTTGCCGCAGCCCGCCCATGCGCACATAGTTTTCCGGGCCGGGGGCAAATACCGGGTTACTTTGCGCCAGCGCGGTCAACCTTTCTTCGGGCACCTTGGTGATGCGCGCCATCGCCGGCAGCCCCATCACGCGGATGGTGGCGCCCGCCAGGGCATAGCAGTCGTCCGCCATCAAGCCGCTGGTAATAAATCCGCCCGACAGCGCCTGGTCGTACACCAGGCCGATGATGGTATGGCCCTGGCGGCGCGCCAGGTCAACGCACTTGCCCAGGTGGGCCATGTAGCTGTTGATGCCCAACATTTCGTCGCGGTGGCGCAGGCGCTGGCCCTGGGTATCGACCAGCAGCACGATCGGCCGGCCTGGATGCTCGCGCACCACCGCCAGCACCGCGCGCGCCTGCGCCAGCGCGATCTCGACGCCGATCGGCGCGTGGCCGCAGGTGCCGATCACCGCCACCGTCTGCGCTGGGCCGGCAGGTCCGACATCGGCGACGGTGCCCACCTTGCCTTCACCGCTGAGGAAATTGTCCTGTTCGTTAATCGCAAAACCGCCCGGGAACAGCGCCTGCGCCACCTGTTGCCAGTCCATCAAACACCTCCCATGCGCACGGCGTCGACAAAGCCGACGAAATCGGCCGCTTCCATCAGCGGCAGTGCCTGCGGCCGCGTCACCCCGAGGCCGCGCCAGATATCGATGGGGTCGCGGGCGCTGCCGAAGCGTTCCAGGCGCTCGCTGAGCAGGGCCTGTTCAGCTTCCAGACCAGCCAGGCTGAGCGTACTTGGTGCGCTATCGATTGCAGTGCGCGCCGCCAGTGCGGCGATGGCGGCGGCGCGAAAGGCGGCGATGCTGTCGGCCACCAGCGCCTGGCAATCACCCAGCAGGTAGCGGTGCTTGCCGCCCGTTGTGCGCCACACCAGCGCGCGGTCGCGGGCATCGAATTCCTCGACGCCGGCTGCCGTTTCGATCACTTCCGGTCCCGACATGGCCAGCCGCGCTTCTTCCGACATGATGATGGTGTTGGTGCAGCGGGCGACAATGCCCATGCCACCAAAGACGCCATTGGCGCCGCCCGCCAGCGTTATGACCGGCACGCCGGCGGCGCGGGCGTCGAGTACCGCGCGCATCACTTCAGAGACGGCGATCAGGCCGGCGTTGGCCTCATGCAGGCGCACGCCGCCTGATTCGAGCAGCAGGATGACGGCGCCAGCGCGTTCGGCGACCGCGCGCCGCAGCAAGCCGACCAGCTTGGCCCCGTGCACCTCGCCCACCGCGCCGCCCATAAAACCACCTTCCTGCGCCGCCACCAGCACGGCCACGCCGTCGAGGGTGGCGCGGCCGACGGCGACGCCATCGTCGAACGACACCGGGGCGTCGAGCTGGCCCAGGTGGGGACTGCTGATGCGACAGGCGGGCGGTAAAAATTCGACGAAGCTGCCGCTGTCAAACACGCCGGCGATGCGCTGGCGTGCGCTCGCTTCGACATAACTGGTGTGGGCCGGTGTCATCAGGTGCTTCATGGCGCGCCGTCCAGCATGGTTTCAACCGCCTGATCGAGGCGCAGGCTGACCACCGCCGGGGTGGCGCCCATGTCGTTGATCGCAATGCGCACATCGGCCAGCTGCCAGCGTGCGTGGAAGTCTGTCATCACTGCCTGCCAGGTGGCGCCAAAGCCCATCGCTGCGGTGGTGACATCGATGGCGCAGGCGCCGGCCAGCGGCGCCGACTCGATCAGCACCTCCAGGTTGCCGGAACCGACCACGCCGACCAACATGCTGGCCGCCGCCGGCAGCTGCCGGCGGCCTTGCTCAAAATGGTAATGCAGGGTTTCCATCAGATGTCCTCACCAGTTCCTGAAACGGCGCGGCGGCTCGTACAAGCCGCCCGACGCGCGCACCAGGTCTTTCATATTGCGGGCTGCCAGCAGGTCGCGGGTGGCCCGCCGCTTGTCGATGCCGAGGTCTTCGGCGCGCGTGATGACACCGCGGTCGCGCAGGTTTTCCACCATGCGCTTGTCGCGCGCCAGGCCGACTGCGGTGTAGCCGGCGACGCCACGGATGGCCTGCTCGCGTTCTTCTTCGCCGCGGCACAGCAGCAGGTTGGCGATGCCTTCCTCGGTGAGGATGTGGGTGACGTCGTCACCGTAAATCATCACCGGCGGGATGGCAAAGCCAGCCTGCTCGGCCAGCTCCCAGGCGTCGAGGCGCTCGACAAACGCCGGCTGCATGTGTTCGCGAAAGGTTTCGACGATCTGCACCACCAGCTTCTGGCCGCGCGGGATCTGGCCGCTGCCGGCGCGCGCCTGCTGGCCCGCTTTCAGCCACGCCGGGCTGGCGTGGCGGCGGCCGCGCGCATCGGCGCCCATGTTGGAGGCGCCACCGAAGCCGGCGATCCGGCCCACCGTGGCGGTCGACGAATTGCCCTGCATGTCGATCTGCAGGGTCGAGCCGATGAACATGTCGCAGGCGTAGTGACCGGCGGCCTGGCACAGCGCGCGGTTGCTGCGCATGCTGCCATCGGGGCCGACGGCAAATACGTCCGGCCGCGCACGGATGTATTCTTCCATGCCCAGCTCGGAGCCGAACGAATGGACGGTCTCGACAAAACCCGCTTCGATGGCCGGGATCAGGGCAGGGTGGGGATTTAAGGCCCAGTGACGGCAGATCTTGCCTTTCAAACCGAGCGATTGGCCGTAAGTGGGCAGCAGCAGTTCGATGGCGGCAGTGTCGAAACCAATGCCGTGGTTGAGCCGCTGCACGCCGTACTCGGCATAGATGCCCTTGATCGCCATCATCGCCATCAACACCTGGATTTCCGAGATCAGCGCGGGGTCACGGGTAAACAGCGGCTCGATGTAATACGGCTCGGGCGAGGCCACCACGAAGTCGACCCAGTCGCCAGGGATGTCGACGCGCGGCAGGACGTCGACGATGCGGTTGACCTGGACGATGACGATGCCGTTTTTAAATGCGGTCGCCTCGACGATGGCCGGGGTGTCTTCGGTATTCGGCCCGGTGTACAGGTTGCCATGGCGGTCGGCCGCTTCGGCTGCGACCAGGCAGACGCGCGGCGCCAGGTCGATAAAGTAGCGGCTGAACAGCTCCAGGTAAGTGTGGATGGCGCCGATATTGAGCTTGCCGCTGGCGACCAGCCGTGCTACCCGGCCCGCCTGCGGTCCGGAGAAGGAAAAATCGAGGCGGTCGGCGACGCCGCGCTCGAAGACGTCGAGGTGTTCCGGCAGCGCCAGCACCGACTGCAGCATGTGCAGGTGGTTGATCCGCTGCGGGTCGAGCGCGGCCAGTGCGCGCGCCAAAAAGTCCGCCTGCTTCTGGTTATTCCCTTCCAGGCAAACGCGGTCGCCGCATTCGAGCACGGCGTACAGCAGGTCGGCCAGGCGCGCTGCCGGCACAATTTTGCCATCCATCCTGCCATCGATCGCATCGGCGATAGTGGCCGCAGCGCGGGCCAGCCGCGCATCGCGATTTTGTGCCAGCGTATTCCAGCCGGTAGGGGGGCGACCGGCGTGCATTATTTCGCTCCCATCAGCGCGTCAGGCAGGCTGGTAGCAATGCCGGGGAACAGGCAGAGCAGGAGGACGGCGACGAACATCAGGCCAACAAAGGGCATCACGCCCCAGATGACATCTTTTAAGGGGATGTCGGGCGCGATATTTTTTATCACAAAAATATTCAGGCCCACCGGCGGGTGGATCAGGCCCATCTCCATGACCACCGTCATGACGATGCCAAACCAGATCAGGTCGAAACCGGCCGCCTTCAAGGGGGGCAGGATGATTGGCGCCGTCATCAGGATGATCGACACCGGCGGCAGAAAAAAGCCGAACACGATCACCATCAGCAGGATCACCGCCAGCAGCAGCCAGCGCGACAGATGCATGTCGACCACCCACTGCGCTGCCGACTGGCTGATGTGCAGGTAGCTCATCACGTAGGAATAAAACAGCGACATGCCGATGATCAGCAGCAGCATGGTCGATTCCTTCAGGGTCGAGCTGAGGATCGGCGCCAGGTCGCGCGGGCGCCAGACCTGGTAGACGATGGCGATCAAGACCATCGCCAGCAGCGCGCCCAGGCCTGCCGTTTCGGACGGGGTGGCGTAACCGCCGTACAGGGCCACCATCACGCCGATCAGCAGGATCACGAAAGGCAGCACGCGCGGCAGCATTTCAACTTTCTGGGCGAGCGTAAAATGCTCCGTCTCCAGGTAGGCCGATTTGACGCCGCCCCCTTCATAAATGGCCTTGGCCAGCGCATATTCCTTGCGCGCCTTGTAGACGGCATAACTGGCGAACAGGCCCACCAGCAGCATGCCGGGGCCGATCCCGGCGAGGAACAGGCGACCGAGCGACTGTTCGGCTGCCACCGCGTAGAGGATCATGGTGATCGATGGCGGCAGCAGGATGCCGAGGGTGCCGCCAGCGGCGATGATGCCGGCAGCGAAACCGGGCGAGTAACCACGCCGGCGCATCTCTGGAATGCCGGCCGAGCCAATCGCCGAACAGGTCGCCGGCGAAGAACCGGCCATGGCGGCAAACAGGGCGCAGGCAAACACGTTGGCGATACCGAGCCCGCCCGGCACCTTGTGCAACCAGGTGTGGATGGCCGAATACAGGTCCTTGCCGGCCGGTGACTTGCCGATCGCCGCGCCCTTCAGAATGAACAGGGGGATCGACAGCAGGGTGATCGATGCCATCTCTTCGTAGACGTTCTGGGTGATGGTGTCGAGCGAAGAAGCCGGCATGAAAAAATACATGAAGCTGCTGGCCACCACGCCCAGCGCGAAGGCGATCGGCATGCCGGAGAACATGACGATCAGGGTGACGACGCCGTACAGGGCGCCCATGGTCAGGGGGCTCATGGCAGGCTCCGTTCGGGGTGGGTAGCAGCTTCGCTGGCGCGGTGCTGGCGGCGGTTGGTCAGGTGGGTCAACACCTGCACCAAAATTTGCAGGGTCAGCACGCTCATCCCAAAGGCCATCATGGCGTAGGGAATCCAAAGGGGCGGGGCAAAGGTCGACGAGGTGGTCATGCCATCGACCCATGCTTCATGCCACAGGGTCCATGACTTCCACGAAAAGAAAGCGCAGAACACCAGCGAGATCAGGTCGACGACAAACAGCCGCACGGCGTTGACCCGTGCCGGCAGGATCGATGACAGCGCTTCGATGCCGATATGGCCGCGAAACGACTGCACGTACGCCGTGCAAAAAAAGGTGGCGCCGACCAGCATGAACATCGATGCTTCATCCTGCCAGTCGGTAGGGGTTCTGAAAAAATAGCGCACCACCACCGAGTAGGTGAGAATCAATGCTGTCAACACCAGCGCCGCCATCGACAGGCGCAGCAGCGCCTTGTTGAAGGCGTCGAGCAGCCGTGAAAAGGCTGCCAGCGCCGGCTGCTCGGGCACGGCGGGACCGACCGCCTTGCCGCCGACCGGTGGCATCTCGAAGCCGTGGCTCATGACTGCGCCGCCGGCGTGACCATCAGGACCAAGGGAACAGTCAAGGCGCCTTTCATCACAGCGTCTTTTCTGCCAGCGCCAGCAACTTGGCACAGTTGGCATTCTTGTCGGCGTAGTCTTTCCACACGTTGGTGCGGGCGATCGCCTGCCATTTCTTGACGATGTCGGGATTGAGATCGACCACCTTGGCGCCCGCCTTGGCGTAGACGGCGGCGACAGCCGAATCGTCCTGCTGCGCGGCCTTGCGGGCAAACGCTTCGAGTTCGCCGCCCACCGTCAAAATCAAGGCTTGCTGCTCCTTGGTCAATTTGTCGAACACCGCCTTCGACATCATCAAGGGCTCGAACATGAACCAGTAGGCGCCGTTGCGTCCCGTGGTGAGCGCCTTCGATACTTCGGCCAGACGGAACGAAATCAGCGAGGTCGACGACGTCAAGGCCGCTTCCATCGCGCCCGTTTGCATGGCGGCGTAGATTTCATTCGATGGCAGCGTGACCACGGCGGCGCCGGCAGCCTTGAGCATCAAGTCCATTTCGCGCGATCCGCCGCGCACCTTCATGCCCTTGGCATCTTCCGGCTGGATAATCGGCTTGGTGCGCGAAGCGACGCCGCCGGCCTGCCAGATCCACGACACCAGCACGATGCCCTTCTCCAGCAGGATGCGATTGAGCTCCTTGCCCACTTCGGCGTTCTTCCAGCCATAGCCCTGTTCGTAGGAGGTGACCAGGCCCGGCATCAGGCCGATATTGACCTCGGGGACTTCACCGCCCGCATACGACAGCGGCACCAGCGACATGTCGAGAGCGCCCTTGCGCATCGACGAGAACTGCGCGTTGGTTTTCATCAGCGACGAGCCGGCATAGATCTCGAATTTCAGCGCACCCTTGCTGCGTTTTTCCACCTCGGCGGCGAACATCTGGCACAGGCGGTCGCGGAAGTCCCCCTCGGCGACGGTACCGCCGGGGAACTGGTGTGAAATTTTCAGGGTAGTGGGGGCCTGGGCAAAGGCATTGTGCATCCAGAACGGGCTGGTCGCGAGTGCGCCGATGACTGCGCGGCGGGCGGTATTGGTCATTGTCATCCTCCAAGATGGTTTTCGTGATCCGCGCTGCGTCGACGGTTGAGGACCGCGCGGCAATTGAGTTCGTACAGCTTTGTTAACACTTCACTCTTCGGTATTTTTGTGTCTGTTTTTATGTATACAAGACTAAACATAAAAAATACAATGTCAAGCGGAATGTGATTTAAGGCAACCCAATTGTTAAATCGGATGAAGAATGAGTAACCGTTCCACCCAGCTGCGCGAAGCGATCGAAGAACTGATCGCCGTCGGCACCCTGGCGCCCGGCCAGCATCTCGACGAGACCGAGCTGGCGGCCCGCTTTGGCGTGTCGCGCACGCCGATCCGCGAGACCCTGATCCAGCTGGCGTCGATGGGCTTGGTGGTGATCCGTCCGCGCCGTGGTGCCGTGGTGGCCGAGCTGGGGCCGCGCCAGCTGGTGGAAATGTTCGAGACCATGTCGGAGCTCGAAGCGGTCTGCGCGCGCCTTGGTGCGCGCCGCATGAACGAGGCCGAGCGCGCTGCGCTGCGCGCGGTGCATGCGGCCTGCGAAGCGGCCAGCGTCAGCGTTGACGCCGACGCCGACGACTATTACTACCGCAACGAAGCGTTCCATCATGCGATCTACGCCGGCAGCCACAACCAGTTCCTGATCGACCAGGCGCTGGCGCTGTCGCGCCGCCTGCGGCCGTATCGGCGCCTGCAGCTGCGCGTGCGTAACCGGGTCGGCGCCTCGTTCGCCGAGCACGCGGCGCTGGTCGACGCCATCGTCGACGGCGACGGCGAGCTGGCAGCGCGGCTGGCGCGTGACCACGTGATGATCCAGGGCGAGCGCTTCGCCGACCTGATGGCGTCACTGCCGCCGCCGCAGGCCTAGGCCCCGGCCCCGGCCTGTAAACATTGACGGACGCCTCCGGTTTCACTATGGTGGTGGGTCGCTACTGCGCTCACTCTTTGAATGTTCCGCTGCCATGACCAATCGTTTTCGCTTCCTGCCGCGCGCCAGCGCGGTTTTTCTGACATTCGCACTGGCTGCGCCGCTGCTGGCCGCGGCCGCAGCCGAATCGGCCCCGGCGCCGCTGCCCAAGCTGGTGGTGGTGATGGTGGTCGATGGGCTGCCCAACGAGCAGCTCACGCGCTACCGGGCGCAATTGGGCGAGGGCGGCTTCAAGCGCCTGCTCGCTGACGGCGCGTCCTTCAGCAACGCCCACCAGGCCCATGGCATCACCGTCACCGCGGTCGGGCACACAGCGGTGCTGACCGGTGCTTACCCCTACCAGCACGGCATCATCGGCAATGACTGGATCGACCCCGTCAGTGGCAAGAGCGTGTACTGCACTGAAGACCATGCCAGCACCTATATCGGCGAGAGCACCCGGCCTGAAGACGGCACTTCGCCGAAAAACCTGCGCGTCGACACCCTCGGCGACCAGCTGCGCTACGCCACCGGCAATGCCGCGCGCGTGCTGACGGTGTCGGGCAAGGACCGCGGCGCCATCCTGCTGGCCGGTAAAACCGGTACTGCCTATATGTACATGGAAGGCAGCGGCAACTTCGCCAGCAGCAGCTTCTATATGCCGGCGCACCCGCAGTGGGTACAGGATTACGCCGCCGGCAAGCCGCAGGACCGTTATTTTGGCAAGAGCTGGACCCCGCTGCTGGCCGACAGCGCTTATGCGGGCGACGCTCCCGACGACGTCATCCCGCGGGCGGCCAACCGCTTCCCGCTGACCATGAACAGCAACAGCGGCGCGCGCGATGGCGACTATTATCTGAACCTGAAAACCAGTCCCTTCCTCGACCAGTTGACGCTCGACTTCGCGCGCGCCGCAGTCGAGGGTGAAAACCTGGGCCGCAACCCGGCCGGCGTACCCGACCTGCTCGGCGTGAGCCTGTCGGCGCACGACTACGTCAACCATAAATATGGCCCCGAGAGCCGCATGTCACACGACCACCTGCAGCGGCTCGATCGCATGCTGGCCGGTTTCTTCAGCTTCCTCGACAGCCGCCTGGGCGAGGACAATTTTCTGGTGGTGCTGACGGCCGATCACGGCTTTACCAACGCCCCCGAGTTTTCGCAGGCGCGTCATATCGACGCCATGCGCATCGCTTCGAAACCGCTGCTGGCCGATCTGAACGCCCACCTGTTAAGCAAATTCGCCCTCACCAATGCCGTCCGCGCCGCCGTGCTGCCCAATCTGTACCTTGATTACGCCCAGATCGAAGCGAAGGGCTTGACCCGCGCGGCTGTCGAAAATGCAGCGGCGCGCTTTTTGCTCGAACAAAAAGGCATCGCCCAGGTCTACACCCGCTCGCAGTTCGAAGGGGGCGCTGCCACGCCCACCCGCATGGACCTGTTGATGCGGCGCGCCTGGCACCGCCAGCTGTCGGGCGATTTGATGGTGGTGACCAAACCGTATGTGTTCTTTGGCGGCGGCAGCACCGGCGCCTCGCACGGCACGCCGTATGCCTACGACACCAATGTGCCGCTGCTGCTGATGGGACGCCGCTGGATTCGCCCCGGTGACTATGGTCAGTATGCCGAAGTGGTCGATTTGGCGCCGACCCTGGCACACCTGCTCAAGGTGCGTCCGCCAGCAGCGTCGGAAGGGCGCGTACTGACGGAGTTGCTGTACTAAATCACAGCGGCGCGATGAAGGCGTCGATCGCTCGCGCCAGCGCGGCCGGCTGATCGAACATGACGAAATGGCGCGACGGCGCGATCGATACCACCGTCAGCACTGGCGTGCCGGCCATCAGGCTCGCATAGTATTGTTTGACCATCTCTTCGCTCAAGCCGCGCTGCACGGCGTCGGGCTGATAGTACGGCGCCACCAGCAGCAGCGGCACGTTGATCTTTGGCAGCATCGCGCGCAAGTCCTGCTCTAGCACCTCGGCCATGATGTCGATGACAGCGTGCGCATCGCTGCGTGCCGACAGCTGCGCCAGCTGGTCGGCCATGACGCCATCGGTGACGCCGACGGTGCGCATGTATTGCTGCTGACCCTCGGCAAAGCTGACCCCATCGGGATGGCCCATGCGTGCCTTGAGCGCCGCTGCCATCTGCGCACGCATGGCCGGCGGGGTGTTCTCGGTACCCGGCATGACCGCCAACCCATCGATGGCCACCACCGCGCGCAGCAGGCCCGGGTGTTCTTCTGCCAGACCGATGGCGAGCGTCGCCCCCAGGCTGTGGCCAATGATCACCGGCTGATCGAGATGGCGTTCGGCGATTAGCTGGCGCAGCGCAGCACGGACCTTCGGCAAGACCGGCCCGGCGCTGGCGGCCAGCGCCGGGCGGCCGTCGAAGCCGGGCAGGGTGACAACGTAGATGGCGTGGCTGGCCTTCAAACGCCGCACGGTATCCTGCCATGCCCAGGCGCCGCTGGAAAGGCCCGGCACCAGGATCAGCGCCACGCCACGGCTGTCGCCACCGCCGTGGCGCTCAACGGCCAGAATGCCGGCTTCGAAGCGCTCGACCGGCACTTCGCTGGCGACGTAGCGATTCGCCGGCGCCGCCGTGGCGGCCCTGGCGCTGTTGCAAAAGGCGGCGGTAAAAATCGCAACCATGATGGCAAAGGTGAAGGCTAAACGGTTCATGGGGACTCCTGAGCAGGTTAAAGGTCGGTGTGCACTGCGGGTTGAAAAATCACTTCGAGTGGTTGTTGGAACAGGCGTGCAATGGCAAACGCCAATGGCAGGCTGGGATCGTAGCGGCCCGTCTCGAGGGCGTTGATGGTCTGGCGCGAGACATCGAGCAGGTCGGCCAGGTGGGCCTGGCTCCAGCCCTGGTCGGCGCGCAGCTGGCGAATGATATTGTTCATGGCCGTTAGCGCCCCAGCAGGCGGCGCACCATGCCAACCAGGCCCCACGACGATCCCATCACGATCCATACCCAGAACATCGACAGCAGGGGAAAGCCGGCCGTCTCCAGAAAACCGTAGCTGAAGCTGACCGCGGCGGTGATCGCCATGGCGATCGAAAACGATTCGAGCAGGCGCAGGCGCTGGTATTCGTCGATGCGGGCGACGTGGCGGACAATGGCGCGGATCATCAGGCCGAAGCCGAGCATGGGCGCGAGCAGCAGCAGCGTGCGCACCAGGCCTTCCTCCATCGGCCGCGCCAGCAGGATGGCGCCGACCAGCAGCACGATGTACACCACGATCGCCAGCACCAGTTCGCGGCGGTAGACGCTGTAGGTACGCTGCTCCTTGCGGCCACGTTTGGCGGAAAATTCGCGTTCCATGTTTTCTCTCCCTGTTGTAAAGTATGCTTTACATATTAGGCAGGCAGTGAGCCGATGTCAAGCAACCTTTACATCGTTTTCTGCGCTGTTGGTTCTGCGGCGATTGCACTACAATGCTCGCCTGCCACCTTCCCCATCTGCGCATGTCAGCTCGTTCACGTTCCCGCGTCGCCATCATCGGCGGCGGCCCCGCCGGCCTGATGGCGGCCGAAGTGCTCGCTGCTGCCGGCATCGGCGTCGACCTGTACGACGCCATGCCCTCGGTAGGGCGCAAATTTCTGCTCGCCGGTAAGGGCGGCATGAACATCACCCACTCGGAAGCGCTGACCCCATTCACGGCGCGCTACCGCGAGCGCGCGCCGCAGGTGGGACAGTGGCTGGCCCACTTCGACGGCGGCGCCGTGCGCGAATGGATACACGGCCTTGGCATTGCCACCTTCGTCGGCAGCTCGGGCCGCGTGTTCCCCGCCGATATGAAGGCGGCGCCGCTGCTGCGCGCGTGGCTGCAGCGCCTGCGCCACGGTGGCGTGCGCTTTCACATGCGGCACCGCTGTATTGCCTTCGACAGAAATGCGCTGCGTTTCAGTACCCCCGATGGCGTGGTCGAGGCCCGCTTCGACGCCGTCATCCTGGCCATGGGCGGCGGCAGCTGGCAGCGGCTCGGTTCCGATGGTGCCTGGGTGGCGCCGCTGCGTCAGATGAACGTCGAGGTACGTGATCTGCAGCCGTCCAACTGCGGTTTTGAAGTCGACTGGAGCGCGCATTTTCGTCAGCGCTATGCGGGCGCGCCGCTGCTGACGGTGGCGGTGGCGACGGCAGCGCTTGCCGAAGCGGCGCACAAGGGGCAGTTCGTCATCACCGCGCACGGTGTCGAGGGCAGCCTGATTTACGCGCTGTCGGCGCCGCTGCGCCAGCAGATCGCCGTCGACGGCAGCGCCACCATCTGGCTCGACCTGGCGCCTGATTTTAGCGCCGCGCGGGTGGCGGCCGAAGTGGCGCACCCTCGCGGCTCGCGTTCGCTGTCGAGTCACCTGCAAGGCCGGCTCGGTATCAAGGGCGTCAAATCGGGATTGCTGCATGAGTGCCTGGACCGCGAGCAGTATGCCGACCCCGCCACGCTGGCGGCCGCCATCAAGCGTTTGCCGCTGCTGTTGCAGCGCCCGCGCCCCCTCGATGAAGCCATCAGCAGCGCTGGCGGCATCGCCTTCGAGGCCCTCGACGAGCATGCCATGCTGCGCGCCGTGCCCGGCGTGTTCGCCTGTGGCGAGATGGTCGACTGGGAGGCGCCCACCGGCGGCTACCTGCTCACCGCCTGCTTTGCCAGCGGCCGCGCAGCCGCGCAGGGAGCGCTGGCCTGGCTCGAGGGCGCATCTCAATCCTCGTAGCTGACGTCGCCCGAACCCTGCACTGCCACATTGCGGTCGGCCGGTTTGCCATACACCGTCACGCTGCCGCTGCCGCGCACATTCGCTACCAGCCGGCGGCTGGCAGTCAGTTCGGCGCTACCTGAGCCCATCAGGTCGAGCTGGACCACCTGGGCGCGCAGGTGGCGCGCGTTCAATTCACCGGAACCGGCCAGGATGGCATCGAGTTGTGTGCTTGAACCGACCACGGTGAGCGTGCCCGAGCCTTCGACGCGCACATCGACCTTGCCGCTGGCGCCACCATTCATCTCGAGCGCGCCGCTGCCGCGCACACTGGCGTCGACCTGGCGGTAGCGGCCATTGAACTCGACGCTGCCGGTGCCTTCCATGTGGACGGCGATGGCGTCGCCGGAAAAACCATTGACGGTGCTGTCGCCGCTGCCACGCACGCGCAGTTCGCGCAGTGCCGGCAGCACCAGCACCACTTGCAGCGGCAGGCGGTGATGCAGCAGCATGCCGGTGGTGCGGATGTGCAGTACGCCGTCGCTGCTGCTGGTGTCGATATTGCCGAGCAGGCGGCGTTCGCCCTTGACCTGCAGCGAGGCCAGCGCGCCCTGGCGCAGCGTCAGGTCGATCGGCCCGTCGAGGTCGATTTCGACCACGCTGGCCGCCACCGGCCGCGTTTCGCTGTCGGCGGTTCTGGCGCTGGCGGTCACCGGGCTATTGATGCCCTGGGCCTTGAGCATGCTGTAGGACAGGCCGATCAACACGAACGCCAGCAGTAATAAACTCGCTCCCACCTTCAACAATGACCGCATGGCCGCTCCCGTTTAGCTGCCCTTGAGCAGCGAAAGATTCATTTGCAGGTAGCGCCGGAGGCCCAGCAAGGTATATTTGCTGACCACCAGGCTGACTAAAAACAGCACAATGGCGCCGACCACCATCAGCAGTCCGAAGGCGGTCTGGGTGGCGCGCGAGCCGCTGCCGACATCGGTAGTGATGCGCAATGGCCGCGCCGTCACATCCTCGGCACGCTGCATGACCTGCGACGGCCGCGGGCGCACGCTGTCGGCATCGGCATCGGCATCGGCATCGGCCTCAGCGTCGGCGTCGGTATCTGCATCGGCGGCCGCTTCAGGCGCGGCTTCGCGCCGGTCGTTTTTGACGGTGATGCCGCGTTCACTGATGATGACATGGGTCTGCGCCAGCCGTTCGCTGCCATCGCCGTCGTTCGATAAGACGATGCCAAACGGCCGGTTGAGCACCAGTTCATTGGCACCGGTCAGACTGCTGGCGGTGACGGCGATGCCGATGATGTAGATGGCCAGTGCCACCGTGTAGAGCGCCGTCAGCAGCGTCAGATAGACCGCCGCTGGCACCACCATCAGCAAATTGAAAATCGTCAGGCCCAGCCCGGAAACCAGCATGCGCACCACGCTGGCGGGACTGCGCTGCTGGTCGAACGCTGCCATGTGCGCGCTGGCGCGCAGGGTCATGGCGATTTTTTTCGGCTCGTCGAGTTCGGCGGCGACTGCCGCTTCGCTGCGGCCGGCATTGATGCCGTCGACGAAGCGCTGCTCGTAATAAGCCAGCGTCTTCGCCTGCACCGCCGGCGCCAGTCCCGTCATGGCGCGCTTCAAGGCATCGAGGTAGTCAAGCTTGCCCATGGATGTCCTCGCGCGGATGGTGCCGCCACATCACAGGGAGACGCCGCACAGCAGGTGCGCCTGCCGCACGATCAGCGCGGTGGCGACGGTACACAGGGCAAGCACGCCGAGGGCATACAGGGATAGTCGGGTTCTCATGGCAGTGCACTTGGCGGGGCTGTTGTCGATGCTGGCACTGTAACGCTGGCGCCGGCGCGCGGCCAGCGCCGTGCGACAGGCTGCATGATTGGCGGCGCAGGCGGCCGCCAGCGCGGCCGGGCGGGGCAGCGGCCCGCCGCCGGAGCGAAGTGGCCGCCGTCACGCGGCCGCCAGCAGGCGGGCGGCGCCAACGCCGCTGCGCACGGCACTTTCCAGGGTGGCCGGGTAGTCGCCGGCCGTGTAATCGCCTGCCAGCACCAGCGCTGGCAGGCCGCTGGCATGGGATGGCCGCAGCAAGGCCGGACGGCAGGCAAAGGTGGCGCGCTTTTCCGTGATCACCTGGTGCCAGCGGGGAGCGGCCAGCGCCGCCACCCCAAAAGCGGCCGCCAGCTGCGCCGCCAGCAAGCGGGCCAGCTCGGCCTGGCCGACAGCGGCGGCGCCGGCCGATGCGCTGATCACCACCGCCAGCAAGCCCGCCTGCGATGAATCGAGTTGGCCGCGGTCGAACACGAACTGGCCATGGCGGCCCTGCAGCGGGTCGTCGAGCAGGGCGCAAAACGGCAGCGGCAGCGCCAGATCGGTTGCGTACTGCAGGTAGCAGGTGGTAATGGCCTCGTAGTCGAAGCCGTCCAGCTGGGCACGCACCTGGCGTGACCCGGGCGGCAGCAGCGCGGCGGCGGCGGCCGGCGCGGTCGCCAGCACCACGCCGTCAAATGCGCCATCGTCGACGCGCCAGCCGGCGCCGGCGCTGGCGGCGACCACGCTGCGCACGCCAGCGCCCAAGCGCACGGCGCCGCCGCGCTGCTCGACATAGCGCGCCGCCGCCTGCGGCATCAGGGCCGATAGATTCACGCGCGGCAGCAGCATGTCGGAGGCGGCGCGGTGCGCGCCGAGGCTGTCGCGCAGCACGGCCAAAAACACCTGTGCCGAAGCGCGCCCAGGGGCAGTATTGAGGGCGGCGAGGCACAGCGGACGCCACAGCAGGGCGGTCAGGCGGGCGGTCTGGTCGAAGCGCTCGAGCAGTTCGCTGACGCTGCAGTCGTGGTGCAAGGTCCAGCCCATCCAGCGCGCGGTGGTAGAAAAGCGTGCCAGCGACAGTTTATCGGCCGCGCTCAGCCCGCGCGCGCGCAGCAGGGCGACGAACAGGTGCAGCGGCGCCGGCAAGTGCGGGGCAATAAAATCCATGCCGCCGTCCAAGCCGCCTTGCGGATAGCGCATCTGCAGGGGCAGGGTCAGAAAGGCGTCGCGCCGTTCGATGCCAAGGCGCGCCAGCAGGGCCAGGGTGGCGGCATACGCGCCCAGCAGAATGTGCTGGCCGTTGTCGAGGTCGACGCGCTCAGCGCCGCTGGTTTTTACGCTGACGGCGCGCGCCCGTCCACCCAGCGTGCGCGCCGCTTCGAACAGGGTGACCCGGTGGCCGGCGCCGGCCAGTTCGACAGCGGCGGCGCAACCGGCCCAGCCGCCGCCGATGACGGCGTAGCGTTTGCCAGCGGCGCTGGCGGCACGCCCCTTCACGATGCCAACGCCGCGTCAGCCGCGCACATAGGTCTTCCACGCCAGCCACAGCTTGCGCAGGGGGGGCAGTGAAATGCGCTGGGTGAGCACGTGATAGTGGTCGCGCTCGACCTCAACGAGTACGGCGCGATAAATTGCCGCCATCATCAGGCCGGGACGCTGGGCGCGGCGGTCGGCCGCCGGCAGCAGCGCGTAGGCTTCGTCGTAGGTGGCGTGGGCGCGCGCAGCCTGGTACGCCATCAACTGCTCGAACTTGTCGCTGTGGCGGGCGTTGAGCAGGTCAGCGGCGGTGACGCCGAACTGCTGCAGCTCGCTGATCGGCAAATAAATGCGGCCCTTGCGGGCGTCTTCGCCCACATCGCGGATGATGTTGGTGAGCTGGAAGGCCAGGCCCAGCTTTTCGGCATACGCCAGGGTGCGCGCATCGGTGACCCCAAAGATGCTGGCCGACAGGATGCCAACCACGCTGGCCACGTGCCAGCAATACGTCTTCAGGGCCGGATAGTCGAGGTAGCGCGACTGGTTCAGGTCCATTTCCATGCCATCGATAATGGCCAGCAGGTGTTCCTGGCGCAGGTCGTAGACGGCCAGGTGTGGTTGCAGGGCCAGCATGACCGGGTGAGTGGCCGCAGCAGCGCCGCCGGCGCCGCCCTTGTACAAGGCGGCCACCTCGGTGCGCCACCAGGCCAGCTTGATGCGGGCGATCGATTCGTCACTGGTTTCGTCGACGGTGTCGTCCACTTCGCGGCAAAATGCATACAGCGCGGTGATCGCACGGCGCCGCTCGGGTGGCAGGAACAGGAAGCTGTAATAAAAACTGGAGCCGCTCTGGACGGTCTTTTGATGGCAGTATTCGTCGGGGGACATGGCAGGCTTCGAAATTGGATTGCTTGAACAGGTTGCAGGTTGGCTCAGCCGCTATTCTATAGGCAGGCGGCGGCCCATGGTGAGCGCGCGCCCGGCGATGGCGCACCAGTCGCGCCAGGCCAGCACGGGACGCTGCTCGAAGACGTCGTAGCTGGCCGCTTCGATGCGCTCGAGAATGCGCAAACCGCCTTGCACCACCAGCCGCAATTCCCAGCCGATGCGGCCCGGCAAGTGGAGCGCCAGCGGCGCCCCGGCCTGCATCAGCGCGCGTGCGCGCGCCACTTCAAACGCCATCAGCGCGCTCCAGGCGGGACCGGCGCGCCAGTTGGCCAGCGCGGCCGGATCGACGCCGTGGCGGCGCAAATCGTCCAGTGGTATATAAATGCGGCCCTTCAGACGGTCGACTGCAACATCCTGCAAAAAATTGATCAGTTGCAGCGCCGAGCAGATGGCGTCTGCCTGCACCAGCCGCGCCGGCGTGCTCTCTTGATACAGCGCCAGCATCAAGCGGCCGACCGGGTTGGCCGAACGGCGGCAGTAGTCGAGCAGGGCGTCGAAGTGCGCGTACGATTTGACGACGATGTCTTGCTCGAACGCCGATAACAAGTCGTTGAACGGCGCCAGGGACAAGTCGTACTGGGCGACCACCGCCGCCAGCGCCTGGAACAGCGGCGTCAGAGGGGCGGCGCCGCTGCCGATGCGGCCAAGCTCGGCGCGGTAAGCGGCCAGCGCGGCCAGCCGTTCGCCATCGCTGGCGTCGCCCTCGTCGGCGATATCGTCGGCACTGCGGGCGAAGGCATAAATCGCTTCGACGGCTGGCACTAGCCGACGTGGCAACAAAATCGAGGCAACCGGGAAGTTCTCGTAGTGGTCAACGGCCATATTAATTGCTCAAAGTTGCTGACTGCTTAGTCATTTTGTCGAAGTTTAGGGAATATAATTACAATCAGGAAATTTACGGCCCGCTTGGGACAGTTTGGCTTGCGCCGCCTTTCCCTGTTGTCAACGTGTCCATTGCAAAGCGCATCTTAAAGGAAAACATCGTGTCCGCCCCGAAAGCCATCCGCTCGACGCCACCGACCCTGACCGCACTGCTGGCTGCGGTTTGTTCCGGGTCCATCGCAGCGCTGCTGTGCGCCTGCTCGAAGCCGGCCGAACAAGCCGAAGAGATTCGCCCCGTGCGCACCATGGTACTGTCTGCCAGCAATGTCGATATCAGCGCCGAATATGCGGGCGAGGTACGCCCGCGCATCGAATCGAAACTGGGATTCCAGGTGGGCGGCAAGATTACTTCGCGCAAGGTCGATGTGGGCGCTGTCGTCCAGCGCGGCCAGGTGCTGATGCAGCTCGATCCGCAAGACTTGCGGCTCGGGCAGGCGCAGGCCCAGGCCAGCCTGCGCGCTGCCGAGACCAACCGCGACCTGGCCAAGGCAGAAGCGAAGCGCTACCAGGAGTTGCGCGTACAGAATTTTGTCAGCCAGGCCGTGATCGACGCCAAGATGGCGGCCTTCATGGCAGCCCAGGCCAACGTTGACGCCGCCCAGGCCGCTTATCGGGGGCAGGCCAACCAGGCCGCCTACGCCACCCTGGTGGCCGATGGCGACGGCGTCGTCACGGCCGTCGATGCCGAGGTGGGGCAGGTGGTCGCCGCTGGCAGCCCGGTGGTGAGGGTGGCGCGCTCGGGCGAAAAGGAAGTGGTGATCGGCGTGCCGGAAGACAAGGTTGAACAGCTGCGCCAGGTCGAGGATGTCAGCGTGCGCTTGTGGGCAACGCCCGGCCTGGTGATTCCCGGCAAGGTGCGCGAAGTGGCGCCGATGGCCGATCCCGCCACCCGCACCTACCAGTTCAAGGTGGCCATTGCCAGCGCCGCGGCCGACGTCAAGCTGGGACAGACGGCGCAGGTGCTGTTTGCGGCCAGCACGGCGACGCCGCGCATCACCGTGCCGCTAACGGCGCTCAACCAGGAGCGCAACGTCACCTCGGTGTGGGTGGTCGAGCAGGGCGCCGTCCGGCTGGTGCCGGTGGTCATAGGCGGGGTGGCCGGCAATGACGTCCAACTGATCGCCGGCGTCAAGCCGGGCCAGACCGTGGTGACGGCCGGCGCCAACCTGTTAAAGAATGGCCAGAAGGTGCGCCTGCTGGCCGAGACGGTGGCACCAGCGGCACCAGCGGCAGCAGCGACGCCGAGGGCGGCGCCATGAGCGGCTTGAATCCCATGCGGGGCTTTAATTTATCGCGCTGGGCGCTCGAACACATTCCCCTGACGCGCTACCTGATCGCCGCCCTGCTAATTGGCGGGCTGGTCAGCTACGGCAAGCTGGGTCAGGACGAAGATCCGCCGTTCACTTTCCGCAACATGGTGGTCACCGCCAAGTGGCCCGGCGCCACCGCCGTGCAGATGGCCGAGCAAGTCACTGACAAGCTCGAGCGCAAACTGCAGGAAACCCCGAACATCGACAAGATCAAGAGCTATTCAAAGCCGGGCGAGACCCTGATCATCCTGCAACTGCGCGAATCGACCTCGCCGCGCGACACCGCCACCGCCTTCTACCAGGTACGCAAGAAACTCGGCGACATCGCCAGGACCCTGCCGCCGGGCATGCTGGGGCCGTTCGTGAACGATGAGTTCGGCGACACCTATGGCTCCATCGTGGCGCTGTCGGGCGATGGGTTTAGTTATGCCGACGTCAAACAGTATGCCGATTTCGTCCGCCAGCAACTGCTGCGGGTGCCGATGGTGGCGAAGGTCGAGCAGTTCGGCGTGCAGGACGAAAAGATCAATATCACCATTTCGCGCAGCAAATTTGCCCAGCTGGGATTGCCGTTCGACAGCATCGTGGCGCAGATCAATGCGCAAAACGCCATCGAATCGACCGGCGTGCTGGTCACCCCCACCGACAATCTGCAGGTGCGGGTGACGGGGGCGCTGGCCACCATCGACAATCTGGCAGAGGTCAAGCTGCGCGAAGGCGCCAACAGCGTGCGGCTGGGCGACATCGCCACCATCACGCGCGGCTACAGCGATCCGCCGCAGGACAAGATGCGCTTTAACGGTCACGAAGTGATCGGCCTGGGCCTGTCGATGGAAAAGGGCGGCAACATCATCGAGATGGGCAAGGGACTGGAGGCGACGCTGGCGCGGATCAAGAAAGAACTGCCGGTTGGTATCGAGCTGCACCGCGTGTCAGACCAGCCGCGCGCCGTCACCGAGTCGGTCAGCGAATTTGTCCATACCTTGATCGAAGCCGTATTGATCGTGCTGGCGGTCAGTTTTGTGGCACTGGGCTTGCAAACGCGGCCGTTCCGTCTCGACATGCGGCCGGGGCTGGTGGTGGCCCTGACGATTCCCCTGGTGCTGGCGATCACTTTCCTGTTCATGAATGTGTTTTCCATCGACCTCCACAAGATTTCGCTCGGCGCCCTGATCATTGCCCTCGGCCTGCTGGTGGACGATGCCATCATTGCCGTCGAAATGATGGTGCGCAAGATGGAGGAGGGCATGTCCCGGCTGGATGCAGCCAGCTTCGCTTACACCTCGACGGCGATCCCCATGCTGACCGGCACCCTGATCACGGCGGCCGGCTTTTTACCGATCGGGCTGGCCAGGTCGACCGCCGGTGAATACACCTTCACCATGTTTTCAGTCAATACCATCGCGCTGCTGGTGTCGTGGGTGGCGGCGGTCATGTTCACGCCGTATATTGGCTTTTTGCTATTGAAAGTCAGGCCCCATGCGGCCGCCGACGGTGGCCACGAGGTATTTAATACGCCGGGCTTTCAACGCTTCCGGCACCTGGTCGATACCTGCGTCGAATGGCGCAAAGTGACCATCGCCATCACCCTGGCGGTGGTGGGCCTGGGCGTGTTTGGTTTTAATTTTATCGAAAAACAGTTTTTCCCCGATTCCAGCCGGCGCGAGCTGATGGTCGAGATGTGGTCGCCCGAAGGCACCACCTTTGCCGCCAACGAAGCACAGGCGAAAAAATTCGAGGCGTTTATTCGCGCCCAGGCCGGGGTCGAGAGCGTCACCAGCTACGTCGGCACGGGCAGTCCCCGTTTCTATCTGCCGCTCGACCAGATTTTCCCGCAGACGAATGTCTCGCAAATCGTCGTGTTGCCGCGTGACCTGGCGGCGCGCGAAGTGCTGCGTAAAAAAATCATTGGCGCTTTCAAGGACGGCTTTCCCGAGGTGCGCGGGCGCGTCAAACTGTTGCCGAACGGGCCGCCGGTGCCGTACCCGGTGCAGTTCCTGGTGGCCGGCCCCGATATTGCCACCACGCGCCGGCTGGCCGACGAAGTCAAGGACGTGCTGCGCGCCAATCCGAATGCGCTGGGCGTCAATGACAATTGGAACGAGTCGATCAAGGTGGTGCGGCTCGACCTCGATCAGGACAAGCTGCGCGCGCTGGGCATCAGTTCGCAGTCAGTGGCGCGGGCGGCCAACACCACCCTGTCCGGTACCACCATTGGCCAGTTCCGCGAAGACAATAAATTAATCGACATCGTCATGCGCGAACCGTTCGAAGAGCGCGCCACCATGTCGGTGCTCAACGATTCGACCATCCTGACCGCCAGCGGCAAGAGCGTGACCATCTCGCAAATTGCCCGCGCCCGCTTCGTGTGGGAGCCGGGCGTGGTCTGGCGCGAGGGGCGCGAATGGGCCATCACGGTGCAGTCCGACGTCGTCGATGGCATCCAGGGGCCGACCGTGTCGACCCAGGTGATGGACAAGCTGGCGCCCCTGATTGCCCGCCTGCCAGCCGGCTACAGCATCGCCCTGTCGGGCAGCGCAGCCGATTCGAAGGCGGCCGAGGCTTCGATCACTGCCAATGTGCCGCTGGTACTGTTTATTGTATTTACCCTGTTGATGCTGCAGCTGCACAGCTTTTCGCGGGCGCTGATGGTGTTTCTGACGGGGCCGCTGGGGGTGGCCGGCGCCGCCATGGCGCTGCTGATCCTGCACCGGCCGTTCGGCTTTGTCGCCAACCTCGGGGTGATCGCCCTGTTTGGCATGATCATCCGCAATTCGGTGATCCTGGTCGACCAGATCGAGCACGATATTGCCCGCGGTACGCCGCCGTGGACCGCCATTGTCGAAGCGGCAGTGCGACGCTGCCGGCCCATCATCCTGACGGCGGCGGCAGCGGCGCTGGCCATGATTCCACTGTCGCGCTCGGTGTTTTGGGGGCCGATGGCGGTCGCCATCATGGGTGGCCTGGTGGTTGCCACGGCATTGACCCTGCTATTTCTGCCGGCTTTGTATGCAGCCTGGTTTGGCGTCAAGCGCCCGCAAACGCAGGGCGGCAGGGGCACCTGACGCCTCTGTCGCGCCGGCCAGATCGCGGCGAGCGCCGGCGGCCGGGTCGTGGCTGACACAAAGTGCACTGTGGTGACAAAAATTCCAGTAAAATACCGGGTTGATCCGGCGGCCAACACAGGGCAACCTCAGGCGGCCGACCAGGTGCATCCGGCAAAGACCGGCTGCGATCCCGCGAGGATGGCGAAATTGGTAGACGCACCAGGTTTAGGTCCTGACGCCAGCAATGGTGTGGGGGTTCGAGTCCCCCTCCTCGCACCACGAATATTAGACACTTTTTTTGGACGAATTTTACAATGGCAACTGCAGTCGAAACCCTGGGTAAACTCGAGCGTCGCATGACGATCTCTTTTCCGCTGGCTGACGTCCGTACGGAAGTTGAAAAGCGCTTGAAACAGCAGGCCAAAACGGCCAAGGCCCCGGGCTTCCGTCCTGGCAAGGTGCCTTTGAAGATGGTTGCCGCCCAATACGGCTACCAGATCGAGTCCGACGTCCTCAACGACAAAGTCGGCCGTGCCTTCAACGCCGCTGCCAACGAACAGCAACTGCGGGTGGCCGGTTTTCCGAAAATCGAACCAAAAGAAGACAGCGCCGAAGGCACCCTGAGCTTCGATGCGACTTTTGAAGTCTATCCTGAAGTCAAGGTTGGCGAACTCGAAGGCGTCGACATCGAAACCGTCAAGGCCGACGTCTCCGATGCTGAAATCGACAAGACCATCGACATCCTGCGCAAGCAGCGCGTGCATTACCACACCAAGGGTGAACAGGGCGAACACGGCGACGGCGGTGCAGCAATTGCTGCCGCTGGCGACAAGGTCACCGTGGACTTCACCGGCGTTATCGACGGCGTTGAATTCCCAGGCGGCAAAGCTGACGGCTACGCCTTTGTGCTGGGCGAAGGCCGCATGTTACCGGAATTTGAAGCGGCCACCATCGGCCTCAAAGTGGGCGAAGCAAAAACGTTCCCGCTGGCCTTCCCCGAGGACTACCACGGTAAAGATGTGGCCGGCAAAACTGCCGACTTCACCATCACCCTGCAAGGCCTCGAGTGGGCCCACCTGCCCGAAGTGGATGCCGAGTTCGCCAAGTCGCTGGGCATCGAAGACGGCGACGTCGCCAAGATGCGCGACGACATCAAGGTCAACCTCGAGCGTGAAGTTGCCGGCCGCGTCAAGGCGCGCAACAAGGAAGCCGTCATGGATGCCCTGGTCAAGGTCACCGAGATGGATGTGCCGAAAGTGATGATCGCCCAGGATTCCGAGCGCCTCGCCGAAATGACCCGCCAGGACATGTCCCAGCGCGGCATGGACGTTAAGAACATGCCGTTCCCGGTCGAACTGTTCGCCACCAAGGCCGAGCGTCGCGTGCGCCTCGGTCTGATCCTGTCGCAACTGGTTAGCGAGCACAAGTTGCACGCCACCCCTGAGCAGGTCAAGGCGCAGATCGAAGATTTCGCCCAGAGCTACGAAGACCCGAAAGAAGTGCTGAAGTACTACTACGGCGACCGCAATCGCCTGGCCGAAGTCGAAGCCCTTGTATTAGAAGAAAACGTCGTCAACTACGTCCTCGGTAAAGCGAAAGTCACGGCCAAGCCAGTGGCGTTCGATGAGTTGATGGGAAGCAACCCACAAGCGTAAGGGTGGGCTAGAGTGCTGGAACTGTTCAGCACTCGCCACCGCAGACAAGGAAATAGCGATGAATCATAATCCGGCATTGGACACACAAGCACTCGGCCTCATTCCGATGGTGGTCGAACAAAGCGGTCGCGGGGAACGTTCCTACGACATTTATTCGCGCCTGCTCAAGGAGCGCGTGATTTTCATGGTGGGCCCGGTCAACGACCAGATGGCCAACCTGATTGTGGCGCAGTTGCTGTTCCTTGAGAGCGAAAATCCTGACAAGGATATTTCCCTGTACATCAATTCACCGGGTGGTTCGGTGTCGGCAGGCCTGGCGATTTTCGACACCATGAATTTCATCAAGCCTGACGTCTCCACCCTGTGCACCGGTATGGCCGCCTCGATGGGCGCATTCCTGCTCGCCGCTGGCGCCAAGGGCAAGCGTTTTTCGCTGCCCAACTCGCGCATCATGATTCACCAGCCATCGGGTGGCTCGCAAGGGCAGGCCTCGGATATCGAAATCCAGGCCAAGGAAATCCTTTACCTGCGTGAGCGTCTGAACAAGATCCTCGCCGATGCTACCGGTAAAACCATCGAACAGATTCACCGTGATACCGACCGCGATCGTTTCATGTCCGGTGACGAAGCGGCCGATTATGGCCTGATCGATTCAGTATTGACCAAGCGCGCATAAGACACCTTCGCCGCGCTGTTGTCAAAAAACGCCCGGGCGCTTCAAACGTTCGGGCGTTTCATTTTTATTTCGGTTAGCATGATAGATGCGTGACTGAATTAAAGTTACCCATATAGCAATCATTAGCGACAAACGACGAGACCCCTGCTCATGTCAGACAAAAAATCCTCCAGCGGCGAAAAACTCCTGTACTGCTCGTTTTGCGGCAAGAGCCAGCACGAAGTCAAGAAGCTCATCGCAGGACCGTCCGTGTTCATTTGCGATGAGTGCATCGATTTGTGCAACGACATCATCCGCGACGAGACTTCGAGCGTGGAAAGCGTGACGGGCAGCGCCAAGTCGGATTTACCGACGCCCCATGAGATCGCCGCCTTGCTCGATCAATATGTGATCGGCCAGCAAACGGCCAAGCGCATCCTGTCGGTGGCGGTGTACAACCACTACAAGCGCCTCAAGTATCTGGGCAAGAAAGACGACGTCGAACTGGCCAAGTCGAACATCCTGCTGGTGGGCCCGACCGGCTCCGGCAAGACCTTGCTGGCGCAGACACTGGCGCGCATGCTCAACGTGCCCTTCGTCATCGCTGACGCCACCACCCTGACCGAAGCGGGCTATGTCGGTGAAGACGTCGAGAACATCATCCAGAAGCTGCTGCAAAGCTGCAACTACGATGTCGAGAAGGCCCAGCGCGGCATCGTCTACATCGATGAAATCGATAAAATTTCGCGCAAGTCGGACAATCCATCGATCACCCGGGACGTCTCCGGTGAGGGCGTGCAGCAGGCGCTGCTGAAATTGATCGAAGGCACCATGGCCTCGGTGCCGCCGCAGGGCGGGCGCAAGCATCCAAACCAGGACTTCGTGCAGATCGATACCACCAACATCATGTTCATCTGTGGTGGCGCCTTTGATGGCCTGGTAAAGATCATTCAAAACCGTTCCGACAAGGGGGGCATTGGTTTTTCGGCTGCGGTCAAGAGCCAGAGCCAGCGCGCCGCTTCGGATATCCTGCTCGAAGCCGAGCCGGAAGACTTGATCAAGTTCGGCCTGATTCCCGAGCTGGTGGGCCGCCTGCCGGTGGTCGCCACGCTGGCTGAACTGACCGAAGATGCGCTGATCCAGATTTTGGTCGAGCCGAAAAATGCATTGATCAAACAGTATTCCAAATTACTGGAAATGGAAGGCGCGGAATTGGAAATTCGTCCGGCGGCCATGCACGCCATTGCCCGCAAAGCATTGGCGCGCAAGACCGGCGCGCGCGGTTTGCGTTCGATTCTCGAACACGCATTGCTCGATGTGATGTATGAACTGCCAACGGAGCAAAATGTCGTCAAAGTGGTGATTGATGAAAATACGATCACGAACGGCGCAAAACCTTTGCTGATTTACAGTGAAACCGCGAAAGCCTCTGGAGAAAATTAAGAATTTCATGCGCGCACACAACAAAAAGGGTGTTGCGCGCTAATTCTTGGCGGTACAATTTATCTCAATAAAAGAAGCCGGCTTCAATCGAAAAGCCACTCGCGGACCTCCGTGGAGTGGCTTTTTGCATTTCGGTGTTGAAGTGATTTTTTTGCATTCACGTTTGTAATCTCTGCGAGACCGGGCGGTGTGCGTTACGGGGGCGGTTTTTAATTACCGCGCCGAAAATATTTTTGCAATCCGGCCTTGTTTTTGTGCAGCGAGCGCCAACATCGTAATCACGCTTTCTATAAGGTATGCCATGACAACTCCTAAATTAACCGAGCAAACGACGCTGCCCTTGTTGCCGTTACGCGACGTGGTCGTCTTTCCTCATATGGTAATACCCTTGTTCGTTGGTCGTCCCAAATCCATCAAGGCGCTTGAAGCGGCCATGGAGCAGGGCAAGAGCATCATGCTCGCCGCCCAAAAGGCTGCCGCCAAGGATGAGCCATCGGCCTCCGATATCTATGAGATCGGTTGTGTCGCCAATATTTTACAAATGTTGAAACTGCCCGACGGTACCGTCAAGGTGCTGGTCGAAGGGGCCCAGCGTGCCCGCATCAATCATATCAGCGATGCGCCTTCGCATTTCATCGCCGAGCTGACCCCGATCACCTCGGAAGTGGGCGACGATTCCGAAGTCGAAGCGATGCGCCGTGCCATCGTTCAGCAGTTCGATCAATACGTCAAACTGAATAAAAAGATTCCTCCCGAAATCCTCGCTTCGCTCGCTGGCATCGACGACGCCGGCCGCCTGGCCGACACCGTCGCTGCGCATCTGCCGCTCAAGCTCGAGCAGAAGCAAGTGATCCTAGAGATTTTCAACGTCGCCAAACGCCTTGAGCACTTGCTCGGCCAGCTCGAAGGCGAGCTCGACATTTTGCAGGTAGAAAAACGCATCCGCGGCCGCGTCAAGCGGCAGATGGAAAAGTCGCAGCGCGAGTACTACCTCAACGAGCAGGTCAAGGCCATCCAGAAAGAACTGGGCGAGGGCGAGGACGGCGCCGACATCGACGAGCTGGAAAAGAAAGTCATCGCCGCCAAGATGCCGAAAGAGGCGCTCGACAAGGCCACTGCCGAACTGAAAAAACTGAAATTGATGTCGCCCATGTCGGCCGAAGCGACCGTGGTGCGCAATTACATCGACACCCTGGTCAACTTGCCGTGGAAGAAAAAATCGAAGGTCAACAATGACCTGGTCAATGCCGAGAAAGTGCTCGAAGGCGACCACTACGGGCTCGACAAGGTAAAAGAACGCATCCTTGAGTATTTGGCAGTGCAACAGCGCGTCGACAAGCTCAAGGCACCGATCCTGTGCTTCGTCGGCCCGCCAGGCGTGGGTAAGACTTCGCTGGGGCAATCGATCGCCCGTGCCACCAACCGCAAGTTCGTGCGCATGGCTTTGGGTGGTGTGCGTGACGAAGCCGAAATCCGCGGGCACCGTCGTACCTACATCGGTTCGATGCCAGGCAAGGTGTTGCAATCGCTGGCCAAGGTGGGCGTGCGCAATCCGCTGTTCCTGCTCGACGAGATCGACAAGATGGGCGCCGATTTCCGCGGCGACCCGTCGTCAGCCCTGCTCGAGGTGCTGGACCCGGAACAGAACCACACCTTCTCGGACCACTACATCGAAGTCGATTTCGATCTGTCGGATGTGATGTTTGTGGCGACCTCGAACTCCTACAATATTCCGCCGGCGCTGCTCGACCGCATGGAAGTCATTCGCCTGTCCGGTTACACGGAAGATGAAAAGACCAGCATCGCCCAGCGTTACCTCTTGCCGAAACAAATCAAGGCAAACGGTTTGCGCGAAGATGAAATCACCATCGCTGAATCGGCGCTGCGCGATATCATCCGGTACTACACCCGCGAAGCGGGCGTGCGTTCGCTCGAGCGCGAAGTATCGAAAATCTGCCGCAAGGTGGTCAAGATGCTGTTGCTGAAAAAGTCGGACAAGAAGGTCGCTGTCAGCGACAAGAACCTCGACAAATTCCTCGGCGTGCGGCGCTATGATTTCGGTGTCGCCGAAAAGGAAAATCAGGTCGGCCAGGTGGTCGGACTGGCGTGGACCGAAGTCGGTGGCGACTTGCTGACGATTGAAGCGGTGCAGATGCCTGGCAAGGGCGTGGTGGTGAGCACCGGCACCTTGGGTGACGTCATGAAGGAATCGATACAGGCGGCCCGCACGGTGGTGCGCTCGCGGGCGAACCGGGTTGGCATCAAGAATGAAGTGTTCGAGAAATCGGATATCCACATTCACGTGCCGGAAGGGGCAACGCCGAAAGACGGTCCGTCCGCCGGTATTGCCATGACAACTGCGATGGTGTCCGTATTTACCGGCATTCCGGTGCGTGCGGATGTCGCCATGACCGGTGAAATCACCCTGCGCGGCGAAGTGCTGCCGATTGGCGGCTTGAAGGAAAAACTGCTGGCAGCCCAGCGCGGTGGCATCAAGACCGTCTTGATTCCTGAGCAGAACGTCAAGGACCTCGCCGAGATCCCGGACACTGTCAAGAACAAGCTCGAGATCATTCCCGTGCGCTGGATTGACAAGGTGCTGGAAATTGCCCTCGAGCGGCCACCGCAACCGATCGTCGAAGCGCCGCCAGTGGCGGTCGCTGCAGCCACGGCGGCCGATGGGCAGGCTGAGGTAGTCAAGCACTAAAACGACAGCCGTGAGGCCGATCACAAACCGACAGGCGCCATGCAAATGGCGCCTGTTTTTTTCGGTCTTCAGTGTGATCTGCCCCGCTCAAAATGGCCGTTTCGACAAGCCGCCCTTGACAGCGGGGGAGGGCGGCTTGTTTAATACGCGCTGCGGATAATATTCTGCGGCGCAAAAGCGCCAAGCGATGATGGGGCGATTGGCGCGCCGTCGCCACCGGATCGGACCTCGAGTGAACAAGACAGAGTTAATTGAAGAAATCGCCAAATCGGCGGATATCACCAAGGCCTCGGCCACGCGCGCACTCGACGCCATGATGGCAGCGGTGACCAGCAGTCTGAAAGACAATGGCAGCGTCACCCTGGTCGGCTTTGGTACCTTCAGTGTGGGCGAGCGTGCCGCCCGCACCGGCCGCAATCCGCGCACCAATGAAGCATTGACGATCAAGGCGGCGAAAGTCCCCAAATTTAAAGCTGGCAAAGCGCTTAAAGATGCAGTAAACTAATTGCCTTTAGCGAGGTGACAATCGTTAAAGCGAACCGGCTTGACACCCGGTTGGGCAACACAGAGTATTTTTCGGAGTGGTAGTTCAGTTGGTTAGAATGCCGGCCTGTCACGTCGGAGGTCGCGGGTTCGAGTCCCGTCCGCTCCGCCATAATTCAGATCGCGCAGGCGTCGAATTTGAAGTTGAAAATACGAACAGCAGGAACAGCAGCAGCACCAAGGAGTGGTAGTTCAGTTGGTTAGAATACCGGCCTGTCACGTCGGGGGTCGCGGGTTCGAGTCCCGTCCGCTCCGCCAGCATAAAAGAAGAAAGGCGAACCTTGGTTCGCCTTTTTTTCGTCCATACTCGTACTCTGAATTTTTAATCGCATTCTCGACAAGAATTGGTTGACCATGTTTGAATTTATTCGCAATCACCAGCGCTGGATGTACGGCATTTTGCTGATCCTGATCGTTCCTTCCTTTGTGCTCGTGGGGGTGTCGAGCTATACCGACAAGGGCAGCGATGCCAACACGGTGGCCACGGTCGACGGCCAGAAAATCACCCAGCAGCAGTGGGACAATGCGCAGCGCTCGCAGATTGAACGCTATCGCCAGGCGATGGGCGACAAGTTCGACCAGAAGGTGCTCGATACCCCCGAAGCGCGCCAGGCCATTCTCGACAGCTTGATCAATGAACGGGTGATCACTGCCGAAATCGCTCGCAGCCACCTGACGGTGACCGACCCGGTGCTGGCGGCGTTTTATAGCGAAGCGTTCCAGGGCAATGTGCAGGAATACCAGGCCGCTGCCGCCCGCCTGGGGCTCACTACCGCCGGGCTCGATGCCCGCGTGCGCCGTGACCTCGCCGAGCAGCAGCTCAACAGCGCCATCCAGGCCAGTGCGTTCGCCCCCCGTACCATCGCCAGCCGCCTGTCGGACATGAGCGAGCAGGAACGCGAAGTGCAGGAACTGCTGTTCCCGGCGGCCCAGTACCTGGCCCAGGTCAAGGTGACGGACGCCATGGTCAAGGCCTTCTACGACAAGAACACCAAGCTGTTCGAGGTGCCAGCGAGCGTCAAGGCAGAATACGTGGTGTTCGACCCCGCATCGCTCGACAGCCAGGTCGCCGTCAGCGATGCCGAAGTCGAAGCCTTCTACAAGGCCAACAGCAGCCGCTTCGGTACCGCCGAGCAGCGCACCGCCAGCCACATCCTGGTGAAAGTGGCGCCCACCGCCACTGCGGCCGAGCGCGCCACTGCCCAGGCGAAAGCGCAAGCCATCCTGGCCGAAGTGCGCAAGGCGCCGGCGCAGTTTGCCAGCATCGCCAAAGCCAAATCGGAAGACGTCGGTTCGGCCGAGCTGGGCGGCGATTTGGGCGTGGTTGCCAAGGACACCTTCAGCAAGCCTGTCGAAGCGGCGCTCTACAAGCTCAAGCAGGGCGAGATCAGCGACCTGGTCAGCGATGAATACGGTGTGCATATCTTGACCCTGAGCGCTCTCAAGCCGGCCGCCATCAAGTCCTTCGATGAAGCCAAGGCTGACATCGTTGCCGAACTGAAAAAGCAAAAGCTGTCGAAGAAGTACTCGGAACTGGCCGAAGTGTTTACCAATACCCTGTACGAGCAGGCAGAAAGCCTCAAGCCTGCGGCTGACAAGCTCAAGCTGAAGGTCGAAACCATCGATGGGTTGACCCGCACGCCATCGCCAGCGCTGGCGCAGGCGCCATTTGCCAACGCAAAATTCCTCGCCGCCCTGTTCTCTGACGATGCCATCAAGAACAAGCGCAACACCGAGCCAGTGCAGGCTGGTCCGAATACCCTGATCGCCGGTCGCGTGATCGCGTTCAAGCCCGCGTCCAAGCGGCCGCTGGCGGAAGTCGATGCCGTCATCCGTCAACGGGTGACGATGGAAGAAGCGGCCAGCATGGCGCGCAAGGCGGGCGAAGCGAAGCTCGCTGCGGTCAAGGCGCGCGACGATGCCAGTGGTTTCGGCAGCGCCAATATGGTCAGCCGCAACAAGCAGCCGAGCATTGCGATGGCGGCGGCGATTGAAGTGCTGCGGGCCGATGTCAGCAAGCTGCCGGCGTATGTCGGTGTCGAGGTGCCAGGCCAGGGTTATGGCGTCTATCGCATCGGCAAGGTGGCGCAGGGCGCCGCGCCCGATCCGGCACGCCGCAAGGCGGAAATGGAACAGATCAATGGCGCCGTTGGCGCGCAGGACCTGTACCATTTCATCGATGGCTTGAAGCAAAAATCGAAGGTCAAGCTGACCCACGCGCTGCCAACAGCGACGTTGGCAACCAACTAAACCGGCCACAGCCGACTCTTGAAAGCCAGGTTCGCCTGGCTTTTTTATATTTGCGGCGCTCACTGGCTGTCAGGGAAAGACACTTGGTTCGTCTCCGCACAGACGGCACCATCGCGCGCTGACAAACTCGGTCCACCAATCGAATTTAACCCACGTGAAGGAAGCCCATGTCCAATGACCATACCAGCCAGGTTGCCGAACTGACCGACAAAATCAAATCGGTGCGTTTCGCCATGTTCACCACCACCGACCAGCATGGCCACCTGATCAGCCAGCCGATGACCAACCAGGAAGTCGACGCCGACGGCGCCCTCTGGTTCTTTACTTCCAGCAGCACCGAGCTGTGGCACAACATCGGCACCAGCCCCAACGTCAATGTCAGCTTCGCCGAACCGGAAGACGCCCTGTACGTGTCGATCAGCGGTGTGGCCGAACGCGTGGTCGAACGCGCGCGCATCGATGCGCTATGGAATCCGATGGTGGCCGCTTGGTTCCCGAATGGAAAAGATGATCCCCATGTGGTGCTGGTCAAGGTCGCATCGAGCACCGTGCAGTACTGGGACAGCAAGGAAAACAAGCTGACCCGCATGGTCGAAATGGCCAAGGCCGTCATCACCGGTTCGCGTCCGGCCCTCGATCCTGCCGATCACGGCCATATCAAGCTGTAAGTAACTACAGCAGCGGCGGCGCCATGCCGCCGCCAGCGGCGTGCAAGTCGATTTTCCCGATCAACGCGGCCATGCTTTTGCGGCAATCTCAAGGTAAGCTGTGCATGTGCGTGCGCAGCAGTCGGCGGCGCACAACGCCGCACTGCAGCCCCTTGACACTTTCACCGACCCTACCATGCCCATCGTCCGCAGCCTGCTTGAAACCGACCTCTACAAATTCACCATGTGGCAGGCGCTGCTGCACCGCCATCCCGCCACCCAGGCCGAATACGCGTTTGTCTGTCGTAACGAGCCAGCCTATCCGCTGGCCGAATTGCAGGCAGCGCTGGACGCCGAACTCGACCACCTGTGCACACTCCATTTTCTGGAAGACGAGGTGGCCTACCTGCGCGGCCTGCGCTTCATTAAAAGCGACTTCGCCGACTTCCTGACGGTGTTCCGTTTTCAGCGCAAATTCATCACGGTCACGCGCGAGGGCGCGCACCTGCGCATCCTGGCGCGCGGGCCCATCGTCCACGTGATGGGTTTCGAAATTTTCGTTCTGTACATCGTCAATGAGCTGTATTTTCGCCGCTTCGACCAGGCCAGCGCGCTCGCTGAGGCGCGTGGCCGGCTGGCCGCCAAGATCGTGCTGCTCGACCAGTTCGGTGCCCAGCCGCAGCAGCGCAACCCCTTCGAGTTTTTCGATTTCGGCGTGCGCCGGCGCTTTTCCGGCGCCTGGCATGAAGAGGTGGTGGCCACCCTGGCGCGCCAGGCGCCCCGTCACTTCAAGGGCACCTCGAATGTATGGCTGGCCAAGCGCTACGACCTGGTGCCCATTGGCACCATGGCACACGAATACATGCAAGCGTTCCAGTCTTTCGCCGTGCGCTTGCGCGATTTTCAGTCGGCCGCGCTGGAAGACTGGGTGCAGGAATACCGCGGCGACCTCGGCACCGCGCTCACCGACACGGTCGGCATGGACGCTTTCCTGCGCGACTTCGACCTGTATTTTGCCAAGCTGTTCGATGGCCTGCGCCACGATTCGGGCGATCCCTACGAGTGGGGCGAAAAGGCGCTGGCCCATTACGCCCGGTTGCGCATCGACCCGCAGACCAAGCGCCTGGTGTATTCGGACGGCCTCGATCTGTCCAGGGCCTTCGCGCTCTACCGCCATTTCGCCGGCCGTACCCAGACCGGCTTTGGCATCGGCACCAATCTGACCAACGACACCGGCCTGACGCCGCTGAACATCGTCATGAAGCTGGTCTCCAGCAATGGTCAGCCGGTGGCCAAACTGTCCGATTCACCGGGCAAGATGATGTCGCTCGATGCCACCTTTCTCGCTTACCTGGCACAAGTGTTTGGACGGCCGTATCCGTGAGCTGCTGACGCGAAATCAGTGACAGGCTCGGTTACAATGCCGCACCCTGCTGCTCACACCCTGCCCACCTTGCCTGAAAGCCGTTTATGAATGTTGCCGCCACCGTCGCTCTCGCTCTCGCCATGTCCACCGACGCCTTTGCCGCTGCCGTCGGCAAGGGAGCTGCCCTGCAAAAACCGCAGTGGAAGGAAGCCTTGCGCACCGGCCTGATCTTTGGTGTCATCGAAGGCATCACCCCGCTCATTGGCTGGGCCATGGGCCACGTCGCCGCCCCCTACGTCGAGGCGTGGGATCACTGGATTGCCTTCACCTTGCTGGCGGTACTGGGCGCGCGCATGGTGTATGCCGGCTTGCAGGCTGACGAGGAAGAAGCTGATAAACCCGCATCGCATTCGTTCGCAGCGCTGGCAGTGACGGGGTTTGCCACCAGCATCGATGCCATGGCGGTGGGCGCCAGCCTGGCTTTCCTGGGTGCCGATATCGCCCTTACCGCCGCCGCTATCGGCTTTTCCACCTTCGTGATGGTCACCATCGGCGTCATGGTGGGACGTGCGCTGGGCGCCATCGCTGGCAAGCGTGCCGAAATGGCGGGCGGTCTGGTGCTGATCGCCATCGGCTCGCTGATTCTGTATGAACACATCGGGCCGCACGCGGCAGCCGTGCCGCTGGCCTGAACGTTTGCCCGGCCATGCGGTCAAAGATCTATGGGTGGCGCCGGCTCGCATGGCGCCATCGGTGTACTTCAGTGCGATCTAAGTGTGCAGGCGTCTAGTCGACTGCTTGTACGATCACGTGTACGTTAACAATTGTCTTGCCCGATATCGTCGTGAGCATCGTTTGATTACCTGTACGGAGTGTCCATGCGCTTGTCCCCGACCACGTCTGCCGCATCCGCCGCATCCGCCGCACCTGCCGCCGCCAGCCCAGCGCAGCGTCCGCCCACGCTAGCGGGCAAAGCGAGCCCCGAAATAGCGCGACCGTGCGCCACGCCGTTTGGCAGCATTGCCTTGTTGCTGCAGGGCGGTGGCGCCCTCGGCGCCTACCAGGCCGGCGTCTATGAGCGCCTGCTCGAAGCGGGCATCGAGCCGACCTGGGTGGCCGGCATCTCCATCGGCGCCATCAACTGCGCCCTCATCGCTGGCAACCGCGCCGCCGACCGGGTCGACAAGTTGCGCCAGTTCTGGGAACAGGTCAGCCCCACCGACGGCTTCGGCATTGACGACTTTTGGTCGCAGTTTGCCGTCACCGACGACACCCGTGCCTTCATCAACCAGTGGCATGCCGCTACTGTTGTCGCCAACGGCGTACCGGGCTTTTTCGAGCCGCGTGTGCCGCCGCCGTATTTGCCGTGGGTGCGCAATAGCACCCCCAGCTATTACGACACCACGCCGCTGCGCGCCACGCTCGAGCGGCTGGTGGACTTTGACCGCATTAATGCCAAAGAGATGCGCTTTTCGGTGGGAGCTGTCAATGTGCGTACTGCCAATTTTGCCTATTTCGACAATGCTGTCGACACCATCGGTCCCGAGCACGTGATGGCCAGCGGTGCCTTGCCGCCGGCCTTTGCCGCCGTTGAAATTGCCGGCGAATATTATTGGGACGGCGGCCTGGTATCGAACACCCCGCTTGACTGGGTACTGTCGGGGCGTTCGGGGCTGGATACGCTGGTGTGGCAGGTCGACCTGTGGAGTGCAGACGGCAGCCTGCCTACCGACCTGGCCACGGTGGCCGTGCGCATGAAGGAAGTGCAGTATTCAAGCCGTACGCGGGCCGCCACCGACCATTTCAGGAACAGCGAAAAATATCGGGTGGCCTTCAACGAGCTGCTCGCCAACATGCCGCCGGAACTGGCGGCGACGCCGCAGGCGCGCCTGCTGGCCAGGGAATACGACCAGGCGCTTTATAACATCATCCAGCTGGTCTATCACTCACCAACCTACGAAGCGCAGTCGAAGGATTACGAATTTTCCCGCCGCACCATGCTCGACCACTGGCGTGCCGGCTATGCCGACGCCGACAAGACCCTGGACCACCCCGAAGTATTGCAACTGCCGCCGCAGGAAAAGAGTCCGGCGGTCTACGATTTTCTCAGTCGCCGGCACCCGCCAGCCGTCTCGATGGCTGACAGCGCCGCCCCCAGATCCCCACTCAAGGAGAGCACCTCATGACGACCCCAACGCTGATGGATAAAGTCGCTGTCATCACCGGCGCGGCCAGTGGCATCGGTAAGGATATCGCCCAGCTCTATGTTGCCCACGGCGCCAGGGTAGTAATCGCCGACCTCGACCTGACGGCGGCCAGCGCCACCGCCTTGCAGCTCGATGCCAGTGGCGCGCGGGCGATGGCGCTGCAGATGGATGTGACCGATGAAGCCGCCGTCGAAGCGGGCATCGCCGAGGTGGCCAGCCAGTTTGGCGGGGTCGATATTCTCATTTCCAACGCCGGCATCCAGATCGTCGGCCCGCTCGACAGCTATGCATTTTCAGACTGGAAAAAAATGCTGGCGATTCACCTCGACGGCGCTTTTCTGACCACCCGCGCCTGCCTGAAGCTGATGTATGCCCAGCAGCGCGGCGGCACCATCATTTACATGGGCTCGGTCCATTCGAAAGAAGCGTCCGTCCTCAAAGCACCGTATGTCGCAGCCAAGCATGGCCTGGTCGGTTTGTGCAAAGTGGTGGCGAAGGAGGGCGCCAAGCACGGGGTGCGCGCGAATGTCATCTGCCCCGGTTTTGTGCGCACGCCGCTGGTGGACAAGCAGATTCCCGAGCAGGCGCTCGCGCTTGGCATCAGCGAAGACGAGGTGGTCAGCAAGGTCATGCTGAAAGACACGGTCGATGGCGAATTCACCACCGTCGACGATGTTGCCCAGACCGCCTTGTTTCTGGCCAGCTTTCCCAGCAATGCCTTGACCGGGCAGTCAATCGTGGTCAGCCATGGCTGGTTCATGCAATAAGGCTGGCCTCCTTTTTGCCTGATCGCCCGTATTCGCACCATACATCGTATTTGGATCGCATATAGACGTAAGTGGCCCTGCCAGCTGATGCTTTTCGGAGGGCACGGCCTGCGCTATTGTTCGGGGTCGGGGTGCTGTTCGCGCATACCTGCGATGCGCCCTCGAAGCAGGACACTGAATTGCCGGCGTGCGTCGTGCACATCCAGCGATCGATGTCATGACGATGTCCTCGACGCATTTGCCATGGTTAAGGCCTTTCTTTGAGTGTGCGGCCGCCGACCTTGTATTCCTCGACCCGGCCGATACCGTGTTGGATGCGCTCGAGAAGCACACCTCGCATGGCGCAGGACGAACCCATTATATTGCGACTGAAACCGCAGCCTTGTCCTTACAGGCTTTCAACGCCGCCTTGCAAGCGCTGGGAACATCGCTGCGTGCGCAACGCAAGCCCGATTAGGGCGGCGCGATCGAGCGCGCGCCGGTTTCCATTGAACCGGCGCGCGACTGGTTTGAAGCACTGACAGCACCGACAGCACCGACAGCACTGACAGCACCGTTTACCAGCAGAATTTTCCCCGATCGGCAAGGCCGCGCCCTTGCAAGGCCAGCGCGCCGCTATACTCCCAGGGGCTGCACGTCCGCGTGCGCCAGCACTTTCGCATCCCTCTCCAGCCACTCGGAAAACGACCATGAGCAAGTACATACTGGCCCTCGACCAGGGCACCACCAGTTCGCGTGCCATCCTGTTCGACCGTCACGGCCGGCCCCATGCCTGCGCCCAGCAGGAATTGCGGCAGATCTATCCGCAACCGGGCTGGGTCGAACACGACGCCAATGACATTTGGACGGCGCAGCTGGCGGTGGCGCGCCAGCTGCTGCGTGAGCATGCCATCGATCCGGCCGAGATCGCCGCCATCGGCATTGCCAACCAGCGCGAAACGACGGTGCTGTGGGACCGCGCCAGCGGCGAGCCGCTGGCCAACGCGATTGTCTGGCAAGACCGGCGCAACAGCGGCCTGTGCGAACGCCTGCTCGAGCAGGGCCACGGTGCGCAAATCCAGCACAGCACCGGGCTGGTGGTCGATGCCTATTTTTCTGCCACCAAACTGGTTTGGCTGCTCGACAACATCGCCGGCGCCCGCGCCCGCGCCGAGCGCGGCGAACTGGCCTTCGGCACCATCGATTGCTGGCTGACCTACAAGTTCAGTGGTGCCCATGTCACCGACACCAGCAACGCCGCCCGTACCATGCTGTTTGATATCACGGCACTGCGCTGGGATCCCGCGCTGCTGGAATTGTTCAATATTCCACCGTCGCTGTTGCCCACCGTGGTCCCCAGTAGCGCGATCGCGGCCCATAGCCATGCAGAACTGCTGGGCCGGCGGTTGCCGATTGCCGGTATCGCTGGCGACCAGCAGGCGGCCACCTTTGGCCAGGCTTGCCTGCGCCCCGGCATGGCGAAAAATACCTATGGCACCGGCTGCTTCATATTGATGAACGTCGGCAGCGCGCCGATCGTTTCGCGTAATCGCCTGCTCAGCACGGTAGGCTGGAGCACCGCTGCGGACACTGCCACCAGCACCAGCTATCTGCTCGAAGGCAGCGCCTTTGTCGCCGGCGCTGCGGTCCAGTGGATGCGCGATGGCCTCGGCATCATCAGCCATGCGGCGCAAGTGGAGACGCTCGCCAACAGCGTGCCCGACACGGGCGGCGTGATGTTCGTGCCGGCATTTGCCGGGCTCGGCGCGCCATACTGGGACCCGCACGCGCGCGGTACCCTGGTCGGCATTACGCGCGGCACCAACCGCGCCCACATCGCCCGCGCCGCGCTGGAAGGGGTGGCCTACCAGAATGTCGATGTGCTGCGCGCGATGCAGGACGATGCCGATATCGCACTGGCCGAGTTGCGCGTCGACGGCGGCGGCAGCCGCAACGACTTGATGATGCAGTTTCAGGCTGACATACTTAACGTCGCCGTGGTGCGACCGGTGGTGACGGAAACCACCGCGCTGGGCGCCGCATATCTGGCCGGGCTGGCGGTGGGCTTTTGGGCATCGCAGGAAGAAATCGCCAGCCAGTGGCAGGTGGCGCGCCGTTTCGAGCCGCGCATGGGCGCCGACGAACGACAAGGCCGGCTGCACAACTGGCAACGCGCGGTCGACCGTTCGCGCCTGTGGAACGAGGGCGGCGCCGTCAGTTCGCCGTCTTGAGCAGGCGCGAGACGGTCGACTGGTGCCAGGTGCGTCCGAGTGCCGTCTTGACGCCACGCCGGTTGAGCTCCTCGGCGATCTGCGCCATCGTCATGGCCTGCGCCTGCAGGCGGCGTATTTCCGGCAAGATGGCAGCGGCAAACGCCAACGCCTTTTCCGCATTGCGCGCCTGGCCCAGCGCCTGCGCCTGCGGCAGATTGGTGCGATTGCCCAACTGGACACCCTGGGCCTTCAGGTCGGCCAGCGCCGACTTGGTGCGCGCAGCGATCAGCTTGCGCTCCTTTTCCGACAGTGCGGCGAACAGGTGCAAAATAAAGGGATCGGTGTCTATTCCCAGCTCGGCGACGATGAATGGCGTGCCGGCTGCCATCAAGCCGGAGATAAAGGCGACGTCGCGGCTGAGACGGTCGAGCTTGGCCACGATCACCGGGCAACGCTGCTTGGCGGCCTGGGCCAGCGCGCGGCGCAGGCCGGGCCGCTCATCCATGCCCAGCTTGCCGCTGGCGACTTCGCTGATGACGTCGCCCAGTTCAAATCCCTCGGCAGCGGCAAAGTCGCTGATGGCCTTGCGCTGCGCCGCCAGCCCCAGGCCCGAGCGGCCTTGTTCGCTGGTGGAGACGCGCAGGTAAGCGATGGCAAATTTCATGCGGGTCCTTGAAGTCGTAATATATGCACTGATTATATGAGCATTTAGCGGTTGCATACAACGCCCGTGCTTGCTAATTTTCCGCTCAAGAAAGACGAAGCAGGGCGCTGAAGCAGGGATGAAGGGGGAAGGGCGCTTGCATAGACCAAATGGCGTGCGAAAAAGGTCCATTTCTGGGTGATGGCGCGGGCCAGCGCGCTTCATCGCACTGCGGGCTGGCGTTGTCGATGCGCGTCACGTACGCTGCGCGGCAAGATGTATGACGGGCTGCGCAGCACTGCGGACACAGCGGAGCAATGCGGCAGGTTCAACGTGGTCAATCCGCGCATGGCAGCGCGCCATGCCGGCGCGCTACCGGCAAACCCCGCAGACATGCCATTCGGTCACACAGGCGCGGGCGCCAATGAGCACCAAGCGAAAGCGCGCTCAGTTGCAACGCAGATGCATGGCGGGGGCGCGTCACGTCGACGACTTTGCTCAGTGAACGGCAGCGGGCCGCATATGGCAGCGGTGAAATTGCGGTATCGGCAGCGGCGCCGCTTTGGTGGCATTCGCAGGGCGAAGGCAAAGCCAGCGGGGAAAGCACGCCAGCGCGATGCAAAATTCATAGAGGCGGGCGTGGGCCTGCGCGTGCTGACAGCAAGCGCTTCGCGCAGTACATTGGTGGGAATCTGCGCACCGGTTAGCGAGGACGCCAGGCAGAGCAGCCGCCGTTGAGGCTGCTTACGAGACGCCGCACGACAGGTGGCAGCAGCGCAACAGCGATCTACCGCATTTGACATAATATAAATTATACGAAGTCGGAAGGTGCTGTCGTTTTCGGCAAGCCCAGTCCTGCCAACGACAAGTTCTTGTAATCGAAGCGTGTCTACACGCGCCGCTTGGGCCGGTCTCCGACTTCGATTTCTGCTGCATGTTCGTCGTCATGGTCGTCAGTGACCACGGCCGCCCGCACCGCATCAAGATAAGCGGTCCTGGCCTTGTTGTAATTGTTCTGTGCATCTTGAATTGCTTTGCTACTTGCCGCAGGCTTTGTATTGCGCAGGCGGCGTAGCGCCTCATGCGCGGCGATCAGGGTTGTTCCTGTTGCCTGGTCGACCTTTGCGAGATCGTCCAAGGCCTGGCGAACTTCGGCCAGGGTCAGTTTCTCCACATAGCCATCCCCAAAGAACCACAAAATGCAGTTATTGATTTCCGGGACATGTTGGACAAGCACGTCGACCAGCCCCTGTATGCTCGGATCGACTTCGGGCGCTTCGAACACGATTCGCGTGATTACATCCAACATGGTCAAGCCACTGGCCTGTTGCCCGATGAACTGGCCAATTCCCTTTATTGCGATGCTGGCAGAGTCAGGCCGTACGGCGGCGATGCCACCCAACTGCGCGAGATTACGTGCGACATGGGATTGCAACGCTAAAAACCGCAGGTCCGGCAAGCGATCGAACACCATATAGCTATCGAACAATGCATGCTGTTCAAGGCGCTGCAAGAACGCAATTTGCGCGTCTTCGACCTTGCCCAGGCGTGGCACGTGATGCGTCACCTTCTTCACTTCAAGTGCCAGCACCCTGCGGGCATCGAGGATCGCCAGTACGTCAAGGCCGAGTCCACGAGGCTTGTCGGTCGGTTGCTCGCTTGCTGGTGGGGTCTTGCTGGCATGGTCGACAAACCTGTTGACCAGGTTGCCCAAGTGCGTTGCGCACCCCGGAATTGCCGCCGTCAGGATGGTTTGCACATCTTGCTCGTGGTCAGGCATGTGGGTGTGTCCTTGTAGCGTGCTTGGGCATCATGATCGCAGACTTATATTATATGCAATATTTAAGTCCCTGATTCCGCCCATGTTGCTATATTTTTTGGGGGGAGGATGGATTGCCAGTGCGACAGCGTACGCTGCCCCCCTGCCCTGCATCACGGCCAGCCGTGGCAGGATGCCAGACCAGCGCGAGCGTCTTGCCGCGTGCCCGTGGCATCGCGCTGCGCCACCGAGCTTGCGCGGTAGCGCATCTATCGGTGGCACTGGCTGGCCGGGGTGCCACAGGCACCCGGCAAGCCAGCTGTGGCGAATTTACTGCAGCTGCAGCGCCGTCACCGCATAGCCTTTTTCGGCAATTTGGGCGGCGACGTGGTCGAGGTGGTAGTGCTCGAGCTTTTCGGCACCATCGTCCACTTCGACGGCTTTGGCTTCAACTTCCCAGTCGGTGTTGGTGGCTTCTTCGGGAATGTCGCGCGTTTCAGGCACGGCCAGATAAGAGAACTTGCCGTCGTGTTCCGCTCTGCGGTAAATATCTAAACGCATAATGTTTCCTCGATAAAATCCGGGATGCCGGTTGGCCCTGGAATCGAGGTTCACCTTACGCGCACTCGGCGTTTTTGTCTGTTATGCATAGCACACAGGACGAGGGGCTGGGCAATCACTGATTCATTCATGAACGCGGACTGGGCAACCTAAAAAAGCGTCCAGCTGTGTTGCTAATCTGATTCACCACACCAGGGAAGCACTAATTAATTCATGACGGCGGCCCCGGCACACGAAAAAAGCGCCCAGCTGCGTTGCAAATCCTCGCCATGCCCCGGCATGTCTACGGTATCGCGCCTTGCCGGGCTGCGTTTTCGTAAAAATGCTTTCGTGACCGATTCCATCCGCCAGAATACATCAGTGCCTTCCTAGCGGCGGTGACCGCCACGCAGCACGCGCGCCGGCAACATGACGATCGCCCGCAGCAGTTCGAACACGGCGTCGACGGTGATGCCGATCAGGCGAAACGGCAGTAGCAGCAGCCACATCAAGGGATACAGCAACAGGGCCAGCAAGGCCAGCGGCCAGCACAGCAACAGCAGCAGCAGCCACAACAATAAACCCATCATCGCACCCTCCCCTGACCATCGGATCAATGGCTGCAATCTACGGCAGCCGGAGCGGCGGCGCAACAGCGGCGCGACAGACGGCCGATTGACGCGCCTCGCTGGCGGGGGCGCGAGACAGGCGGGGCGGGGCCGCGCTATTGCCCAAGGCAAATGATGCGGGTGCTGTAGTCGCGCGCGTTCGGCTTTTTGCTGGTCGACCAGTCGATCGCCTGCTGGGCTTCGGCAACCGTCATGACGGTCGCCTTGTCCTTGTTCTTGATGAAGGACACGCCTTCGAAGCTGCCATCCTTGCCGCGCATGACCTTGGCGAACACGGGCGGCTTGCTGTCGCCTTCGGCGATCTTGTTTTGCTGAACGAGGTAACGCTGATCGAGGTTTTCCATGGCAATGCTCAAAAGGGATCAAAGCCGTATTTTAAGCGATCGCCATGGTGGGCAGCAGGCCGGATCAGGCAAACAGCGGCGTGCGCGCTGCCACCAGCGCGTCGACGACCACGCTGGCGCTCATGGCCGCCTGCAGCGACGGCAGCGAGCCGCCGCAACGATAGGCGAAACTGACGTCGATCAGATCGCCCGCGCGCACCGTGACGGCTGTCGCCAGCGGCAGGCTCATGTAATGGTTCAGCCAGTCGATGGTGCTCGATTCTTCGGCCACCACGGCCAGGATATTCTTGGTGATAAAACGCAGGGCATTGAGCGTGCCTGATTTTTCGGCGCGGAACTGGCCGGCCCAGGCAATCTGGGTGTCGGTCGGCTGGCTGAAATCGAGCACGCTGTAGACGGCGGGCGCCGCCAGTTCGATGATGCCGGGGTGAATCACCGTGGTTTCCTGAAATTGCACGATGGGCGCATAGAAGCCCTCGAAATCGTATTCCTGCTGCAGCGGCTGCACCGCCATGATCACCGCTTCGGGCAGGAACAGGGGCAACGGTCCGCCAAAGCGGGCCAGGTAACGGCGCTTGAATGATTCCATCACCTCGACCTGCTTTTCACGCAGCATGCCGACGTGGATCATTTCGCAGATCACCACATCGACCGGCTCGGGCGGCAGGTATTCGAAGGCATCGGCATGAACCACCTCGACGCGCTCGCCGTTCGGATTCAGCGCCAGCATCTTGCGCGCTTCCTTGACCATGTCGGGATTGAACTCGACACACCAGACCTTCGACGCCTTGGCCGCGGCAAACCATGACAACACGCCGGTGCCGCCACCGAGTTCGAGGACTTTGGCGCCTGGCTTGACGGCGTAATTGATTGCCGACTTGAAGCCGTGCATGCGGTTCTGGTCCATCAGCATATTGTGATGGTAATGAACCGGGATGAACTGGCCCAGGTAGCAGGATTCGATTTCGCGTTCGTTGAGCATGGGGTCCTCGGGGGGCGGCGGTGGCAGGAAAGGTCGGCGCCAATGCTGGCAGATCGACCGTTCCATTATCGGCAACAAGCGCGCCCGCCGATGCGTCGAGCTATCGCGGTTTTACCTGCCACTTCGTGCGATACCCATGCGGCATGTTATTGCCGGCGCTGGCGGGCGCCGAAGGCGTCGATGGCAGCGGCGATCGCCGGCTGCTCCGCCCGCGCGGCAATCTGCGCGGCGCTCAACTGTTCGCTGTTGGTCAAGGCGGCATCCGCGCCCGCCTCGAGCAGCACGGCGACGGTCGACGTCTGCCCTTCGCGCGCCGCCAGCATCAGCGCCGTGAAGCCAGCCGGCGCGCGCGCATCGATGGCGGCCCCGTGGCTTAACAGCAAGCCGGTGATGGCGTCATCGCCGGCGGCAGCGGCAAAATGCAGGGCATTCCAGCCGGGCCGGTTCACTTGCGCCCCCTTGGCCAGCAGCGCCCTGACCAGCGGCAGATTGTGTTTAAAGGCAGCCATCATCAGCGCCGTGTTGCCGTTCGGTGCGGTCGCTTCCAGATCGAGCCCCGGCATCGCCACCAGCGCACTGGCGACCGTCGAGGCGCCCTCGCGCAGGGCGACAATCAGGCCGCTCTCGCCGCTGCGGGGATCGGCCTGGTTCGGATTGACCTGCCGCTCATTGACCATCCGCACCACGGTTTTGGCGTCATCCATCTGCAAGGAACGAAAGTATCGGGTCAACTGGTCGCGCTCGGGCGCTGCCGCCGAGCTGGCCAAGGGCGCTGCCAGCGCCCCTGCAAGGAGCAACTTAATACTGATAATTCGCATGAGATTATGCATGCAGGCCTTTGAATAAATTGAAAAAATTATCCGTCGTCTGGCGTGCCACCTGGTCGAGCGGCAGGTCTTTGAGGGTGGCCAGATATTCCGCCACGTGGCGCACGTAGCCGGGTTCATTCATGCGTCCGCGAAACGGCACCGGTGCCAGGTAGGGCGAATCGGTTTCGATCAGGATGCGTTCAAGGGGCAGCGCGCGCGCCACCGCCTGCAAATCCCTGGCGCTTTTAAAGGTCACGATGCCGGAAAACGAAATATAAAACCCCATCGCAATGGCAGCCTCGGCCACCTCGAGCGACTCGGTAAAACAATGCATGACCCCGCCAACGCCACCGTCAGCGACGCCGGCGCCCTCTTCCTGCATGATGCGGATGGTGTCGGCGCTGGCCGCTCTTGTGTGAATAATCAATGGCTTACGGGTGATTCTTGATGCTTTGATGTGAGTGCGAAAGCGCTCGCGCTGCCATTCCAGATCGCCCTGCAGGCGAAAATAATCGAGCCCGGTCTCGCCGATGGCGACGATCTTCGGGTGCGCCGCCAGTTCCACGAGCTGGTCGACGCTCGGTTCCGGCGTGTCTTCGTAATCGGGATGGACGCCGACCGAGGCATAGATATGGGGATATTGCTCGGCCAGCGCCAGGACCTGGGGAAAATCGGGCAGGTCAACCGAGACGCACAAGGCGTGGCTGACCTGGTTTTCCGCCATCTTGGCGAGCAGCTCGGGCATGCGAGCGGCCAGCTCGGGGAAATTGATATGGCAGTGGGAGTCGATATACATGGCGCGATTGTAGCCCGGCCACGGCGTCACCGCCAATATCGCTCAGGCGACGCGCTTGCCGAGGATAATCAGATCGCGCTCGACACCGTCCAGATTGGCCACCCGCGGCAGCTGCGCCCATGTAGCAAAACCAAACTTGCCGAACAGGGCCAGGCTCGGTGCGTTGTGGCCGAAGATAAATCCGAGCAGCGTGTGCACGGCGATGTTCGGCGCATGGTCGATCGCTGCTTGCAGGCAGTACTTGCCGATGCCCTTGCCGCGCCAGGCTTCGGCGATGTAGATCGACACTTCCGCGGTACCCGAATAGGCCGGCCGGCCATAAAAATTCGAATACGACATCCAGCCGACGATGGCCGGGGCGGCGCTGTCGTCGGCGGCGGCGTGGATCACCCACAGCGGGCGGCGCTCGGGCTCATGGGCGTCGAACCACGGCTCGCGCGAGGCCACGCTGACCGGCTCGGTATCGGCCGTCACTTCGCGTGAGGCAATGGTGGAATTGTAAATCTCGACGATGACGGGCAGATCGGCGCGGCGGGCAAGGCGGTGGACGTAGGACGACATGAACGGGGCTTCGGGTCAGGTGAAAGAAGGGAGCTGTGAACGCAACAACGGCGGCAGTCGGCTACCTGCAAGCCGCTTATAAAGTGTGGGTGGCGCGCGACGAACGCAGCGCGGCACCGAGGATTTCTTCGATGCGCAGGCGCGCGCGGCGGCCCGTTTCATCGTCTGGAAAATGGACACCGATCCCCTGCGCCTTGTTGTTATTGGCCGCCGCCGGGGTGATCCAGGCCACCTTGCCGGCAATCGGATACTTGTTGGGGTCGTCCATCAGCGCCAGGATCAGGTAAATCTCGTCGCCAATCTTGTATGGCTTGGCAGTGGGAACGAATACCCCGCCATTTTTCAGAAATGGCATATAAGCGGCATACAGCGCCGCTTTTTCCTTGATCGCCAGCGACAGTACAGAAGGCCGGGGGGGGGCGGCGCCACCTTGTTCATTGGGATTGCCAGTCATCGCATTCCTTTCACGGTCCTCAACTGCAATCTGCAGCGTAATCGAGCAGCATTGCTTCTACAAATAGTTTCGGCGACAAGGGATGATCCGATGTCGCTCTGCGTTCATTGGTATTCTTTATTGCGTGCAATAGTTTCACAGTGTGCACTGTGGCGGCCAAGGCCGCAAGGTCCTTGTGGTAGCGCGGGTAATAACGCAACTTGCCCGACATTTTGACCGAAAGTAGATCGTACAACCACCGCTGCTGCCAAGAAACGATGGTCGACAGCGACATCTTGCTCAGTTTATCAGCGTGCTTCAGAGCCGCTTCGGCGCTCGGTCGGGCCAGGATGCCCAGCAGCAGCTCGAGTTCTTCGCGGTTGCCCGCCTCCGACTGCGCCAGTGCCGCCAGCGGCGCCCCACCCTGCTCGCGCAGCCAGCTGTCAGCGTCGCGCTGGTCGACGCCCTGGGCGGTCAGCCAGGCCAGGGCGGCGCCGTGCTCGGGCAATGGCAGGGCAAATTTGCGGCAGCGCGACAGGATGGTGGGCAGCAGGCGATCGAGTCCATTTGACGCCAGCAGGAATACCGTGCCCGGCGGCGGCTCTTCCAGCGTTTTCAGCAGGGCATTCGAGGCGGGCGTGTTGAGCGCTTCGGCGGGATACAGCACCACCACCCGCAACCCCTGGCGGTGGGTGGAGATATTCATGAAGTCGGCCAGCTGGCGGATCTGCTCGATCTTGATGTCTTTCGATGGCGTCTTGGCAGCCTTCGATTTTTTGTCGTCCGCGCCCTCCTCGCCTTCGGCGGCGCCATCGTCCTCGAGCGCTTCCGGCCGCACGCGGCGGTAATCGGGGTGATTGTGCTGGACGAACCAGCCGCACGATGCACAGGCGCCGCAGGCAAAGCCCTCCGCCTGGACGTTTTCGCACAGCAGCGACTGGGCGAACGCTTCGATGAAGCCGGATTTGCCAGTGCCCGCCTCGCCGTGGAAAAGGATGGCGTGCGGCAAACGTTCACGTAGTACTTGAAGTTGCTGCCAGGCTTGAGCGTGCCATGGATAAATTGCACTATTCATTTTGATTCAATCACTTGCAGCTGCTTTTGCAGGCAGCGCATAAACTCCGAAAATGTTCAATTGACCACACTTAAAGTAATGTCTCAACAATTGCAGTCAGTGCGGCGCGGGTCGCGTCGATGCTGCGGGTTGAGTCGACCACCACGATGCGCGTGGGGAACTGGGCAGCGCGGCGCAGGTATTCCTGGCGTGCGCCGGCAAAGAACGCGGCCTGCTCCTGCTCGAATTTGTCGAGCGTGCGGGTGGCGTCCAGGCGCGCACGGGCGACGTCGAGCGGCACATCGAACAGCAGTGTCAGGTCTGGCTGCAGGTGCGGGTGGACCCACTGCTCGAGCGCTTCCAGGCGGCTGCGGTCGAGTCCACGGCCGCCACCCTGGTAGGCAAAACTGGCATCGCTAAAGCGGTCGGAAATGACCCAGTCGCCGCGCGCCAGTGCCGGTTCGATCACTTGCGCCATGTGCTCGCGGCGACTGGCGAACATCAGCAGCGCTTCGGTTTCCAGGTGCATGGCCTGGCGCAGCAAGACCTCGCGCAAGGCTTCGCCGAGCGGCGTGCCACCCGGTTCGCGCGAGCACACCACGGTCTTGCCGTGGGCGCGCAACAGCTCGGCGACAAAGCCGATGTGGGTCGATTTACCGGCGCCATCGATGCCCTCAAAACTGATGAATTTGCCGGCAAGGGGCGCAACAGCGGCGGGAACAGAGTGGTCAGATGTCATGCGCTTAGCGTTGGTATTGATTGACGGCTTTGTTGTGCTCGTTCAAATTGGGGGAAAACTTGCTGGTGCCATCACCGCGCGAGACAAAGTACAGGGCGTCGGTCTTGGCTGGCTGCATGGCAGCGGCCAGCGATTGCAGGCCAGGCAAGGCGATCGGCGTCGGCGGCAGGCCGCTGCGCGTATAGGTATTGTACGGGGTGTCGGTTTCCAGGTCGCGCTTGCGGATCTTGCCCTCGTACCTGGCGCCCATGCCATAGATGACCGTGGGGTCGGTTTGCAGCAGCATGCCGTTCTTGAGGCGGTTGACGAACACGCCGGCGATCATGGCGCGCTCGGATTTCTTACCGGTTTCCTTTTCGACGATCGACGCCATCGTCAGCGCCTGATACGGCGTGGCGTACGGCAGGCTTGGATCGCGCGCTTTCCACGCCGTGTCCAGGTGGCTGAGCAACATGCTGTGGGCTTGCCGGTAAATCTGCAGGTCGGGCGAACCCTTGGCAAACAAATATGTGTCAGGAAAAAACAGGCCTTCCGGTTTGCTGAAATCGGAACCGAGTTTTTGCATCAGCTCGGTGTCCGACAGCGCCGCCGTTTCGTGCCGCAATCCCTCGTTGGCGGCCACCGCCTGACGCATCTGGCGGAAGGTCCAGCCTTCGATGATGGTCAGCGACTCCTGGGCAAATTCGCCCCGCACCAGCTGACCGAGCAGGCGGCGCGGCGAGCTGCCGGGATTGAGCTCGTAACTGCCGGCCTTGATGCGGGCCGCTTTCTGGGTCACCCGTGCCAGCACGGAAAACAGCAAGGGGTTGAGCGGCACGCCTGCCTCGGCGATTTGCTGTGAAGCGGCCCCCACGCTGCTGCCAGCGAGCACGGTGAACGGGATGGGCGCGCCGCCCTCGGTCAACGGCCGCCCGGCCCACCAGCTGAACGCGGCGACGGCGGCCACGCTGCCGACGGTAACGGTTAGAAACAGTTTATTTAGCAAGCCCATGCGTATTCTTTTGGTTTTTCTGGCTGTCCGGCGGGAATGGCGCGACATCTTTATAATGAACCCGTAATGATAATGCTTTAGATAGAAAGTATTCAGGAAATTATGGACCACTGGAATGATTACCTGGCAGCCATCGGCAGCGATGATAGCGCGCCTGCCGCCACCGCCGCCAACGGCGTTCAATTGCAGCATGTCGAACTGACTGCCGGCCAGCTCGCCAGCGGCTTCGTCGCCGTGCTCGATGGCAGTGGCTTGATTGGCGTTAGCGGCGACGATGGCGCCAGTTTTCTGCACGGTCAGCTGACCAATGATGTGCTCCATCTGGGTACGGACCAGGCGCGGCTGGCCGGTTACTGTTCGCCCAAAGGCCGCCTGCTGGCCAGCCTGCTGCTGTGGCGCAGCGCGGACACCATTTATTTGATGCTGCCGCGCGCCTTGCAGCCGGCCTTGCAAAAGCGCCTGTCGATGTTCGTCATGCGCGCCAAGGCCAGGCTGCAAGACGTCAGCGACGGTGTGGTCATGCTGGGCTTGGGCGGCGCGGCAGCCACCAGCGCCCTGCAGTCGGCCCAGCTGCCGGTGCCAGCGGCGCCATATGCCAGGCTCGACACCGCATCGGGCACCGTGATCCGTCTCGCCGATGCCTTCGGTGCCCCCCGTTTCCTGTGGTTGACCACGCCAACCCACGCGCGCGCCGCCATCGAGCTCTTGCGCGCGCGCCTGGCGCTGGGCGGTGAACAGGCCTGGGCCTTGTCGTCGATTCACGCCGGGGTGCCCGAGATCAGCGTGGCGACCCAGGAACAGTTCGTCCCGCAAATGGTCAATTTCGAGCTGCTCGGTGCGGTCAATTTTAAAAAAGGCTGTTATCCAGGGCAGGAAATCGTCGCCCGCAGCCAGTACCTGGGCAAGCTCAAGCGCAGGACCGCGCTGGCCACCGTCGCCAGCGCTGCCGCAGCAGGCATGGAAGTGTTCGCCACCAGCGATCCGTCGCAGCCGTGCGGCATGGTGGTCAACGCCGCCGCCAATGGCGCTGGCGGGACCGATCTGCTGGTCGAGCTCAAGCTTGCCGTGCTCGACGGCACCAGCGTGCAGCTGGGCGGCGCCGACGTAGATTGCCCTGCGCTGCGCTTCTTGCCGATGCCCTACCCACTCGACGCGATCGACGTGTGAGCGGCATGCGCGCGCCCCTGCAAGACCTGTATATCTATTACCAGGTGGCCGACAGCGATGCCGCCGCACTGGCCGTGCGCGTGCGCGCCATGCAGGCCGGCCTCGGCCTCGGCCAGCTCAAGCGCCGGCCCGGCAGCGTCGATGGCCGCCAGACCTGGATGGAAATCTACGGCGGCGTCGAGGCCGGGTTTCAGGCCACCTTGAACGGCGCCGTGCTGGCCGCCGCGCTGAGCGAACTGACCGCCGGCAGCCGCCACACGGAAGTGTTTATTGATCTTGAACCGGGCGGAGCGCTGCCATGTGCCTGATCGTGTTTGCCTGGCAGGTGGTGCCCGGTGCGCCACTGGTGGCGTGCGCCAACCGCGATGAGTTTTACGACCGGCCCACCCGGGCCGCCGCGCCATGGCCGGAGCATCCGGCCATTTATGCCGGCCGCGACCTCAAAGGCGGCGGCAGCTGGATGGGCATCACCACCGAGGCCAGCGGCGGCAAGTTCGCCGCGCTGACGAATATCCGCGGCCCGCACGAACGTCGCCTGGACGCCCCCTCGCGCGGTGCGCTGGTTGCCGATTTTTTGGCTGGCAGCATGTCGGCGCCCGACTACCTGGCTTCTCTGGCGGGCACGGCCGATGCCTATAACGGTTTTAATCTGGTGTTGGGCGACAGCAGCGCGCTGTACTGGTTTTCGAACCGGGGCGCGGGCGACGCCCGCAACGGTCAGCCGCTTGCGCCGGGCATCTACGGCATTTCCAACGGTTTACTCGATGCGCCGTGGCCGAAGGTGGTGCGCACCAAGGCCGAATTCGCCAGTCTGCTGTGCCAGGGCGCGCCTGAAGATGCGTATTTTGAAATGCTGGCCGACACCACCCGGGCACCCGACCTGCGTCTGCCCGATACCGGCATCGAGATCGCCCTCGAGCGCATGCTGTCTGCCGTGTGCATCGAGTCGCCCGGCTATGGCACGCGCGCCTCGACGGTGGTCAAGCTGTATGCCGACGCCCCGTCGCAGCTGCATGAGAAGGTGCGCCAGTAAGCAAGCGCGACACTTATTTGTGTACCAGCACGCGCTCAACCGGCGATGCACGCTGCGGCCACGCGCAGCCGGTAGTTTCTGACAATGCCGTCCTGGTCAACCGACTTTATTGCACCATCCTTGTGCTTGCCAGCCCCCGTGTGCCGGTCACTGCAACATTGCAGTAGTGGCAATGCGCAGTGAAGCTGTGGCTAAGCTCAAGCTTGCGAGGTCAGTTCGACCTCAGTGCGCCCTCACTGCACACCTAAGCAATTCCCATCTTGGCGCGCAGCATCTCGCGCACATGCGGCGTGGCCGCATACGGGTCGGCCGGATTGCGCGCCTCAACGATGTCGTCCATGCGGCTGCTGACCGAAGCGAGCGCGCCCGGGTGCGAATAAATATAAAACCGGCCGTCGGCGATCGCCTCGAACGTCAGGCGGGCGACGTCGCTGGCCGACACCTTGCCCGATTCGACCGCCTTGACCGTCATCGCTTGCGCGGCCACCTGGCTGGCGGTGGGGCCGGCCGTCATCTTGACGTCGGCCGGGCGGTTGCGGTGCGACTGCGAAATCCCGGTCGGTACAAAATACGGGCACAGCACCGAGGCGCGAATCGGGGCGCCGACCAGGTCGAGGTCGTGGTAGAGGGTTTCCGACAGGCTCACCACGGCGTGCTTCGAGACGTTGTAGACACCCATGGTGGGGGCGTTGAGCAGGCCTGCCATCGACCCCGTGTTGACGATGTGGCCCTGGTAAGCGGGATCGCGCTTGGCACAGGCCAGCATCAGCGGGGTGAACACGCGCACGCCGTGGATCACGCCCCACAGGTTGACGCCGAGCACCCATTCCCAGTCGGCGACGGAATTTTCCCAGATCAGGCCGCCCGAACCGACACCGGCATTATTAAACAGCAAGTGCACGGCGCCGAAGCGGGCCATCGCAGCGTCCGCCAGCGCCTGCACCTGCTCGCCCTTGCGGACGTCGCAGATCATCGTGATCAGTTCGGCGCCGGCCGCCTGCAGTTCGGCGGCGGTCTGCGCCAGGGCGTCGGCCTGCACATCGGCCAGCACCAGTTGCATCCCCAGGCTGTGCGCGTGCAGGGCAAATTCGCGGCCCAGGCCACTGGCGCCGCCGGTGATGACGGCCACTTTTCCGTGAAAATTGTTCATTTGATGGCTTCCTTTAGACGGCGGAGACGCCGCCATCGATGGCCAGGGTCTGGCCGGTGATGTGTTTGCCGGCATCGGATGCGAACAGGATGGTGGCCCCTTTCATGTCTTCGGCGTCGCCGATGCGACCGAGCGGCGCGGCGCGCGCCAGCTTGTCTTCGCCGATGGCGGCCAGTACGCCCTTGGTCATCTTCGACGGAAAAAATCCGGGCGCGATGGCGTTCACCGTGATGCCGTAGGCACCCCATTCGCCGGCCAGGGTGCGCGTAAAATTGATCACCGCCGCCTTCGAGGTGTTGTAAGCGATGGTTTTCATGGTGCCTGGCGGATTGCCGGACAGCCCGGCGATGGAGGCGATATTGATGATCCGGCCATAGCCGCGCGGAATCATCGAGGCCTTGCCGACCGCCTGGCTCATCAGGAAAATACTACGCACGTTCAGGTTCATCACCTTGTCCCAGGCGTCGAGCGGATGGTCTTCGGCGGGCGCGCCCCAGGTGGCGCCGGCGTTATTGATGAGGATATCGATGTGACCGAGCTGCGCCATGGCGGCCGCCACCAGGGCATCGATGTGCGCTGGCTCAGCCAGATCGGCGGCCACCGCGCTGGCGTCGATGCCCAGCGCCGTCAAATGCGCCACCGCTTCGTCCAGTTCGGACTGCTTACGGGCAGAAATGAGCAGACGCGCGCCCTGCTCGCCCAGCGCCTCGGCCATCTGCAAGCCCAGTCCCCGTGAGCCGCCGGTAATCAGTGCGGTCTTGCCCTGCAGGGAAAACAATTGTTGGCTTGTGCGCATGTCAGACCTCGTAATCCATGCAGTGGCGCTCGGCCCGCACGGCACCGATAAACGGCTTGACCGCCTCGTGGGTGGGGTGCGATGCGTAGGCATCGAGCGCCGCCTTGTCGGCAAATTGCGCATACAGCACGATATCGCAGGTCGCTTCCAGGCCAGCCTGGGCCAGGCGCACTTCGAAGGACAGGATGCCGGGGACGATGCTGGCGCAGGCGTCGAGCCGGCGTTTCATCTCGATGGCGTTGGCGGCGCGGTCGGCGCCTTCCGCGTGGTCTTTCAGTTTCCACATGACGATGTGTTTGAGCATGCTGTCTCCCTTGTTTTTAGTTTGGTATCAATCATTATGCCGGTCTAGAACCAGCCATCCTGCATGTCGAGCGTGGTGGTATCGATGCTGGCCAGCAGGTCGAGCTGGGGCGCCACTTTCGGCAATTCCCAGTTGAAAAAATAGCGGCAGGCTTGCAGTTTGCCGCGGTAAAAATCGCCGTCGGCCAGCACACTGGTGGCCGATTTGAGCGTGCGCGCCGCCACCTGCGCCTGCTGCAGCCAGATCCAGGCGACGACAATATGGCCGGCCGCTTCCAGATACACGCTGGCATTCGCCAGTGTCTTGTTGAGGTCGCCCGTGCCATATAGGAGGGCGGTCACCTCGGCCAGCCGCTGCCAGGCAGCGCCCAGCTGGTCGGCATACGGCAGCAGTTCGCCATCGCCGTCGCAGCGCACGGCGCCGATGGTCACTGCCAGCGCCGCGCCCACCGCCTTGAACAGAGCGCCGTCCTGCAACGTCACCTTGCGGCCCAGCAGGTCGAGGCCGTGGATGCCGTGGGTGCCTTCGTGGATGGCATTGAGGCGGTTGTCGCGGTAAAACTGCTCGACATTGTATTCACGCGTGTAGCCATAACCTCCATGGACTTGAATGGCCAGGCTGTTCGCTTCGACGCACCATTGCGATGGCCATGACTTGGCGATTGGCGTCAAAAAGTCGAGCAGCTGGCCGGCCTGGCGGCGCGCTTCCGGCGTCTCTGCCGTGTTGTGCTCGTCGACCAGGCGGGCGCAATACAGCACCAGGCCCAGCGCCCCTTCGACGTAGGCTTTTTGGGCCAGCAGCATGCGCCGCACATCGGTATGCTTGACGATGGCAAGAGGCGGTTGCGCCGGGTCCTTCTCGGCGGGATGGCGGCCCTGCGGCCGGTTGCGCGCGTAGTCGAGCGCGTGCAAATAGCCGGTCACGCCCAGCACCGCAGCGCCGAGGCCGACGCCGATGCGCGCCTCGTTCATCATGTGAAACATATTGGCCAGGCCCTGGTGGACATTGCCCACCAAGTAGCCGATGGCGCCGCCCTTACCCTGCGGGGCGAACTTGCCTTCGCCGAAATTGAGCAGGCAGTTGGTGGTGCCGCGGTTGCCCATCTTGTGATTCAGGCCAGCGAGGACGACGTCGTTGCGCTCGCCACACCTGCCGTCGTCGTCGAGCACGAACTTTGGCACGATAAACAGCGAAATGCCGCGCGTGCCGGGGATCAGCTTGCCGTCCGGGCCGGGAATCTTGGCCAGCACCAGGTGCACGATATTGCCTGCCAGCTCATGCTCGCCGGCAGAGATCCACATCTTGTTGCCAGTTAAGCGGTACTGGCGCTCGCCATCGATGCCGTCGACGGCATCGGCTTCGGCGCGGGTGCTGATGTCGGACAGGCTCGAGCCCGCCTGCGGCTCGGACAGGCACATGGTGCCGAAAAATTTGCCGGCGAACATCGGCTTGACGAACTGCTCGACCTGGCGCGGGGTGCCCGTCTTGAGCAGGGTGTTGGCATTGGCAACGGTCAAAAATAGGTAGGCCGAGGTGGCCACATTGGCGGCGGTGAACCAAGCCGCCACCGCTTTTTCCATCACCGATGGCAGTTGCATGCCATCAAAGGCATAATCCTGGCCTGCCGCCATCAGGCCGGCGGCGCTGTAGGTGTCGAGTGCCGCCTTAACCTGCGGGATGATGGTTACGGTGCTGCCATCGAAGGTCGGCTCTTGGCGGTCCGACAATTTATTGTGGGGCGCAAACAGGTCGCTGGCAATCTGCTCGGCAGTGTCGAGGGCGGCGCTGAAGGTCTCGCGGCTGTGGTCGGCAAAACGGGGGCGCGCGCTCAGCGTTTCCACATTTAACCACTCGAACAGGACAAAATCGAGGTCGCGACGGCTGAGAATGGTCGAGGACATGGGCTCGCTCACACGGTAAGAAGTGGGTAATCATGACAGCAGGGACAGCAAGGACGGTAAGGCCAGCACGGACAGGCCTCGCGCCTGTCCGCGGGCACAAACACGTCTTAGGCGACTTCGAACAGGCCGGCGGCGCCCTGACCGCCGCCGATGCACATGGTCACGACCACATACTTGACGCCGCGCCGCTTGCCTTCGATCAGCGCGTGGCCCACCAGGCGCGCGCCCGAGACGCCGTACGGATGGCCGACCGCAATCGCGCCGCCGTTGACATTCAGGCGCTCCATCGGAATGCCGAGGGTGTCGGCGCAATAGAGCACCTGGACGGCGAACGCTTCGTTCAATTCCCACAGGCCGATGTCAGCGACGCTCAAGCCAGCTTTTTTGAGCAGCTTGGGCACTGCATACACGGGGCCGATTCCCATTTCATCCGGTTCGCAGCCGGCCACGGCAAAGCCGCGGAAAATGCCCAGCGGCGCCAGGCCACGCTCGCGGGCGATGTCGGCGCGCATCAGGATCGACACCGAGGCGCCGTCGGAAAACTGGCTGGCGTTGCCGGCCGTGATGACGCCACCAGGCAGCGCCGGGCGGATCTTGGCGACGCCCTCAAGGTTGGTGTCTTCGCGGATACCTTCGTCGGCCGAGACCGTCACTTCGCGCGTGAGCAGCATGCCGCTGGCCTTGTCGGCCACGCCCATGATGGTGGTCATCGGCACGATTTCGCGGTCGAAGCGGCCATTGGCGCGCGCCTCTGACGCCCGCTGCTGGCTTTGCACACCGTAGGCATCTTGCCGCTCGCGGCTGATGCCGTAGCGCCGGGCCACCGTCTCGGCCGTCTGCAGCATGGGCCAGTACAGTTCCGGCTTGTGTTGCTTGAGCCAGACTTCGGCAATCATGTGGCGGTTCATTTCCTGCTGCACGCAGGAAATCGACTCGACGCCGCCGGCGGCAAAGATGTCGCCTTCGCCAGCGCTGATGCGCTGGGCTGCCAGCGCAATGGTTTGCAGGCCCGACGAACAAAACCGGTTGACCGTCATGCCAGGCACGCTGACGGGGCAGCCGGCGCGCAGTGCAATCTGGCGGCCGATGTTGGCGCCGGTGGCGCCTTCCGGATTGGCGCAGCCGATGATGACGTCTTCGACGTCGCCCGGGGCAATGCCGGCGCGCTCGATGGCGGCGGCCAGCACGTGGCCGCCGAGCGTGGCGCCATGGGTCATGTTAAAGCCCCCCTTCCACGATTTGGCCAAGCCCGTGCGGGCGGTCGATACGATCACAGCATCTTGCATGCGAGTCTCCTGGAGGATGTGTTAGCGGTGTTGTTGTAGTTGAGAATAACACATTTAAGTACGGTCGTTCGCAAAATAATGGGGGGGGCTGCAGCGCCCAGGTCCGCCGGGCCGCTGCACTTGATTGGCGTGCACAAGTTGTCCGCGTGGTCCGCGCCCGCGCCGTCGCTGACCGACTGTTGCAATGGTTGCGGGCAGACCATCCGCAGCAGCAGCAGAAGCAGAAGCAGAAGCAGCAGCGCAACGGACTGCTGCTCGATTCCAACGGCCAGCGTCAGGGCATGCAAAAGGCCACCCGCAGGTGGCCCAGATCCGCCGTGCGGGCTGTCGCGCAACTTAGTTGCGGCGACGACGCAACAGTGCCAGTCCGGCAAAGCTCAAGGCCAACAGTGCCAGCGGTGCCGGCTCTGGAACCGTCGCGGCAGCAGTGCTGTTGCGGACCAGCATGGCACCCTGGCCACAGCAGTTGTCATTGATGCTACCGTTGGCCATATCCATCGAGACGTTGGTGCCGGCGACGTACAGGCCGAGCGATTGCAGGCCATAGGACGCGTATTGCAGGTAGTCAGGACGAATGCTCCCCGTCGTATTTGCGAACACAGCACGAAATTCGGTAGACAGCGCGGCATTGACGGTGGTGCTGGAATACTGGCCGGGTGCGGCGATGCCGAACCAATCGCTGAGCAACCCTGCAACTTCGGCGCTCGACGCATAGCGCCAGCCTTCCGCGTTCGCAATCAGGTCCTTGTTGTCGAACGTCGTGCAAACTGCCGGCACCGCACTTCCCGTATCTAAAGCAACGCTGCAATAGGCGCGGCCATTGCTCAGGTCAAAGTCGCGCCACTCGAGCTTGGTGGTCATGTCGACCGTGCTGGAACCCAAGTTATCAAACGACTTGCCGGAGGCCGTGATGATCGTGGCGTGCGACGTCAGCGATACGAACATCAACAGGGAGGTGAGCAGTGCAGCGATGTTGGCGGTTTTCATGGTTTTTCCTGTGTGGTTGATGCCGAATCCAGAGCAATATCCATGCCATAAAAAAATAATTATTAACAATCAATAACTTAAAGTAATGAAACACATTAATGGTTTCCCAAGTGTAAGGTTTTTCGACAAGATATGGATATTATTTTTCAGGCATTTATTTGGAGCACTTGGGCATTGCGGGCGGCGGCGTGGCGACCGCTTACTCGAACAGGTGTACGGGGGCAGCACCTTGCCTGGTGCTGTCGCGGTGGCCGTGCTCTCTAAGATGGCGCCCGTTGCCGCCGCTGTCGCTGCTTCGCCGATCGCTGTGCGGTCAAATGCAAGCTTGTCGTAAGGTTCGCGGTTCACACTGCGAGTCGGCAAAGCGTTAACGTAACAGTAACGTCAGCGCGGACGCAGAGCCGAATGCTTTTAAAATTACATAATTGGAGACAAGCATGGCAACCACACCCGGCATGACCGCTGGCGGACAAAAAGCAGCATCGTCCGCAGGCATGACCAAAGAAGAACGCAAGGTCATTTTCGCCTCATCCCTCGGCACCGTTTTCGAGTGGTACGATTTCTACCTGTACGGTTCGCTCGCAGCCATCATCGGCAAGCAGTTTTTCAAGGGCGACCCCACCACCTCCTTCATTTTCGCGCTGCTCACCTTCGCTGCCGGTTTCATCGTGCGGCCGTTTGGCGCGCTGGTGTTCGGCCGCCTCGGCGACATGATCGGCCGTAAATATACCTTCCTGGTCACCATCCTGATCATGGGTTCGTCCACCTTCATCGTCGGCCTGTTGCCCAGCTATGATTCGATCGGCATTGCCGCTCCCATTATCCTGGTGACGCTGCGCGTGCTGCAGGGCCTGGCCCTCGGTGGCGAATACGGTGGCGCCGCCACCTATGTTGCCGAACATGCGCCAGAAGGCAAGCGGGGCTTTTTCACGTCGTGGATCCAGACCACCGCCACCATGGGCCTGTTCCTGTCGCTGATGGTCATCCTTGGCACCCGTTCTGCCATGGGCGAAGAAGCGTTTGCTGCCTGGGGCTGGCGCGTGCCGTTCCTGGTGTCGGTGCTGCTGCTGGGCGTGTCGGTGTGGATCCGCCTGTCGATGAACGAGTCGCCCGCTTTCGTTAAAATGAAAGCCGAAGGCAAGACCTCGAAAGCGCCGCTGACCGAATCGTTCCTGCAACCGCGCAATGCCAAGATCGTCTTCCTGGCGCTGGTCGGTCTGACCATGGGCCAGGCGGTGGTGTGGTACACGGGTCAGTTCTACTCGCTGTTCTTCCTCACCCAGACGCTGAAGGTCGATGGCCCCACCGCCAACATCCTGATCGCCATTGCGCTGGCCCTGGCGACGCCGTTCTTCGTCTTTTTCGGCAGCCTGTCGGACCGCATCGGCCGCAAGTGGATCATCCTCGGTGGCTGCCTGATCGCCGCCGCCACCTACTTCCCGATCTTCGGCGCCATTACCCACTACGCCAACCCGGCGCTGGAAGCGGCACTGAAAAATTCGCCAGTGACGGTGATCGCCGATCCCGCCACCTGCAACTTCCAGTTCAACCCGACTGCGACCAAGCCATTTCCATCGTCGTGCGACATTGCCACCGGTATCCTGACGGGCGCTTCGGTCGCCTTCACCAAGCAGGAAGCCCCTGCTGGCACGCTCGCCTCGGTCAAAATTGGCGACAAGGTGATCACCTCGTTCAACGCCGGTCTCGATGAAGCGGGCGTCAACTTCGATGCCGCCAGCAAGAAGCAACTGGCAGCGCTGAAAACCGAGATGGGCGCCGCTGTCAAAGGTGCCGGCTACCCGACCAAGGCCGACCCTGCCCAAATCAACAAGCCAATGACGGTGCTGTTCCTGTTCATCCTGGTGCTGTACGTCACCATGGTGTACGGCCCGGTTGCCGCCATGCTGGTCGAAATGTTCCCGACCCGTATCCGCTACACCTCGATGTCGCTGCCTTACCACATCGGCAATGGCTGGTTCGGCGGCCTGCTGCCCACCATCACCTTCGCCATGGTGGCCTTCAAGGGCGACATTTATTATGGCCTGTGGTACCCGATCGTCATCGCCGTGATTACTTTCGTGATTGGTGGCCTGTTCGTCAAGGAAACCAAGAACAACGATATCTACGCTGCCGATTAATCGGGGACTGCCCCTGACGGCCACGCGCCGTCATGAAAAATGCCGCTGATCCAGCGGCATTTTTTGTTACGCATCGTCGGCGGCTGCGCCGACGACGTGCTGGCGCCGGCGCCGCCAGGCACCGATCAGTCGTTAAAGCGCTTGCCCTCGGCAGCCAGTTTGACCAGCAGCGGCGCCGCCGTCCACGCATCGCCATGGCGGCCGCTGGCATATTTGTCGATGGCCGCCTTGACGTTGTAGAGGCCAACGGTGTCGGCATAAAACATCGGGCCGCCACGGAACACGGGGAAACCGTAACCGGTCAGGTAGACCATGTCGATGTCGGAGGCGCGCATCGCGATGCCTTCTTCGAGGAGATGGGCGCCTTCGTTGACCAGGGCGAACACCAGGCGCTCGACGATTTCTTCATCGGAGATTTTCCGGCGTGCCAGGCCCAGCGCGGCCGAGTGCTCGACGATCATGTCGTTGACGGCGGCATTCGGATACGCCTTGCGGTCACCCGGCTTGTAGTCGTACCAGCCGGCGCCCGTCTTTTGACCATAACGCCCCATCTCGCACAGCAGATCGGCCGTTTTCGAATACACGATCTGCGGTTTTTCCACGTAGCGCCGTTTGCGGATGGCCCAGCCGATGTCGTTGCCGGCCAGATCGCCCATGCGGAACGGCCCCATGGCAAAGCCGAATTTCTCCACCGCCTGATCGACCTGCTCGGGCAGGCAGCCTTCTTCCAGCAAAAAGCCGGCCTGGCGACTGTACTGCTCGATCATGCGGTTGCCAATAAAGCCGTCGCACACGCCCGATACCACGCCCGTCTTTTTCAGTTTTTTCGACAGCGCCAGGGTGGTTGCCAGCACATCCTTGGCCGTGTGCTGGCCGCGGACGATTTCCAGCAGCTTCATGACGTTGGCGGGACTAAAGAAATGGGTGCCCACCACGTCTTGCGGGCGCTTGGTAAAAGCGGCGATACGGTTGAGGTCGAGCGTCGATGTGTTGGAAGCGAGAATCGCCCCCGGCTTCATCACCTGGTCGAGCTTTTCAAACACAGCCTGCTTGACACCCATTTCTTCGAACACCGCTTCGACCACGATGTCGGCCTGGCCAATCGCTTCGTAGTTGAGGGTACCGCTGATCAGGCCGACGCGCTGGTCGAATTTCTCTTGCGTCAGCTTGCCCTTCTTCATGGTGTTTTCGTAATTCTTGCGGATCGTCGCCAAGCCCTTGTCGAGGGCTTCCTGTTTGGTTTCCAGCAAGATCACAGGGATGCCTGCGTTGGCGAAATTCATGGCGATGCCACCCCCCATGGTGCCGGCGCCGACAATGGCGGCCTGGCCGATGGCGCGCACCGGCGTATCGGCTGGCACGTCGGGCAATTTGCTGGCGCTGCGCTCGGCAAAAAAGGCGTGGCGCAAGGCTTTCGATTCATTCGTTTGCGCCAGTTGCAGGAAGCGCTCGCGCTCGAATTTGAGGCCATCGTCGAACTTGCGGGTCACCGAGGCGGCCACCGTTTCCACGCACTCGAGGGGGGCCGGATACGGGCCGGCCATGGCCTTGACGGTGTTGCGGGTAAATTGCAGGAAGGCTTCGTGATGGGGATAATCCACCGTGCGATCGCGCACTTTCGGCAGCGGCCGCAGCGCAGCAATGCTGCCCGCAAAGGCAACCGCCTCGGCAACCAGGTCGGTGCCGGCGGCGAACAGCTTGTCGAACAGGGCGGTATCTTCAAATTTTTCTGACGGCACGAACACGCCTGATACCACCATGTTCATGGCACGCTCCAGGCCGATCAGGCGCGGCAGGCGCTGGGTGCCGCCGGCGCCGGGCAACAAGCCGAGCTTCACTTCAGGCAGCGCGATCTGCGCGCCCGGCACGGCAACCCGGTAGTTGCAGCCGAGCGCCAGCTCGAGGCCGCCGCCCATGCAAATGGTGTGGATCGCCGCCACTGTCGGCTTGGTCGATGACTCGACCACCCGGATCAGGGTGTGCAGGGTCGGTTCCGTCAGCGCCTTGGGCGAATTGAATTCCTTGATGTCGGCGCCGCCCGAAAAGGCCTTGCCGGCGCCGGTGATGACGATGGCTTCGACGGCGTCGTCCGCCTGCGCGCGGTGGATTGCGTCGACCGCTGCTGCGCGCGTGGCCAGCCCCAGGCCGTTGACGGGCGGATTGTTCAAGGTGATGACAGCAACCTTGCCATTGACGACGTAATCAGCGCTCATGTTATTCCTTTGTCAGTTAAATCGAATCCTTCAACTATACCCGATAAAAGTACGGTCGTATTTTTTTAAAAGACGATTATTCAAGCTTGATTTTTATACTACAAGCCATTCGCGGCGAATGGCGGTATTTTCCCGCAACTGGCCGGGCGTTCCCTCGAAAACGATGACACCGTGTCCCATCACGTAGACGCGCTGGGAAATGTCGAGGGCGATCGCCAGTTTTTGCTCGACCAGCAGCACCGACACCCCTTTTTCTTTCAAGGCCAGCAGGTAGTCAGCCACCAGCGCGACAATTTTTGGCGCCAGTCCCTCGGTCGGTTCGTCGATCATGATCAGATCGGGGTCGCCCATCAAGGTGCGGCACAGGGTCAGCATTTGCTGCTCGCCACCCGACAGCACGCCGGCTGCCACCGCTGCCCGTTCCTGCAGGCGGGGAAACATGCGGTACATATCGGCCAGGCGCCAGCGCGACGACTTTTTATTGGCCTTTTCACCCAGCAGCAGGTTTTGTTCGACCGTCAGTGTGGGGAAGATATCGCGCCCTTCCGGCACGTAGCCGACGCCCAGATGGGCAATCTGAAACGCTTGCAGGCCCAGCAGTTGCTGCCCTTTCAGGCGCACCGAGCCGGTGGCAATGACCTGCCCCATCACCGCTTTTACCAGGGTCGAGCGGCCGACGCCATTGCGGCCCAGCAGGCTGACGATCTCACCCTGCCCCACCCGCAGGTCAACGCCGTGCAAGACATGGCTCTTGCCGTACCAGGCATGCAACTGTTGAACGTGCAGCATCTCCATCAAGCGTCCCCCAGGTAAGCGGCCTGCACGGCGGCGCTGGCGCGGATGTTGGCCGGCGTGTCGCAGGCGATCACCTCGCCGTACACCAGCACGGCGATCTTGTCGGCCAGCCCGAACACCACGCCCATGTCGTGTTCGACCATCAACAGGGTCTTGCCGACGCTGACCTTGCGAATCAGTTCGACGGCGGCATCCGATTCAGAGCGGCTCATGCCAGCGGTGGGTTCATCGAGCAGAATGACGTCGGCGCCGCCGGCAATGGTGATGCCAATTTCCAGCGCGCGCTGCTCGGCGTAGGTGAGCACGCCAGCGAGTAGATGGCGCTGGCGCTGCAGGCCGATTTCCTCGAGCACCTGTTCGGTGCGCTGATGGGCATCGCGCAGGCCGCCCAGGCGCTGCCAGAACGAATAGCGGTAACCGAGCGACCATAAAACGGCGCAGCGCAGGTTGTCGTAGACGCTCAGGCGCTCGAACAGATTGCTCACCTGGAAACTGCGGGCCAGGCCGCGGCGGTTAATCTCGAATGGCCGCAAGCCCGCCACGCTGGTCCCGTGCAGGCGGATATCGCCGCCCGACATGCCGAAACGGCCAGAAATCAGGTTGAACAGGGTCGACTTGCCGGCGCCATTCGGACCGATGATGGCGCAACGCTCACCAGCGGCCACCTGCAGGCTGGCGCCACGAATGATGTCCGACTTGCCAAAGCTTTTGCGCACATTGTCGAGCTCAAGTGCGTTCATGGTTGTTTGCCTTTGTTGAGCGCGGCGATCTCGCCATTGACGGTGTCCCAGCGCCGCAAATAAACGGGGCAGATGAGGCGGTAAGCGAGCACGCCGCCGCTCAACAGGCCGAGCGCCACCAGCCACGGCGTGATTGCATGGGCGTCGAGCGGCAAGCCCAGGATGGTGGCCAGCGGGCTGCCACTGTCCTGCGTGCGGCGGTACAGCAGTTCGACCGCCAGCACCAGTCCGGCAAGCGCCACCAGCACGGCGCCGCTCACGGCCGCCAGAACGGCCGCGATACGACTGAAACGGCCACAGCGCGCCACCCGCACGAGCACCATCAGCAGGCTGGCCAGCCCGGCCGGGGCAAAGCGCACCAGCGCAATAAAAAACAGGCCGAGATAGAGCTGCCAGGCCGCCGTGTACGCCGACAGCATGACGACAAAGCCAGTGCCCACCACGGCGCCCAGCAGGGGGCCAAAAAAATAGCCGATGCCGCCGATAAAAACAAACAATAAAATGCTGCCCGAGCGCAGCGCACTGACATTTTCCGCGCTGACGATCTCGAAATTAATTGCCCCCAGCGCGCCCGACAGACCGGCAAAAAACGCCGATACAATCAGCGCCAGGTAGCGCACCCACTGGGCATCGTAGCCAATAAAAGCGACGCGCTCGGGGTTGTCACGCACGGCATTGAGCATGCGCCCCAGCGGCGTGTGGGTAAAAGCGTACATGGCGACGGTGCCGATGAACAGCCAGCCGGCAATCAGGTAATACACCTCGATTTGCGGGCCATAGCTAAGGCCAAAAAATGGCGTGCCCATCACGCGGTTGGTGGTAACGCCGCCCTCGCCGCCAAAAAAACCGGGGAACATCAGCGAGGCGGCGAACACCAGCTCGACCAGTCCCAGCGTGATCATGGCAAAGGTGGTGCCGGACTTGCGCGTGGTGACATAGCCAAACAGCACGCCGAAGCCCATGCCGGCCACGCCGCCCACCAGCGGTATCAGGGTGGTCGGCACGGCAATGCCGGCCGCGGCCTGGTTCATCACATGGATGGCCACAAAGCCGCCCAGGCCCGAGTAGACCGCGTGGCCAAACGACAGCATGCCGCCCTGGCCCAGCAGCATGTTGTACGACAGGCCGAACAGCATCACGGTGCCGATCTGCGACAGGATGGAGAGGGCCGCACCGTGGCTAAAAATAAGCGGCGCGACCAGCAGGAGGACGGCAAACCCGCTCCACAGCAGCCAGCGTTCCAGATTGAGCGGGCGAAAGCTGACGGTCTTGCCGGCCGCCGCGAATGGCGCCGAGCGATTCATTCGCGCGTCCCCATCAAGCCCTTGGGCCGAAAAATCAGCACCAGTACCAGCAACAAAAAGGGCAGGATGGCGGCGCTCTGGGCAATCGTCACTTTAAGGACGGCAAAGCCGGGGGTCTGCTCGCCGATCCGGTCGCCGGCCAGGTTCAGCACGCTCATCAGGGAATAATCGAGGGCAACTGCAAAGGTTTGCAGCACGCCAATTAGCAGCGAGGCAATAAACGCTCCCGCCAGCGAGCCCATACCACCGACCACGACGACCACGAACACGATGCTGCCGACGGTGGCCGCCATGCCCGGCTCCGTTACAAAGGCATTGCCGCCGATCACCCCGGCGAGGCCCGCCAGCGCGCAGCCGCCGCCGAACACCCACATAAAAATGCGCGGCACATTGTGGCCCAGCGCTTCGGCCGCCTGCGGGTGGGTCAGCGCCGCCTGGATCACCAGCCCAATGCGGCTTTTGGTCAGCAGCAGCCAGATGGCCGCCAGCATGGCCAGCGCGACCGCCATCATGAAGGCGCGGTACAAGGGGAAACTGGTCGAGTAGGCGGTAAACAGGGGACCGTCGAGCGAAGGTGGGATGGCGTAGGGCACCGCCGCCCTGCCCCACACCAGCTGCACCAGTTCCACGATCAGGTAGGACAGGCCAAAGGTGAACAGCAGTTCCGGCACGTGGCCAAACTTGTGGATGGGCCGCAAGCCGTAACGTTCGACCAGGGCGCCGGCCAGCCCCACCACCAGGGGCGCGAGCAGCAGTGCCGGCCAGAAGCCCAGCGCGTTGCTGATGCTGTAGGCGATGTAAGCGCCCAGCATATAAAAACTGGCATGGGCGAAATTGAGCACGCCCATCATGCTGAAAATAAGGGTCAGGCCAGACGAGAGCATGAACAGCAGCAAGCCGTAACTGATCCCGTTCAGCAAGGTGAACAGCGTAAATTCCATGGCGGCGTCCAGAAGGGGCGCGCATTGCTGCGCGCCGTAGCAACGATTACAGGGCCGGCCGCTTCATCTGGCACGAGGTCGGTTGACCGGCCTGGTAGGCGTCGATCTTCTTGTCCATCTTCCAGCCGTAGCCCGTGTTTTCCTGGTCGTAGCGCACATCCTTGCCGTTCACCTTGGTCCAGGTGCCGATGTACAGGGGCTGCTGCAACTGGTGATCGACCTTGTTCATGGTCACTTCGCCGTTCAGACTGGCAAATTTCGCCCCTTCCATGGCAAACGCCACCTTGACTGGATCGATCGACTTGCCCGCCTTGATGGCCTGGGCCAGCATGCCCAGGCTGCTGTGGGTCTGCGCCGTGTAGTAATCGTCGTTGTATTTCTTTTTATACGCTTCGACGATGTCCTTGCCCTTAAAACCATCGTTGTTGATCATCCAGTTGCCAACAATCTTGACGCGCTCGGCACCGGCGGCACCCATCGCCGTCGGCACGCCGGTGGTGACGCCGTAATAGGTATAAAAATTGGCTTTTAGATCGGCATCCTTGGCGGCGCGGATCAACAGGGCCAGGTCGGCCCCCCAGTTGCCGGTGATGACGGTGTCGGCGCCCGACGCCTTGATCTTGGCAATATAGGGCGAAAAATCCTTTACCTGGGCGATCGGATGGAGGTCATCGCCGACGATCTTGATGTCGGGCCGCTTGCGCTTGAGGTAGTCCTTGGCGGCGCGGCTGACCGCCTGGCCGAACGCGTAGTTCTGGCCAATGATGTAGACGCTCTTGATGGCCTGGTTGGGCGCCATATACGTCGTCAGGGCTTCCATCTTCATGTCGGAATTGGCGTCGAAGCGGAAGTGCCAGAAGCTGCACTTGCTGTTGGTCATGTCCGGATCGATGGCGGCGTAGTTCAGGAACACCACTTCCTTGCCCGGATTGCGCTCGTTGTGCTTGTTGATGGCGTCAAGCAGGGCCAGGCCGACGCCGGAACCATTGCCCTGGGTGATGTAGCGGTATCCCTGGTCGATGGCCGTCTTCAGTTGCGTGAGCGACTCTTGCGGGCTGGCTTTGTTATCGAAACCGACCACCTCGAGCTTGTGCTCGCCAGCCCATTTATCCTTGTTGGCCAGTTCGGCAATGGCCTGAAAACTGTGCAGCTGGTTTTGTCCGACGGGGGCGAACGGGCCCGACAGCGGATCGATGAAGGCCACCCTGACGGTCTCGGCCTGGGCCGCGGCGGCCAGGCACGTCATCAAGGCGGCGGCCACGGTGCGCAATGCAAAAGGGGTGTTGCAAGGGGTCTTGCAAAGGGTCTTGCCATACAGCTTGCTCATTTGTCTCCACCTGTTTTTATATATGGGTTGGTTACGGCAACTGCAATCGAAGGTGCTGAAAAATCGGCTGGGCTCGGTTTAGGCGGTCGGCAGCTGGTACCCCCTGTATTGTTCGCGCAGCTTGTTTTTTTGAATCTTGCCGGTGGCGCCCATCGGCAAGGCATCGATAAAGCTGACGTCGTCCGGCATCCAGAACTTGGCGACCTTGCCGATAAAGAAAGCGAGCAAGTCTTCGCGGCTGACATCGAACCCCGGCCGCTTGACTACCAGCAGCAGCGGCCGCTCATCCCATTTGGGGTGAGCGATGCCGATGCAGGCAGCTTGCAGCACGGCCGGATGGGCCATGGCAATGTTTTCCAGGTCGATGGTGCCGATCCACTCGCCACCCGACTTGATGACATCCTTGCTGCGGTCGGTAATTTGCAGATAGCCATCGCCATCGATGGTGGCAACGTCGCCGGTGGGGAACCAGCCATCCTGCAGCACATCACCGCCCTCGTCCTTGAAGTAGCTGGCGATGATCCACGGGCCCTTCACCAGCAGGTGACCGTAGGTGACGCCATCCCAGGCCAGTTCGACGCCGTCGTCGTCGACAATCTTCATGTCGACGCCGAAAATGGCGTGGCCCTGTTTTTGCAGGATCTTGCGCTGCGCATCTTTACTGAGCGACAGGTGCTTGGCCTGCAGCACACCGGCGGTGCCCAGTGGCGACATTTCGGTCATGCCCCAGGCATGCACCACCTCGATGCCGAAGCGGTCCATCAGCACATCCATCATCGCCGGTGGGCACGCCGAGCCGCCGATCACGGTGCGGCGGAAGGTGGAAAAAGTCAGATCGTTTTGCACGGCGTGGTTGATCAAGCCCAGCCAGACGGTCGGCACGCCGGCCGAAAACGTCACCCCTTCCGCTTCGAACAGTTCATACAGCGACTTGCCGTCGAGGGCGGCGCCAGGAAACACCATCTTGGCGCCCGACAGCAGCACCGAATACGGCAAACCCCAGGCGTTGACGTGAAACATCGGCACAACCGGCAGCACGGTGTCACGCGCCGACACGTTCAAGCCATTGGGCATCGCCGAAGCGTAAGCATGCAGCACGCTCGACCGGTGCGAATACAGGGCCCCCTTGGGGTTGCCCGTGGTGCCCGAGGTGTAGCACAGCGAAGCGGCAGCGTTTTCATCGAACTGCGGCCAGACATACTCGGCCGAACTGCTGGCCAGCAGTTCTTCATAACACAGCAAATTCGGGATGCTGGTGTGTTCAGGCATGCGTTCGTGACCGGCCATCAGCACAAACGCCTTGACGGTGCTGCAATGGGCGGCGACCACTTCAATCAGCGGCAGGAAAGTCAGATCGAAAAACAGCACCTGGTCTTCGGCATGGTTGACGATGTAGGCGATCTGTTCGGGATGCAGGCGCGGATTGATGGTGTGCAGCACGGCGCCAGAACCGGACACGCCGTAGTACAACTCCATGTGGCGGTAGCCATTCCAGGCCAGCGTGGCGACCCGCTCACCGATCTGCACGCCCAGCCCCTGCAGCGCATGGGCGACCCGCTTGGCGCGCCCCTGGCAGTCGCGGTAGGTATATCGATGCAGGTCGCCTTCGACGCGGCGCGAAACGATTTCCACCTCGCCAAAATGGCGGGCGGCAAAGTCGATGATGGTGGAGATGAGCAGTGGCTGGCTCATCATCTGGCCCATCACCGGGCTTGCGGGGTATGACGTCATGCGCACTCCTGTGGCGGCTCTGTGGTGGTCGAGTTTCGTACGACCGTGCTAAAACAGTCAATACTTTTCGATGTTGCAACGCACCAGCCGGGTCTGCATTGCCATCTGTGCAGCCGGCAGCCCATCAGGGTGAACGCTAAAAAATGCAATCGTGCGCGCGGTCGTCATGGATATACTTGGCACACAGTATGGCAAGACTCCCAACATTTCAACAAGGAATACCTTATGGCGACCAAAAAATCGACCGCAGCGAGCCTGCCCACCAAGGTGGCCGCAGCCAAACCGGACCGCAGCGGCGAGCTCCCCACCGATGTCGGCAATGGCGGCGAACTGCACCAGCACGACGGCGTCACTGCACTCACCACCAACCACGGCGTGGCCATCGGCGACGACCAGAATTCCCTGCGTGCCCATCCACGCGGCCCGACCTTGCTGGAAGACTTTATTCTGCGCGAGAAAATTACCCATTTCGATCACGAGCGCATTCCCGAGCGCATCGTCCACGCGCGCGGTACCGCCGCGCACGGTGTGTTCGAGCTGACCGCCTCGCTTGAAAAATACACGACGGCAAAAATTCTCACCGAAGTGGGAGAGCAGACTCCGCTGTTCACCCGCTTTTCCACCGTGGCCGGTGGCGCCGGTTCCTCTGACACCCCGCGCGATGTGCGCGGTTTTGCCGTCAAGATGTACACCAAGGAAGGCAACTGGGATCTCGTCGGCAATAACATCCCCGTGTTCTTCATCCAGGACGCCATCAAATTCCCTGACCTGATCCATGCAGTCAAGATGGAGCCGGACCGCGGCTTCCCGCAGGCGGCATCGGCCCACGATACCTTTTGGGATTTCATTTCGCTCACCCCCGAATCGATGCACATGATCATGTGGGCGATGTCGGACCGCACCCTGCCGCGCTCGCTGCGCATGATGGAAGGCTTCGGCATCCACACCTTCCGCCTGCTCAATGCCAAAGGGGAATCGACGTTTGTCAAATTCCACTGGCGGCCGTCGCTGGGTCTGCAATCGACGCTGTGGGACGAAGCGGTCAAGATTGCCGGCGCCGATCCCGATTTCCACCGCCGCGACATGTTCGAAAACATTTCGGCCGGCAATTTCCCAGCCTGGGACCTGGCCGTCCAGCTGTTCACCGAAGACGACGCTGCCGCCTTCCCTTTCGATCACCTCGATTCGACCAAGCTGATTCCGGAAGAACTGGTGCCGCTCAAGGTGATCGGCCGCATGACCCTGAACCGGTGGCCAAACAATTTTTTTGCCGAGACCGAACAGGTGGCGTTTTGCCCCACCCACCTGCCGCCCGGCATCGATTTTTCCAACGATCCCCTGCTGCAGGGGCGCTTGCATTCCTACCTGGACACCCAGCTGTCGCGTCTGGGCGGCACCAATTTCCACCAGATTCCCATCAATGCCGCCAAAGTGCCGGTCAACAATAACCAGCGCGATGGCCACATGCAGATGAACCAGCCCGTGGGCCGCGTGGCCTACGAGCCCAATTCGCTGATGGTCGACGGCCCGCGCGAGACGGCCAAGGGGTTTCGCAGTGTCGCCGCAGAAGAAGGTGGCACGCGCGGGCGCATCCGCTCGGAAACGTTTGCCGATCACTACAGCCAGGCGCGCCAGTTCTTCCTCAGCCAGACGGCGCCCGAACAGACCCACATCGCTGCCGCACTGGTGTTTGAATTGTCGAAAGTCGAGCATCCGCACATCCGCGCGGCCATGGTGGCGCACCTGCGCCAGATCGATGAGACGCTGGCGCAGCGGGTCGGCAGCGCACTGGGCATGAAAACCCTGCCAGCGCCGGCGCCTACCGGCACGCCGGCCGAAGCGCGGCCGCCCTCGCCGGCGCTGCAAATCATCGGCAACATGAAAGACACGCTCGAAGGGCGCGCCGTCGGCGTGCTGGTGGCCGATGGGTCCGACGCTGCACTGGTCAATGACTTGCTTGGCGCCATTAGCAAGGCGGGCGCTGCGTTCAAGATCATCGCCCCGCACGTCGGTGAAGTGATGTTGTCGGACAAATCGGCGTTGCAGGTCGATGGCCAGCTGGCCGGCACGCCGTCGATCATGTTCGACGCCGTCGCCATCATCGTCTCGAGCGCGCAGGCCGCCGTGCTGCTCAAGGAGGCGGCGGCCATCGATTTTGTGCGCGATGCCTTCGGTCACCTGAAAGCCATTGCCCACGATGCAGGCGGCCAGGCGTTGCTGGAAAAAGCCGGGGTCGAGCCGGATGCCGGCGTGGTCAGCGCCGCCGACAAGGCGGCGTTTATTGCGGCTGCCAAGACGCGGCAGTGGGAGCGCGAAGCGAAAGTGCGCAACTTGCCGTAAGCGGGCGGTGCGCTGACAGCCACTTCGCGACAGGCACCTGCGGTGCCTGTCGCCCTTGCCGAAACGGGGGCTGGCAGCTGCAACAGTGCTTGTCCCATTCCCCATCATCAGCCGGCGCCAGCGCTCCCCACTCGCGTTTTCGCCAGTCACGCTAAAATACCCATTTACTTACTCACCCACAGGATCTGCCATCCGCGCCGACGACCTTCCGCTGAGCAATTCATTTGCCGCGCTACCCGCCGATTTTTATACCCGGCTGATGCCCACCCCGCTGGCGGCGCCGTATCTCGTCGCCGCCAGCGCCTCCGCTGCCGCCCTGGTCGGCCTGACACCGGCGCAGCTGGCCGAACCGGAACTGGTCGACCTGTTCGCCGGCAACCGCGTGGCCGTTCGTTCGCAGCCCCTGTCGGCCGTCTATTCCGGCCACCAGTTCGGCGTCTGGGCCGGTCAGCTCGGTGATGGCCGCGCCATCCTGCTGGGCGAGCTGAACGGCCCGCACGGCCCGCTCGAGCTGCAATTAAAAGGCGCCGGCATGACGCCGTATTCGCGCATGGGCGACGGGCGCGCCGTGCTGCGCTCATCGATCCGCGAATTTTTGTGCTCGGAGGCGATGGCGGCGCTGCGCATTCCCACCACGCGCGCGCTGTGCATCATGGGTGCCGACCAGGCGATCATGCGCGAAACGGTGGAAAGCGCCGCCGTCGTCACCCGCATGGCGCCCAGCTTCGTGCGCTTTGGCTCGTTTGAACACTGGTATCACCGTGACAAGCCGGAACAGCTGCAGCAACTGGCCGATTACGTCATCGCCACCTTTTATCCGGAGCTGACAGCCGAAGCGAACCCCTACACGGCGCTGCTGGCCGAGGTGACGCGGCGCACCGCGCGCATGATCGCCCACTGGCAGGCGGTCGGCTTCATGCATGGCGTAATGAACACCGACAATATGTCGATCCTCGGTCTGACACTCGATTACGGCCCGTTTGGTTTCATGGAAGCCTTTGACCCCGGCCACATCTGCAACCACACCGACCAGCAGGGCCGCTACACCTACGCCAACCAGCCACAGGTAGGACACTGGAACTGTTATGCGCTCGGTCAGGCCCTGATGCCGCTGATCGGCGACGTCGATGCCGCGCAGCAGGCGCTGGCGCTCTACCAGACCGAGTTTGCCGCCACCCTCGATTATCTGCTGCATGCCAAGCTGGGCCTGCAAACCGTGCAGGATGGCGACCAGGCCCTGTTGGCCGCGCTGTTCGAGCTGATGACTGCCAGTCACGTCGACTTCACCAATTTCTTCCGCGCGCTGGGCAATTTTCAAAGCACCGCCGCCAGCGATACCGTGCTGCGCGACATGTTCATCGAGCGCACGCAGTTTGATGACTGGGCCGCGCGGTACCGTGCGCGCCTGCAGGCCGAGCACAGCAACGACGCCCGGCGCAAGGAAGCGATGGACGCCGTCAATCCCAAGTATGTGCTGCGCAATTACCTGGCCCAGGTCGCCATCGACAAGGCGGTCGCCAGCGATTACAGCGAAGTGGCGCGCCTGCTGGCCATCCTCGAGCGGCCGTTTGACGAGCAGCCCGAACATGCTGCCTACGCTGCCCTGCCACCCGACTGGGCCCATGATCTCGAAGTGAGCTGCTCGTCGTGAGCGGCGCCCTCCCCTTACCGCCAGAAAGGCATGCCATGATTGACAAAATCACCAAGACCGACGCCGAATGGCGCGCCGCCCTCGATCCGATGGAATACCAGGTCACCCGCCACGCCGCCACCGAGCGCGCCTTCAGCGGTAAGTTCTGGGACCACCACGCGCACGGCATCTATACCTGCGTGTGCTGCAACACGCCGCTGTTCGAATCCGACGCCAAGTTCGATTCCGGCTGCGGCTGGCCCAGTTACTTCAAGGCGCTCGATCCCGCCAACGTCATCGAAAAGACCGACCGCACCCATGGTATGCTGCGTACCGAGATCATTTGCGCGGTCTGCGACGCCCACCTGGGCCACGTCTTCCCCGACGGCCCGCCGCCGACCGGGCTGCGCTACTGTATCAACTCGGCATCGCTGCGCTTCGATCCCGCCTGAGCGAAAGCGCCGCAGACAAGGCCGGTAAGCGTCGCCCTTCGCCCAAACATCATCTGGCTCTGCCAGTGATGTTTGGTTGTCCATCCTTATGCTTTTGCGTGGCCTTTCCCTCCAAAAAATCCCCGCGGGATTTTTTGCACTTCAGGCCAAACAAAAGCGGGTTTCCACTTGTGTTTGAATCTCCATGAAATTCCTATTTGATCTGTTCCCCATCGCCTTATTTTTCGGCGTGTTCCGCTGGGGCGAAGGCCACCAGGATGGTGCCCACGCGCTGGTGCAGCAGTATCTGGGCGCCCTGATCGCCGGCGGCACTGCCACGCCGGCGCAGTCGCCCATCATCCTGGCCACCGTGGTCGGTATCATCGCCACCTGCCTGCAAATCGGCTACCTGCTGCTGGCACACAAAAAAGTGCATGGCATGCTGTGGGTGTCGGCGGCGGTGATCGTGGTGATGGGCGGCGCCACCATTTATTTGCACGACGAGAATTTCATCAAATGGAAACCGACCATCCTGTACTGGGCCTTTGCCGCCATCCTGCTGTTTTACCTGGTCGTGATGAACAAGAACCTGATGAAAAGCGTGATGGGCGAAGCGATGAAACTGCCTGAAGCGATCTGGCGCCGGGTGGCGTGGGCGTGGATTGCCTTTCTGGCGGCGCTGGGCGCGCTCAACCTGTTGATGGCCTTCGTGGTCTTCAAGGGCGATACCAGCGCCTGGGTCAACTTCAAGGTGTTCGGCGCCACTGGCATCTTTTTTGTGTTCATCGTGGCGATGGGCGTGATGCTGTCGAAGTACATGCAGGATGACGAACAGCACGACGAACAGCAGGGCCAGGCATGAGCGCTGATCACCCTGTCGACACTGGTAGCGCCCGGCTTGCGCAAGGCCCGCGCGCCGAGCGCATTCGCAGCCTGCTGGCAGTACTCGAACCACTTGAACTGGCGCTGTACGACGAATCGCATCTGCACGCCGGTCATGCCGGCGCCGCCTCCGGTGGCGGCCACTTCCGCCTGAAAATCGTTTCGGCCCGCTTCGAGGGGCACAGGCTCGTCATGCGCCATCGACTCGTGTATGATTCCGTGCACGATATGATGCACACCGAGATCCATGCCCTGGCCATCACTGCGCTGGCACCATCGGAATGGCGCTAACTGGTGTGGCAAGCGTCCTTTCAGGGTCGCTTAAGAAATCTGTTCGATAATCGTTAGTTATCGCAAAAATAATCGTTTCATTAGACTAAGTAACTTTCTCCATTTCAGGATCCAAAACATGACCTTCAAGCCAGCCAGTTTGCTGTTAGCACTCGTCGCCATCGTTGCCGCGCCAGCTTTCGCGCAAAACCTCGCCGTCGTCAACGGCAAGGCGATTCCTTCCTCGCGTGCCGAGGCGGTCGTCAAGCAGGTCGTCGCCCAGGGCCAGCAGCCCGATTCGCCGCAGCTGCGCGATGCCATCAAGAAGGACCTGATCATGCGCGAAGTGATGATGCAGGAAGCCGTCAAGCAGGGTTACGAAAAGAACGATACGGTCAAGTCGCAAATGGAGCAGGCCCGTCAGACCATCATCATCAATGCCATGGTGCGCGATTACGTTACCAAGAATCCTGTCAAGGATGCAGAAGTCAAGGCTGAATACGACAAGTACAAGGCCCAGGCTGGCGACAAGGAATACCATGTGCGCCACATCCTGATGGGCACCCAGGCTGAAGCCGAAGCCGTGATCGTCAAACTGAAAGCCGGCGCCAAGTTCGAAGACCTGGCCAAGCAGTCGAAAGACACTGGCACTGCAGCTACCGGTGGCGACCTCGACTGGGCAACCCCGTCGTCGTTCCCGAAAGTGTTCAGCGACGCCTTTGTCAACCTGCAAAAAGGTCAGGTGGCCGACAAGCCCGTGCAGACGCCTAACGGCTTCCACGTCGTCAAGGTCGACGACACCCGTCCAACCAAGATCCCGCCAATGGAAGAAGTGAAAGGCCAGATCGAAGAAGCCATCCAGCAGAAGAAACTGCAGGCGTACCAGGAAGCGATTCTGGCCAAGGCTAAGGTACAATAAGCGCCGTATTCGCACAGCAGGCCGTATTAACTGATGGGCGGCGCCGCGAGGCGACGTCCATCATGTCGTTGGTGGCCAGCGTTTCCAGACCTTTTTAGTTTTTATAGGAATCAAATATGATGTTCAAGCCTGCCAGCCTGTTACTGATGACCGCCCTCGTGGCCACCCCGGCCTTCGCGCAAAACGTCGCGACCGTCAATGGCAAGCCGATTCCTGCCGCCAAAGTCGATCAAATCGTCAAGCAAGTGGTCGCCCAGGGCAAGCAAGCCGACTCGCCGCAACTGCGCGAAGCGATCAAGAAAGACTTGATCAACCGTGAAGTGATGATCCAGGAAGCCGACCGTCAAGGCGTGGCCAACCGTCCTGACGTCAAGATGGCGCTCGACAATGCCCGTCAGAGCATCGTCATCAATGCAATGCTGCAAGACTACGTCAAGAAAAACCCGGTCAAGGATGCCGACATCAAGGCCGAGTACGACAAATACAAATCGCAGGTGGGCGATAAGGAATACCACGCCCGCCACATCCTCGTCGCCACCGAAGATGAAGCCAAGGCCATCATCGTAAAGCTCAAGGCTGGCGGCAAGTTCGAAGAGCTGGCCAAGCAGTCGAAAGACGGCTCGGCTGCCAATGGTGGCGATCTGGACTGGGCGAGCGCGGCTTCCTACGTGCCCGAATTTTCCGCTGCCATGATCAAGCTGAACAAGGGTCAAATCACCGAAACCCCCGTCAAGACGCAGTTTGGCTACCACGTGATCAAGCTGGAAGACACGCGCGCTGCCAAGGTGCCCTCGTTCGACGAAGTGAAGCAGCAAGTGGCCGAGTCGATCCAGCAGCGCCGCCTGGCCGCTTACCGCGACGAACTGGCCAAGAAAGCCAAGATCCAGTAACTACTTTTGCTTACAATTAAAGGCAAAAAAAGCGCTTCCTGGTAAGCGCTTTTTTTATACCTGCTGCATTTATTGCCGTGATTCACCTACAATGGCCTCTCGTTAACAGCCTGCAAGGCATCGGGAGTCATGGTGGATGCAATTCGTCGTAATCTGTTGAGGACGGGGGCCACGGCCGCCGTCGGTAGTCTGTTTACTGCCGGTGCTGCTGCCAGTGCCGCCACGGTCAACGCCAGCGCCAATGGCAAGCAGGTGGTGGTGCCGCCGCTATCGGGCACGATCGGCATGCGGCTGGCCAGCTGCGTGTTGACGCCGAAGGGCGCGCCGGTGCTGGTGGTGGTGCTCGACAGTAGCAGGATGCTCGATATTGGCGTCGAAGCACGCCGGCAGAAACGCAAGCTGGTGTTTGATCCCGGCTCGATGCTCTCTCTCATCAAGGCGGGCAATGCCGGCATGGCGCAGGTGCAAGCGCTGATCGAACGTGCGCTGGGCGGCAATGGCAGCGGTCAGGCCAATTTCCTGCCGCTGGCCGGGGCCATCTTCACCTCGCCGATTCCGCGCCCGGACCGCAACATCTATTGCGTCGGCTGGAACTATCTCGACCACTTCGAGGAAGGCAAGGCGGCGCGCCTGGACAAGGTGGCTGACAAGCTGCCCGACCATCCGGTGTTTTTCACCAAGGCCACCCACACCATGAATGGCCCGTTCGACCCCATCTTCCAGGACCCCAGCAATATCAGCACCGACTGGGAAGCGGAACTCGCCGTCGTGATCGGCCAGCAGGGCCGCAACATCAGCGAAGAGCACGCCATGGATTATGTGTTCGGTTACGCCGCCTACAATGACACCACGGTGCGCGAGGTCCAGCAGAGGCGCCATGGCGGTCAATGGTTCAAGGGCAAGAGCCTGGACGGGCACGGACCGATGGGACCGTTCATTGTCAGCGCCGCCGGCGTCAAGCTCGACGACGTGCGGGTGATTTGCCGGGTGAATGGGGCTGAAAAGCAGAACGCCAGCTACCAGCAGATGTATTTTAAAATTCCGCGGATCATCGCCGAACTGTCGCGCGGCTTGACGCTGGAACCGGGTGACATCATTGCCACCGGCACGCCGTCGGGCGTGGGCTTTGCCAAGAAGCCGCAAGAATTCTTGAAGCCAGGCGATGTGATGGAAACGGAAATTACTGGCGTGGGCATCATGCGCAATACCATACGCGCCGAGGGGTAAAGGTGGCAACGGAGACAGGCATCCAAGGTGCCAGTCCCCTTCCCTTATTTACCCGACGAACTTGCGCGCATTCCTGAACATGCGCATCCACGGCGAATCCTCGCCCCAGCCGGCCGGATGCCATGACTGCTGCACCGACCGGAACACCCGCTCCGCGTGCGGCATCATCACCGAGAAGCGGCCATCGGGCGTGGTCACCGCCGTCAAGCCAGCGGGCGAACCGTTCGGATTGAAGGGATACACTTCGGTGGCGGCACCATGGTTGTCGACAAAGCGCATCGCCTGGTGCACCGCTGCCAGCTCACCCGTCTGCGCAAAGTCGGCATAGCCTTCGCCGTGGGCGATGGCGATCGGTGCGCGCATGCCGGCCATACCGGCAAAGAAAATCGATGGCGAATCGAGTACCTCGACCATGCCAAAGCGCGCTTCGAACTGCTCTGACTTGTTGCGGGTGAACTTCGGCCACGCATGGGCGCCGGGGATCATCGACTTCAGGTTGCTCATCATCTGGCAGCCATTGCAGACACCCAGGCCAAAGGTGTCGGCGCGCTGGAAGAAGCGGGCAAACTGCTCGGCCAGCAGGGCATTGAACAGAATCGTCTTGGCCCAACCTTCGCCGGCGCCGAGCACGTCGCCGTACGAGAAGCCACCGACCGCGATGACGCCATGAAAATCGTCGAGGCGCGCGCGGCCGGCAATCAAGTCGCTCATGTGAACGTCGACGGCCATAAAGCCCGCCTGGTGCATGACCCATGCCGTTTCGATGTGCGAGTTGACGCCCTGCTCGCGCAGGATGGCCACGCGCGGCCGGGCACCGCCGATGAAGGCAGCGGCGACGTTGTCGTTGATGTCGAACGGTACCACCGGGGTGATGCCGGGATCGGTTTCGTCGAGCAGGCGCGCGTATTCGGCGTCGGCGCAGGCCGGATTGTCGCGCAGCCGGGCGATGCGCCAGCTGGTCTCGCTCCACAGCCGGTGCAGGCTGCTGCGCTGCTCGCTGAAAATGACCTTGGCGTCGCGCGTCAATTCAATCACCCCGCGCGTATTCGGTTTGCCGATGATGTGGCTGCAGGCGCCCAGATTGTGCGCGCGCAGGACCTGCATGACGGCGCTGCGCTCGTCTTCGCGCACTTGCAGCACGGCGCCCAGCTCTTCGCTAAACAGCGCAGCGAGGGTCAGCGCATTGCGGCGTTCGCCCACCTGCGCCGCCCAGTTCTTGGCGTCGCCCCAGTCGGCGGCATTGATGTCGCCCATCGCCAGGATATCAAGGTTGACGGAGACGCCGGCCCGGCCGGCAAAGGCCATCTCGACCAGCGTGGCGAACAGGCCGCCGTCCGAGCGGTCATGGTAAGCGAGCAGCTTGTCGTCGGCGTTGAGCGCCTGGATTGCCTTAAAAAACCCTTTCAGGTCGTCGGCGCTGTCGACGTCGGGAGTGCTGGCGCCCAGCTGGCCGGTGACCTGCGCCAGCGCCGAGGCGCCCAGCCGGTTCTTGCCGCGACCGAGATCGATGAGGATCAGCGCGGTGGCACCGGCGTCCATCTGCAATTGCGGCGTCAAGGTCTTGCGGATGTCGCTGACCGGCGCGAACGCCGAGACGATCAGCGACACCGGCGAAGTGACGGCCTTGGCTTGCTCGCCGTCGGTCCAGGTGGTGCGCATCGACAGCGAATCTTTGCCAACCGGGATGCTGATCCCCAGCGCCGGGCACAGTTCCATGCCGACTGCCTTGACGGTGTCGAACAGGGCGGCGTCCTGGCCGGGCTGACCGCAGGCGGCCATCCAGTTGGCGGACAACTTGATGTCGCTGATGTCGGCGATCGCCGCGGCGGCAACGTTGGTGAGCGCTTCGCCCACCGCCATACGGCCCGAGGCAGGCGCGTCGATCACTGCCAGCGGCGTGCGCTCACCCATCGCCATCGCTTCGCCCAGATAGCCGTCGAAACTCATGGCGGTGACGGCGCAATCGGCCACCGGCACCTGCCACGGTCCGACCATCTGGTCGCGCGCCGTCATACCGCCGACACTGCGGTCGCCAATGGTGATCAGGAAGGACTTGTCGGCCACCGACGGCAGCAACAGCACGCGCTGGGCGACTTCGAGCAGATCGAGGCCGGTCAGGTCGATGGGCGCGAACTCGGTGTGCAGGCGCGTCACATCGCGCAGCATTTTGGGCGGTTTGCCGAGCAGGACATCCATCGGCATGTCGACCGGGTTGTTGCCGTTGAGGGGATCGATGACCTTCAACTGGCGCTCTTCGGTGGCGACGCCGACGGCGGCAAACAGGCAGCGTTCGCGTTCGCACAGGCTGGCAAACAGGGCCAGGCTGTCAGGCGCAATCGCCAGCACATAGCGTTCCTGCGATTCGTTCGACCAGATTTCTTTCGGTGCCATGCCCGATTCTTCCAGCGGCACCTTGCGCAGATCAAAGATGGCGCCCCGCTTGGCGTCGTTGGTGATCTCGGGGAAGGCATTCGACAGGCCACCGGCGCCGACGTCGTGGATCGAGATGATCGGATTGTGCTCGCCCATCTGCCAGCAGGCGTTGATCACTTCCTGGGCGCGCCGCTCCATCTCGGGATTGCCACGCTGGACCGAGTCGAAGTCGAGATCGGCGGTGTTGGCGCCGGTGGTCATCGACGACGCCGCGCTGCCGCCCATGCCGATGCGCATACCAGGACCACCAAGCTGAATCAGCAGGCTGCCGACCGGGATGTCGTTCTTGTGGGTGTGCTGGCCGGCGATGCTGCCAATGCCGCCGGCGATCATGATCGGCTTGTGGTAGCCGTAGACGGTGTCAGGCGCGCCGGCGCTGATCGGGCCGACGTTCTGCTCGTAGCTGCGGAAGTAGCCGCCCAGCACCGGGCGACCGAATTCGTTGGAAAAGGCGGCGCCGCCGAGCGGGCCGTCGATCATGATGTGCAGGGGCGAGGCGATGCGTTCGGGCTTGCCGTAGATCGTGGTGTTACTGGGGGAGGCGTCCATCGGCGCAGCCGGTGCGGCAGCAACGGCGGCGTTTTCCCACGGCCGCACGGCGCCCGGCAGGTACAGGTTCGACACCGTAAAGCCGGTCAAACCGGCCTTCGGCTTGGCGCCGCGGCCGGTGGCACCTTCATCACGGATTTCGCCGCCAGCGCCGGTGGAGGCGCCCTGGAATGGCGAGATGGCGGTTGGGTGGTTGTGCGTTTCCACCTTCATCAGGGTGTGCGTGAGCTCAACGCTGGCGGCGTATTCGTGGCGCTCGCCGCGCGGATAAAAGCGCGACACGAGCGCGCCTTCGATGATCGACGAATTGTCGCTGTAGGCGACCACGGTGCCGCGCGGGGCCAGCTGGTGGGTGTTTTTGATCATCTGGAACAGCGACTTTGCTTGCGCCTCGCCGTCGATGGTCCAGTCGGCGTTAAAAATCTTGTGGCGGCAATGCTCGCTGTTGGCCTGCGCGAACATCATCAGTTCGACGTCGGTCGGATTGCGCTGCGCAAGCGTGAACGCATCGGCAAGGTAATCGATTTCATCGGGCGACAGGGCCAGGCCGAGGTCCGTATTGGCCTGTTCCAGCGCCGTCTTGCCCACACCGAGCAGGTCCACCGAGGCCAGCGGCCTGGCGTCGAGCTCGCGAAACAGCGCCGCCGCCTGGCTGGCGTCACGCAGTACCGATTCGGTCATGCGGTCGTGCAGCAGCGCGGTCACGGCCAGCAGTTCGTCGGCGCCCAGTGCGCGGGAGGCGCCCAGCGAAGTGCCCAGCAGGCCGCCTTTCAGGCTGACCGTGTAGGCGACGCCGCGCTCGATGCGGGCAATCTGCGTCATGCCGCAGTTGCGGGCAATGTCGGTCGCTTTCGAGGCCCACGGCGAGATGGTGCCGAAGCGGGGGATGACGACGAACTGTTCGGCAACGCCGCCGTCAGGCGCCGCGTGGGCCGGCTCGCCGTAGGTGAGCATGGCGTCGAGGCGGGCGCGCTCGGCGTCGGCCAGCACGGCGCTGTCGGCCAAATGAACAAAATGCACAAACTGGGCCTGCACGGCAACCACCGCGGAGGCGGCAGTCTGCAACTGGCTGAGCAGAACTTGGGTACGGAAGGCGGACAGGGCGTTTGAACCCGGCAGTATCAACATAATGAAAGTCTTGGTTGACGCAGCGTGGCTGCTGGTTAAATGTCGTGGTGACGCCGATGGCGCTGCGGCGCTTTCCCCTGGGCCGACATTATACCCTGTGAGGCCAGTCGTCAGCGCCGGCCCGCTGTCAGGCCTTGCCGGCAGATTGCTGGGAGAGTGTCAATAAATAGCGTATCGTTGACGTTTAGTGCAACTGCGGCACGATTGAAGCACAAGCGCCCTGTTGCCCCACCAGCGCCGCTGATTTCCCGCCCCTCACCACCCACGACAACCTTCACCACCTGGTAAGCGATGCAAGCGAACAGCCAAGCAAGCACCCATATGCACAGTCCGACGAGCAGCCACACGGGTCCCGGGGCCGCTGCGGCTGCTGCGCCGGCGCGCACGCCGGCCAAGCCAGCGGGCGCCGGCGGCGCCGTCAGCGTCCTGGTGATCGACCCCAATCCCGGCATGCGCGCCAGCCTGCACACAATGCTCACCAATGCCGGCATCGCCAACATCGAGTTCGCCGTCAGCGCCGGCAGCGCCATCCGCCAGCTGCTGCGGCGCCCCTACGACGTCGTGCTGTGCGAATACGACCTCGGTGGCGGCAGCGAAGCGCAGGATGGCCAGCACCTGCTGGAAGACCTGCGCCAGCACAAGCTGATCGCGCCGCAGTCGATTTTTATCATGCTCACCGCCGAAGCGGTGTACGGCAAGGTGGTCAGCGCCGCCGAACTGGCGCCCACCGATTATGTCCTCAAGCCCTGCACGGCAGACGTCCTCAGCCGCCGCATCGAACGGGCGCTCGACCGCCGCGCCGCGCTGCAGGCGGTGCACCAGCTCATCGACGGCGGCGATTTACGCGAAGCGCTGCGCCTGTGCGCCGCCGGCGAAATCGGCGCGCGCTACGGTGCCGATTTCGCCCGCCTGCGTGCCGAGCTGCACGCAGCGCTGGGCGACTTCGAGGGCGCCGCCAGCTGCTACCAGGCGATGCTCGCTGCCCATCCGAGCGGCTGGGCGCACCTCGGACTGGCGCGCACACGGGTGGCGCAGCAGCGCCACGCCGAAGCGCTGACCCTGCTCGACGCCCTGGTGGTCGACCAGCCGCGCCTGATGGCGGCGTACGATCTGCTGGCGCAGTGCCACAGCGCGCTCGCTGCGCCGCAACGGGCGCAGCAGGTGCTGCAAGATGCGCTGGCCATTTCGCCGCACCTGCTGCGGCGCCTGCGCACGCTGGGCGCGGTGGCGCTCGATGGCGGCGATGTGGCGCTGGCCGAAAAATCATTTCGCCAAGTGCTGGCGCGGGCGCGCTATTCGGAGTTCCGCGATCCCGAAGATCACCTCAACCTGGTACGCGCGCTGGTGCAAAAGGGCGACACCGAGCAGGCTGGCGCCGTCGTGCGCGACCTGGAAAAGGCGCTGCGCGCTGGCAGCGACGTCGACGCCTGCGCCGCCTGGGGCAGCGCCCTGCTGCTCGAAGCAGCTGGCAATGGCCTTGCCAGCGCCGCCGCGCTGGGCGCCGCCGTCGCCGCCGCCATCGACGCCGTCAGCCTGACGGCGCGCCTGAAAATCGGCCTGGCCCGTCACTGCCTGCGCCAGCGCCTGGACCGGCCGGCCTGCTCGCTGGTGCTATCGATGACGGCGGCGGCGCACGGCGCGCTGGCGGCAGCCGAGGCAGTGGCGATTTTTAGCGACGCCGGTCGCGCCGATCTGGCCGAGAGCATGGCGACGCAACTGGCACAGCAGGCGCAGGCGCTGGCCGACGTCGCCGCCACGCAGACCCGTGACGGCGACCTCAAAGGCGCCGTCCACAGCCTGCTCGAGGCGCGCTTGAAATCGCCCGCCAGCGTGGCGGTGACGGTGGCGGCGCTGGGCGCCATCCTGCGCCAGCTCGATGAACTGGGCTGGGACCACGCGCTCGCTGAGCGGGTGGCGGGGATGCTCGAGGCAGTGCGCCATGACGATGGCGCGCAGTTCAAAGCGCTGCAGGAGCAGCATGCACAGGTGCGGCGCAAATACGGTATTGCCATCGGATGATGTTATTCACGCAATCAAATACGGGACAGGTGCGGTCGCGCCAGCCCTGCTGCTTCGCTGGCACTTGCAGCACGGGCACTGGCAGCGCAAGGGTGGCTGTCCCATGTTGTTAAACCGCACGGCAGGCGCGAAAACGGCGCCGCCTGCCAATCGTACCGCCCCTGTCCGCGTTTTTAGCGAAAATACAAGATCGCGCACCGTGCGCCGCCACCTGGACCCGCATGAACTCTCTTTACACCGTCGCGCAATTGCGCGCCATCGAACACGCCGCCAGCGCCACCCTGCCCGCCGGCACCCTGATGCAGCGTGCCGGTCTGGCCGCCGCCCATGTCGCCCTGTCGCTGATCGCCGGCCTGCCGAAGGATCGGCGCAGCGTGCTGCTGCTGGCCGGACCAGGCAACAATGGCGGCGACGCCCTCGAAGCGGCCGCCAACCTGGCCCATACCAATGCCGGTGTCGACGTCGCCATCGTCTACCTGGCGCCGACCGCTCCTGCCTATCGCCCCTCGCCTGAAAGCAGCGCGGCACTGGCGCGTGCACGCGCCAGTGCCGCGCGTTTTATTGATGGCCTGCCCGAACGTGAGCCAGGCCTGGTGGTCGACGGCCTGTTCGGGATTGGCCTGGCGCGCCCCCTGGACGGTGCTGCGCGCGCACTGGTCGAGGCGCTCAACGAGCGCCACTGGCAAGTGCTGGCGCTCGACGTGCCCAGTGGTCTCGATGCCGACACCGGCACCGTGGTCGGCCCCGCCGGTGTCGCCGTCAACGCCAGCCGCACCCTCACCTTCATCGGCGACAAGCCGGGACTGCACACGCTGACGGGGCGCGATCACGCCGGCCAAGTGCAGCTCGAGCCGCTCGGCATCGACGCCGAAGCGCACGTGGCAGCCACCATTTGCCTCAATAACCCCGCGCTGTTCGCCGCCTACCTGCAGCCGCGCCGCCACGACAGCCACAAGGGCACCTTTGGCGACGTCATGATCGTCGGTGGCGCCCATGGCATGGCCGGCGCGCCGGTGCTGGCGGCGCGCTGCGCGCTGTATGCGGGGGCCGGACGGGTAATCGTCGCCGCCGTCGAGCCCGGCTGCGCTTTCGACAGCGTGCACCCCGAGATCATGTTTCGGCTGGCAGAAGCGCAAAACCTGGCGCGCACCAGCAACGAGGAAACCCTGGTGATCGGCCCCGGTCTGGGCGATTCGGCGCAGGCCATGGGGTTGCTGGCCGATGCACTGTCCGGCGACGCCACCATCGTGCTCGATGCCGACGGTCTCAATCTGGTCGCCGCCAGCGTCGATCTGGCGGCGCGCCTGAGCGCGCGCGCTGCCCGCGGCCACGCCACCGTGCTTACCCCGCACCCGCTGGAAGCGGCGCGCCTGCTGGGCGTCGGCACGGCCGACATCCAGCAGGACCGGCTGGCCTCGGCGCAGCGGCTGGCCGCGCGTTTTCAGGCGGTGGTGGTGCTCAAGGGCTCGGGCACTATCATTGCTGCGCCCGGCGAACGGACGGTGGTCAATGCAAATGGCAATCCGGGCCTGGCCACCGGTGGCAGCGGCGACACCCTCGCCGGCCTGTGCGGCGCCCTGCTGGCCCAGGGCTGGCCGGCGCGCCTGGCTGCCTGCGGCGCGGTGTGGCTGCACGGCGCCGCCGCCGACCGCCTGGTGGCACAGGGCAGCGGCCCGATCGGCCTGACGGCGGGCGAGATCCCGCCGGCGGTGCGGGCCGTGCTCAACGAGCAGGTCAAACTGGCCTCGCAGGTGCAGCGCAAGGCGGGCTATGCCGGCGTGGTGAACTAGCCCGCTTGGCTGACACCGCCAACCCGGTCGAGACACCAATATGAGCCACGATCATCACTTCAAGGATCCCCGGCAAACCTGGGATGCGCGTTACGGCGGTGACGATTTCCTGTTTGGCAAAGCGCCGAATGTATACCTGGCAGCCCAGCGCCATTTACTGGCGGCCGCGCAGTCGGCGCTGGCGGTGGCCGACGGTGAAGGCAGAAACAGCGTCTGGCTCGCCGAGCAGCAACTGCAGGTGGACGCTTTCGATATCTCGCCGGTGGCGCTGGCCAAGGCCGCCCGACTGGCGCGCCAGCGCGACGTTCGCGTTGCGCTGCAACTGGCCGACTGTGATGAATGGGAGTGGCACAGCCAGGCATATGATGTCGTCGTCGCCATCTTCGTGCAGTTTGCCGGCCCGGCGATGCGCCGCCGCCTGTTCGCCGGCATGGTCAGCACCCTCAAGCCTGGCGGCTATCTGATCGTCCAGGGCTATACGCCAAAGCAGCTCGACTACAACACCGGTGGCCCTGGCGTGCTCGAGCACCTCTACACCGCAGACATGATGCGCGCAGCCTTTGGCGCGCTCGACATCATCGAACTGCGGGAATACGAGACGGTACTGGGCGAAGGCGCACAGCATGCGGGGCCATCGGCCCTGCTGGGCATGGTGGCGCGCAAACCCGGCCCCTGAAGCGTGCGCTTATGCCGGTTCGACGATGCGGCCGGCCGCAATCGTGATGGTGCGGCCGCAGCGCGCCGCGATATCGCTGTCGTGGGTGACCAGTACCAGCGTCGAACCGCGTTCGCGATTGAGTTCGAACATCAGCGCAATGACTGCCTCGCCGGTGGCGGCATCGAGACTGCCGGTCGGTTCATCAGCAAACAGCAGCGGCGGCTCGGTGACAAAGGCGCGTGCCAGCGCAACGCGCTGCTGCTCGCCGCCCGACATGAACTTCGGATAATGCTTGAGGCGGCTGGCCAGCCCGACCCGGCCCAGCATCTCGGTGGCCTTGGCGCGCGCATTGTCGTCGCCGCGCAGTTCGAGTGGCAGCATGACATTTTCCAGTGCGCTCAAGTGGGTGAGCAGCTGGAACGACTGGAATACAAAACCCAGCTTGGCCATGCGCAGGCGCGCGCGGCCGTCTTCGTCGAGGGCGAAAATGTCGACGCCGTCGAGCAGCACGGTGCCGCTCGACGGGTTGTCAAGACCCGCCAGCAAACCGAGCAGGGTCGACTTGCCCGAGCCGGACGCACCCACGATAGCAAGCGTCTGCGCCGGTTGCACGGTAAAATCGACGCTGTGCAAGATGGTGAGCTCGCCGCTGGCGTCGGTCACCCGCTTCGATAACTGTCTCACTTCAATGGCCGGCGGCTGTAAAGCCTGGTCACTCAGCAACTGTTTAGAACCTTCAGGGATGTCGCGCATGCTGGTATTTTTCACTCGATGGATGGACGGCGCTTGTATGTCGCTGTTGCTGCTGGCGACCACGCTGGCGCCGGGGCTCGCCCATTCTGCACCAAAAACCGTGCTTGTGCTGGGCGATAGCCTGTCAGCGGAATATGGCCTGGCGCGCGGCGCCGGCTGGGTGGCGCTGATGGAAAGCAGGCTCAAGACCGAGCGCGTCGACGCCCTGGTCGTCAATGCCAGCATCAGCGGCGAGACCACCGCGGGCGGCAAAACCCGCCTGCCCGCCCTGCTCGGTGTGCATAAGCCGGCCTTGCTGGTGATCGAACTGGGCGCCAACGATGGTTTGCGCGGCTTGCCGGTGCCGGCTGCCGAAGCGAATTTGCGCGCCATGGTGGGCATGGCGCAACGCGCCCAGGCGCGTGTGCTGCTGGTCGGCATGCGCATGCCGCCCAATTACGGACGCGCCTACACCGACAGCTTTTTTGCCATGTACCAGCGGGTGGCGCGCGAACTGAAGGTGCAGCTGGTGCCCTTCATGCTGGCCGGGGTGGCGGAAAAGTCGGACTGGTTCCAGGCCGACCGCCTCCATCCAACGGCGCAGGCCCATCCCACCATCCTGGCAAACATCTACCCGACCTTGCTGCCGCTGCTAACAACGACTGCCCGTTAATCGTGCACCAGGCGCTGCGCCGAGCCGCACCACCACCACCATGAAAACCCGCGCCCCATGAAATACCCTGCAGTCCTGACCATCGCCGACGTCCTTGCCCAGCTGGGCCAGTACGACGCCATCATCGACGCCCGCAGCGAAGCCGAATTCGCCCTCGATCACATTCCTGGCGCCATCAACTGCCCCGTGCTCGATGACGCCGAACGGATTATCGTTGGCACCATGTACAAGCAGGTCAGTGCCTTCGAGGCGCGCAAGGTGGGCGCTGCCCTGGTCTCGCGCAACATCGCGCGCCACATCGAAACGCGCTTCGCCGACCAGCCGCGCGAGTGGAAGCCGCTGGTCTATTGCTGGCGCGGCGGCAACCGCAGCGGCTCACTGGCACTGGTGCTGGCCAAGATCGGCTGGCCCGTGATCCAGCTCGACGGTGGCTACAAGGCCTATCGGGCGGCCGTCAGTGCCGAGCTGGCGGCGCCGCCGGCGCTCGACTGGCGCGTCATTTGCGGTACCACCGGCAGTGGCAAGAGCCGCCTGCTGGAAGTGCTCGACAGCCTGGGCGCGCAAGTGCTCGACCTCGAGCAGCTTGCCGCGCACCGGGGCTCCGTGCTGGGGCACCTGCCCAGCCAGCCGCAGCCCGCCCAAAAAATGTTCGAGACGCGCGTGTGGGACAAGCTGCGCCACTTTGATCCGGCCCGTCCCGTATTCGTCGAATCGGAAAGCAAAAAAGTGGGCGACCTGCGGGTACCCGATGCCCTGATGACGGCGATGCGCGCATCGCCGTGCATATCGCTGAACCTGGCACGCCCGGGCCGCGTGCGCCTGCTGATGGAAGACTACCGCCATTTCACCGCCGAGCCCGCGCTGCTGAACACCCAGCTCGACTGCCTGGTCCAGCTGCACGGCCGCGCCCGCATCGACGGCTGGCATGCGCTGGCCAATGCGGGAGACATGCCGCAGCTGGTCGATGAATTGCTGGTCGACCATTACGACCCCGCCTACCTGCGTTCGATCGACCGCAATTTTGCCCAGTTCAAGCAGGCAGCACAGCTCGACCTGGCCGATATCGGCACTGCCGACTTTCTGGCGGCGGCGCACGCGCTCATTGCTGCCCACGATACGCCCGCGCCACTGCCGGCTGATAGCGTCCCGGCGCCATGATCCCTTGCGGGTCGAGCGCCTGCTTGATGCGTGCGGCCACCTGCCAGAACACATCGCCCTCGCCGTCGGCATCGGCATCGGCATCGGCATCGAGCTCGCTCATCGCTTCGACACCGACCCGGTACGGCAGGTAGCCGGCCGCCGTCACCGCTTCGAAGACGGCGCGCTGACAGGCGCGGGCGCGCGCCGTTTCGGCGGCGTCGGCACGATCGAATGCGATGGTCAGAACGGCGCACAGGGCCCGTTCATTGATCAGGCTAAACGTGATAAACAGATCAAAGCCGTGGCTGGCGAACAGCGGCGCCACCAGCGCCTGCACGGCCAGGGCGTCGGCACCGCGCATGGGCAGCATCGGTGACACCCACAGCAGTCCGCAACCGTCGAGCGCCGGATTGGCATTGCGCGGGAACTGCGCGGGCAGGCCGCCGCGACGGCGCCAGTAGGCCCCCGCCAGAAAACGGCCGTCCGGCTGCCCCTGCGCCAATGCCAGCAGGGAGCGGCCCAGCGCTACTTTGGCAGCGAGCGCCTGGCCGATACCAAACGGCCCCAGCAGACGTGCCAGACGGGCGCCGCCAGCGAGGGTGCGCTGGTCAAACAAGGTGGTGCGCGCGCCCACCGCCCGCAATGCCTTGCGCACGGCGGCGCGCCCGACCCTGACCTGGGCGGCGCTACCGTACAGGCAGCCAGAGGCGGTCCACGCCTGCGCCCCGCTGCTGGCGAGCAGTTGCGCACGCGCGGCGGGCGACAGGCAGCTGGCGTGGCGCTGCGCCGGGACGACGTCAGTGGCGAACGGAAACGTGGTGGCGCCCGACATCACCCGCAAGTCGTTGCCGATGTGGACCACGCTGCGCAGGGTGCCATCGAGCCGCAGGGGCCGTAAGGCCTCGACCAGCGCCGCAAGGTCTGCCTGGCGCTTGACGGTGGCAATAAACTGGCTGACGCAGGCGGCCGCCGGCATCAGCCACAGACCGAGTTCGACCACCACCCCCAGGTTCGACTGGGTAAACAAGCCATCGAGCGACGGCCCGATGCCAGCGCCAAACAGGTGGGTCACGCGCGACTGCGGGTAATGGCCAAAGCCGGTTCGCAGCACTTCGCCGCTGGCCAGCACGATCTGCATGCCGGCGATGTGCTGGACGCGGTTGCCATACGGAGAGTGACCAAAGCCGCGCTCGACGATATTGCCGATCAGGCTGGTATCCGCGCCAGCGCCCGTGCAATCGCACCACAGGTTAATGGCGTGCTCGCGCAAAAATTCGGCCAGCTGGCCCTGCGTCACGCCCGGCTCGATGACCGCGTAGGCAAGCTGCGGATCGACCTTGAGGATGCGGTTCATGCGCGCCAGCTCAACGATCAGCTGGCCATCGCCCACCGCGCAGGCATCGCCATAGCCCCAGTTATGGCCCGTGCTGATGGGATAAATGGCGACGCCGTAGCGCCCCGCCAGGGTAACGATGGCGATCACCTCGGTGCGCGAAGCGGGCCGCACCACCGCCACCGCCCGGCTGCCGGCGCCGGCCGTGCTGCTCTGGTAGCGGCGCAGGCTGGCGGCGTCGTCGAGTACGTGGGCGGCGCCGACAATGGCGCGCAGGCCTCCCAGCAGGCCGGCGGCGCTGGTCGTGTGCAGGTCATGTTCGGCCATGATCACTGCCGCTCGCGCCGCGCCAGCAGGCGCTGGCAGATTGCCGCTTCGTCGTCGGGCGAAAAGAAATACGGATAAAACGACCGTTCAGTCTGCTGCAAGTCGGTGCGGCCACCACACGCACGGATGTGCTCGCCCATGCTGTACAGCGACAGCCGCAGCAGCACTGCCGGGGCGCCCACCCGGCTGCACGCCAGCACCGGCCCGGCCTGCTCGAATCCCAGCATGCGCTGATAAAAGGCCAGGTGCCTGGGATGGACTTCAATGATGTAGTCGGAACAGGCCTGCAGCACATGCGCATACAGGTAAGAGACGTGGATCAGGCTGGCGAACACCCGCTTGCTGACGCCGCCGTCGATGGCCAGCCGCGACGGTTCGCACAGGCGCAAGCCCTGCCCCCGCAGCAGGTCGAGCTGCGGGCGAAAGTGGTCGTCGGCTGGCAGGCCGGCACAGCCATCGAGGCACAGCCCCATGGTGCCCACCACCACGCCGCCGCAGTCGGCAACCAGGGTGATGCCGCTGGCCGCAGCACGTGGCTGCTGCTCGGCAGCGTAGCCACGCCAGCTATACCTTTTGCGGATCAGGACGGCAGCATCGTGGTGGTGACTGGATGATTGGGCAAGGCGGATATAAAACACGTCCTGATCGGCGCCTGGCTGGCGGCGCGCCGCCGGCGCCGCGACCACGGCGCGCGCGCCGTCGTCACTGCCGCTGCCGATGCCATATAACGAGCAGCGGAAGGCGCTGGGCGCCGCGTGCACTGAACTGGTCGGTGGCCCGGCTGGCAGCATCGCACCGGGCCGACGCGGCATGCTAAAACTGGCAACGGCGGTGTCGTCGTGCATTGACGCGGCCTGCTGGGTGTCGGCTTGCATGGTGTCGTCTTGAATCGTGTTGTCTTGAATCGTGTCGTCTTGCATCATTAGAACGTTCTCCGCAAAGTAAAGGTCGGCGCCCGTACCACTGGCAATGATCAGACCAGCCGATATACGGCCGAGTTCCGCGCTTTGCCAGCAGCTTTGTGACTGAACAAACTGTGTTTTTCAACTGCAATAACTGATTTGACCGAACGCAGTGCGCGCGGGCACCGCCAATCGTGCGCAGCGCCACCGGCATACACTGCGTGGCTGCGCCGCCGTTCCAGCAAGCAGCGGCGGGCGAACAAAGTGGCTTTGCCGGAATCCACGCTGATGCGCATCCTCCACCTGCTCGACCATTCGCCACCGCGCGCCAGTGCCTACACACAGCGCACGATGGCGGTGCTGCGCCAGCAGCGCCGGCTGGGCTGGCAGACCTGCCATTTGACCGGGCCGCAGCAGGCGGCGCCGACCCGGCGGCGCGAGCACAGCGGCGCCGATCATTGGCATTTTTTTCGCACCCCACCAGCGGCTGGCAGATTCGAGCGCATGGCCCCTGCCGGCACCGTGCACTTGCTGGCGCGGCGGCTGCACCAGGTCGTGCTGCTGACCCGGCCGCAGCTGCTGCACGCCCACTCGCCGTTGGAAAACGGCCTGGCGGCGCTGCGCGTGGGCCGCCGCCACCGCTTGCCGGTGCTGTTCGAGGCACATGCACCGTCAGCATTTGCCGCCAGTGGCGCGATCTGGACCGCGCCACCCGCTGCAGTCGATGCGGGCGATGCTGCCGTCGCCTCTGCGGGCGCGCTGCGTTGCTTTGCCGCCCGCGCCCTCGAAGCGTGGACGGCGGCGCGCGCCGGCGCCGTCGTCACCAACAGCGACGGCATGCGCCTTCGCCTGCAACAGGGCGGCGTGGCCGCGCGTCACATCACGGTGGTGGCCGATGGCATTGAAATCGGACCTCTGCAGCGCACTGCAAGGGACCGCCTGATGCTCGGTGCCGATGCCGGCGCAGCTGCCCTGATTGGCCTGGCGCCGCAGGGGCCTGCCGCGCATGTCGAGGCCAGTGTCGAACTGGCGCTGGCGGCGCTGGGCTTGCTGCAACATAGCCATGCGGGGGCGCGCCTGCTGGTGGCATGCGAAGCGGGCCAGCTGCTGCCCCTGCACCAGCGAGTCGCCCGCCACGGCCTGGCGCACCTGGTCACCGCGCTGGTGCGCCGCCCTGGCAGCGAGGCGGGCCAGCAGCGCTTTGCGCTGGCGGTCGGTGCTGATCCGGTGGCAGCGCTGCACCGGCTGGCCGATATCGTGGTGGTTGCCGAGCGGCCCCACGCGGTGGCGCCAGCGTCACGCCAGCTGCTCGAAGCAATGGCACGCGGCTGCGTGATCGCCGCCAGCGATACCACTGCGCACCGCAGCGTGATCGAGGATGGCAATAGCGGCGTGCTGTTTGCGCCGGGGCACCCCGCCGCGCTCTGTCAGGCCTTGCAGCAATTGCTGCTGGGGCGTTCGCGCTGGCCAGCAATGGCTGCCAGCGCCCGCTGGTTCATCGAATATCACCGCAACTGGGAGCGCTGCGTGCGACGCTATGCTGCTGTGTATGAGGCGCTGCTGGCACGCCGGGCTTAGTCACTATGCGCCAGCCGCGCGGGCAAAGCAGCAGGCCAACGTTTGCCGGCGACAAATATTTACGCCACAAAATATTGATGAAGACCTTATCCGAGGCTGTGTCTGCCGGTTGTGCGGGCGCAAGTCCAGCGATGCCGCGCGGTGTTTAATTGTGCTGTCCGGGCCATGCTCGCGCCGGCCGCGCTCCTTTGGCCGCGCGGCGTCGGCAGCGCCGGCCCGGCAGGAGAGCCGCCATGAATGCCCCCTTTGAGCACGTGCCGCAGGTTGAACCGTTCTTCTTTGACGTCGCCCCTGGCACCCGCTTTTGCCTGTATCACGCGCCCAATCCGGCTGTCGCTGCGCGCGGCGCCATCCTGTATGTGCATCCGTTTGCCGAAGAGCTCAACCTGAGCCGGCGCATGGCGGCGCAGCAGGCGCGCGCCTTTGCAGCGCTGGGCTACGCGGTGCTGCAGATCGACCTGTTCGGCTGCGGCGACAGCTGCGGCGAGTTCAGCGCCGGCCGCTGGCCGCTGTGGCAGCACGATCTGCAGGTGGCCGCCAGTTGGCTCAGTGAGCGCCAGAACGGTCCCCTGTTGATCTGGGGCGTGCGGCTGGGCGCCTTGCTGGCCATCGACCTGGCCTGCAGTCGGGCGGTCGACGGCCTGATCCTGTGGCAGCCTTTGATCAGCGGGCGCACCTGCGTCAACCAGTTCTTGCGCCAGCAACTGGCGCTGCAGCCTTGCCAGCCCGAGGGTGCCGCCAGCGCACCCGACAGCCCGGGGCTGCACCGGGGCCCGGGCCTGGCAGCGCTGCGCGCCGAACTGGCTGCGCGCGGACGCATCACCGTGGCCGGCTATCAGCTTGAACTGGCGCTGGCGCGCGGCATCGAAGCGTGCGAGGCGATCCGTCTGCCGCTGTGCAGCTGTGCAGTCCACTGGTTCAGCAGCGCTGCCATGCCGCGCAGACTTGCAGCGCAGTGGGCCGCCAATGGCGTCACGCTGCATTACCACGCGGTCGAGGTGCTGCCATTCTGGGCCGATGCGGCGCGCCCGGAAAGTCCGTCGCTGCTGGCGGCAACGGCACACGCCCTTGCCGCGCCGCTGACCACGCCGCCATGAATTGCGATCAACGGGCGATTCGCTTCAGCTGCCTGGGCAGCAGCTTGGTCGGCATCATCGACCTGCCCGAACGGCCGCTGCCGCGCGCGCTGTTGATGGTCGCCACGCAGCGCCATTCACGACTGGGACCGCAGCGCCAGTTTGCCATGCTGGCGCGGGCGCTGGCGCGGCGCGGCTTTGCCGTCATGCGCTTTGACCGCCGCGGGGTGGGGGACAGCGAAGGCTGCGACTACAACGACAGCGACGTGCGCGCCGCCGTCCACGAGTTGTGCGAGCAGGTGCCGACGGTGCACGAAGTGCTGTTGCTGGCCGCGGGCAGCAGCGCCGCCATCGCCACCGCCAGCAGCTGCGCACGGCTCGATGCGCGCGTCTGCGCCCTGCTGCTGCTCGATCCGCGCCGGCGGGCGGGACGCCGCAGCAAGCAGGCGCTGTCAGCCGACAGCCCGGCGCCGGCGCCGGCCCCCATCGGCGCCGCCCTGTACTGGCGCCGCGCCGCGCTGCCGCGCCGTGGCGCCAGCGCGGCGGCGCGGCTGGCGGCGCTGGCCGCGCAGCTGTGCGCGTTTCCCGGCCGCGTGCTGATCATCGGCGCCGCCGACGATGCCGCCGCGCCCACCGAGTGGCGCCAGCTGCGCAGCCAGGTCGAGCGGCTCGGCGCCAGCGCCCGCGTGCAGTTCGTCGAACAGCCGTGCAGCGGCGCCGCCGACACCGACGCCGACACCGCCGCCAGCTGCGCCAGCTGGATTGCATCGTGGTGATGTGAAGGCGGCTGAGCGCCCTGTGCGAGTGTGGCGCGGCCCGGCACAGCCGTGCCAAATGGTCTATAGTGATGGCTCCCTTGACCTCACTACGCACCCCATGAAATTTGACGTCGCTATCGTCGGCAGTGGCCTCGCCGGCCTGTCGGTCGCCCTGCACCTGGCACAGACCCGCACCGTTGCCATCATTTCCAAACGCGCCCTGCTCGATGGCGCCAGCAACTGGGCGCAGGGCGGCATCGCCGCCGTGCTCGATTCCGGCGACAGCGTCGACGAACACGTCAACGACACCCTGATCGCCGGCGGCGGCCTGTGCGACGAAGCGGCCACCCGCACCATCATCGAACACAGTCGCGAAGCGATCGAATGGCTGATTGAACAGGGCGTGCCCTTCACCCGCGACGCCAGCGCCGAAATGGGCTTTCACCTGACCCGCGAGGGAGGCCACAGCCAGCGTCGCATCATTCACGCGGCCGACGCCACCGGCCACGCGGTGCAGGTCACGCTCGAGCAGAAAGTGCGGGCGCACCCCAACATCACGCTGTTCGAACAGCACTGCGCGATCGACGTCATCAGCTCGGACAAGCTGGCACCGGCACCGGCCAATGGCGCCACGCCGGCGCCGAGCACGCCGCGTTGCCTGGGCCTGTACGTCCAGGATGAAAAGACCGGCCAGGTACTCACTTTCGAAGCCGAGCACACGGTGCTGTGCACGGGCGGCGCCGGCAAGACGTATCTGTACACCACCAATCCCGATACCGCCACCGGCGACGGCATTGCCATGGCGTGGCGCGCCGGCTGCCGGGTGTCGAACATGGAATTCATCCAGTTTCATCCGACCTGCCTGTACCACCCGTTCGCCAAGTCCTTCCTGATCACCGAAGCGATTCGCGGCGAAGGCGGCCTGCTGCTGCTGCCGCCCGAGGCAGGCGCCGCCGGCGGCACCCGCTTCATGCCGGCCCACGACGAGCGCGGCGAACTGGCGCCACGCGACGTGGTGGCGCGCGCCATCGACTTCGAGATGAAAAAGCGCGGCATCGATTACGTCAACCTCGACATCAGCCACAAGTCGCCGGAATTTTTGATGGAGCACTTCCCCACCATCTACGCCCGCTGCCTCGAATACGGCATCGATATCACCAAGCAGCCGATCCCGGTGGTGCCGGCAGTGCACTTTACCTGCGGCGGCGTGGTCACCGATCTGGCCGGCCGCACCGATCTGGAAGGCTTGTATGCGGTCGGCGAGACCGCTTGCACCGGTCTGCATGGCGCCAACCGGCTGGCCAGCAATTCGTTGCTCGAATGCCTGGTGGTGGGCCGCGCCTGCGCCCGCTTTATCGCCGCCCAGGCGCCCATCGCCGTGCCGTCCCTGCCGCAGTGGGATGAAAGCCGCGTCACCAATGCCGATGAAGAAGTGGTCATCTCGCACAACTGGGATGAGCTGCGCCGCTTCATGTGGAATTATGTCGGCATCGTGCGCACCAACAAGCGCCTCGAACGCGCCCAGCACCGGATTGCCCTGCTCAAGGAAGAAATCGACGAGTACTACCGCAACTTCCGCATCACCCACGATTTGCTTGAGCTGCGCAACCTGGTCGATGTCGCTGAATTGATCGTCAAGAGCGCGCTGACCCGGCGCGAGAGCCGCGGCCTGCATTTCAGCCGCGATTATCCGGCCACCCTGCCGAAAGCGCTGCCGAGCATCCTGACGCCGCCGCGCCGTTAAGCGTCGCCTGTCTTGAACCGCAAGCTGACGGTCTCGACCGCCCTGCTGCTGACACTGGCGCCGCTGCTGTGGGCCGCCAACGCCATCGTCGGCCGGGTGGTGCGCGCGGCGGTGCCGCCGATGACCCTCAATTTGCTGCGCTGGAGCCTGGCGCTGCTGATCCTGCTGCCGCTGGGCCGCGCCCTGCTGCGTGGCGGCAGCGGCCTGTGGACCGACTGGCGGCGCTACAGCCTGCTGGGACTACTTGGTGTGGGGCTGTACAACGCCCTGCAGTACCTGGCCCTGCAAACCTCGACCCCCATCAATGTCACCCTGGTGGCCGCTGGCATGCCGGTGTGGATGATGCTGACCGGCGCACTGTTTTTCAAGGCCCCGCTGCGCCGCGGCCACCTGCTCGGGGCGGCGCTATCGATCGCCGGCGTGCTGCTGGTGCTGGCACGCGGCCAGTGGCAGCTGCTGCTCCAATTGCAGCTGGTGGTGGGCGACCTGTTCATGGTGCTGGCGACCATTTGCTGGTCGTTCTACAGCTGGTTGCTGGCGCAGCCGAAAGACCGGCCGGCGCTGCGTGCCGACTGGGCCGCCTTCCTGCTGGCGCAAGTGATCTATGGCGTCATGTGGTCGGGCGCGCTGGCCAGCATCGAGTGGGCGCGGGCGCCGCAGCATATCGACTGGAGCTGGCAGGTCGCCGCAGTGCTGGCATTCATCGCCATTGGCCCGGCAGTCATTGCGTTTCGCTGCTGGGGCGCCGGGGTGCAGCGCGCCGGCCCCACCATCGCAGCGTTTTTCAGCAACCTCACACCGCTGTTCGCGGCCGTGCTGTCGCTGCTGTTTTTGGGCGAAGCGCCGCATCTGTATCACCTGGGCGCGTTTGCCCTGATCGCCGCTGGCATCGCCTGGTCGTCGCGCGCCTGAACGGCAAGCGGCGCGCACTGCACACCTGCATCTGCGCATACCCGTACAGACAGACGGCGACGTCCGGCGGACCTTTCTGTTAAATTATAGAAATACCAAGCATGAGCGACCCGAATACCATGCAATCCTTGAGCCACGACGAGAGCGCCGGGCCGGCACAGTCAGTGGCGGCACTGGCTGAATTTTTCGAACGCCACCGGCGCATCCTTGTGCTCTCCGGTGCCGGCATCAGCACCGCGTCAGGCATCCCGGCCTACCGCGGCCGTGACGGTGTGCGGCGCGGCCACGCGCCGGTGCAGGGACCGGAGTTTCGCAAGCTCGAAGCAGTGCGCAAGCGTTACTGGGCACGCAGCATGATCGGTTACGCCACCATGGCGCAGGCGACGCCGAACCCCGCCCACCTGGCGCTGGCCGCTTTGCAGGCGGCCGGGCGGCTCGCTCCCTTGATGACGCAAAACGTCGACGGCCTGCACCAGCGTGCCGGCAGCAGCGCCGTGCTGGAACTGCACGGCAGCATTCACCACGTGGTCTGCCTCGACTGCCACGCGCCGATTTCCCGCGCCGCCGTGCAGCAGCTGCTGGCCGCCCTCAACCCCGACCACGTCGGCGTGCCGGCAGTGGCGGCGCCCGACGGTGATGCCCATGTCGAATCGGACGATCTGACGCGCTTCGTGGTGGCGCCCTGCCCCCATTGCGGCGGTACGCTGAAACCGGACGTGGTGTTTTTCGGCGACGGCGTCGCCACCGCCACCACCGTGGAGGCGGTGCGCCGGCTCGAACAGGCCGATGCCCTGCTGGTGGTCGGTTCGTCGCTGATGGTGTTTTCCGGCTTTCGGTTTTGCCGCATGGCGGCGGCCAGCCACAAGCCGATTGCCGCCATCAACCAGGGCATCACCCGTGCCGACGATTTGATTACCTTAAAAATTGATGCGGCGGCCGGGCAGGTATTGCCGTCGCTGCTGTCCCTGCTGGCCCCTGCCAGCGTTGCAATCGACCACAAGGCCACGCCATGAAACTTGCCCTTAGCGCACTCGTTGTCGCCGTGCTTGCCGCCAGCAGCGGCTGCGTCTCCAAGCCCGACAACATCACTCCCGTCAAACCCTTCGACAGCAAACTGTATTTAGGTAAATGGTATGAGATCGCCCGCCTCGACCAGCGCTTCGAGCGCGGCTTGAGCCGCGTGACTGCCGAATACAGCATGCGCCCGGACGGTGGCATCAAGGTGCTCAACCGGGGCTACGAGAGTGAAAAGAACGTCTACAAGGAGTCCGAGGGCAAGGCGTATTTTGTCGGCGCCACCGACACCGCTTACCTGAAGGTGTCGTTCTTCGGGCCGTTCTACGGCTCTTACATCGTGTTCGATCTCGATCCGGCGTACCGCACCTCGATGGTGGGCGGGCCCGATACATCGTACCTGTGGATTTTGTCGCGCACGCCGACGCTCGATGCGGCAACCACAACGCGGCTGGTGGAAAAGGCGAAAAGCCTGGGGTACGCGACCGACAAGCTCATTTACGTCGATCAGACGGCGCCATAAAGCTGGGAGCAGGCCGGGGCTGTCCTCAAGCCTTCCAGGCGCCCAGTCTTAATCGATTAGCCGCTTAGTCGATTAGCCGAATAGCCGATTAGTCGACGATCCGCAGCGAATAATCAGTCGCCTTGACATCCTTGGTCAGCCCGCCGATCGAAATGCGGTCCACCCCCGTCTCGGCAATGGCGCGCACGCTTGCCAGGGTGACGCCACCGGACGCTTCGAGCAGGGCCTTCCCGCCATTGAGGGCCACCGCTTCGCGCATCTGCCCCAGCTCGAAATTATCGAGCAGCACCGACACCGCGCCCGAGGCCAGCGCCTCGCGCAACTGCGCCAGCGTTTCCACTTCGATTTGCACCGGCTTGCCGGCACCGAGCGCGGCGGCGGCAGCAAGTGAACTGGCGACGCCACCGGCGGCGGCGATATGGTTTTCCTTGATCAGGATGCCGTCAAACAGCGCCATCCGCTGGTTCTTGCCGCCGCCCACGCGCACCGCGTATTTTTGCGCCTGGCGCAGGCCCGGCAGCGTCTTGCGGGTGTCGAGAATGGCGGCGCGGGTGCCTTCGACCACATCGACGAACTGGCGCGTGACCGTGGCCACACCCGAGAGCAGCTGCAGGAAATTGAGGGCGCTGCGCTCGGCCGTCAGCAGCGCACGGGGCGATGCTTCGATGGTGCACACCACGCTGCCGGCCTTGATGCGGTCGCCTTCGGCGTAGTTCCAGCGCACTTCGGTGTCCTGGTCGAGGGCCACCATGATGGCGTCGAACCACGGCGCACCGCACAGAATGGCATCTTCGCGCACGATCACGCGCGCGCGCACGCGGCTGTCGTTGGGCACCAGCCGACCGGTCAGGTCACCGCTGCCGACGTCTTCGAGCAGTGCAGCCAGGATGTTCGCTTCAAAGGCCGACTGCAAGGCTGCATCGAATTGCTCGTGGGGGTTACGCAAATTGCTCATGCTGGTCCAACTCCGGCAAACAGGCCCGCTTCGTCGGCCAGGCCGGCACGGGGCAAAGCCCGGGCTTTTTTGGCGGCGGCGAAGTCGAGCATGCGATCGATCGACCGCACGGCCAGTTGCCCGATGTGCGGATCGACGAACACTTCATTATTAAGGTTCTCCAGCACGGCTGCCAGGTTGCGCAAGCCGTTCATTGCCATCCACGGACAGTGCGCGCAGCTTTTACAGGTGGCGCTGTTACCAGCTGTGGGTGCTTCGATAAAATGCTTGCCGGGGGCAGCGGCGCGCATCTTGTGCAGGATGCCATTGTCGGTGGCGACAATAAACGTGGTAGCGTCCATGCTGCGCGCCGCATCGATGAGCTGCGTGGTCGAGCCGACGACATCGGCCAGCGCCACCACGTTGGCGGGCGACTCCGGGTGCACCAGCACTTTCGCTTGCGGGTAATCGGCCTTGAGCAGCTCGAGTTCGACGCCTTTGAATTCATCGTGCACCAGGCAGGAACCCTGCCACAGCAGCATGTCGGCGCCGGTCTGTTTTTGAATGTAGGAACCGAGGTGACGGTCGGGCGCCCACAGGATTTTTTTGCCCTGCGCATGCAGGTGGGCGACGATGTCCAGGCCAATCGACGATGTCACCATCCAGTCGGCACGCGCCTTGACGGCCGCGCTGGTGTTGGCGTACACCACCACCGTGCGGTCCGGATGCTGGTCGCAAAAGGCGGCAAATTCATCAGCCGGGCAACCCAGATCGAGCGAACAGGTGGCGTCCAGGTCCGGCATCAGGATGCGCTTTTCGGGGCTGAGAATCTTTGCCGTCTCCCCCATGAAACGCACGCCCGCTACCACCAGCGTTTTGGCCGGGTGATCGCGGCCGAAACGGGCCATTTCCAGCGAGTCGGAGACACAACCACCGGTCTCTTCGGCCAGGTCTTGCAGATCGGCGGCGACATAGTAGTGCGCCACCAGCACCGCTTGGCGCTCCTTGAGCAGCGCGCGGATGCGTTCCTTGAGCACGGCGCGCTCGGCCGCTGCAGGCGCTTCCGGCGTCCTTGCCCAGGCCTGGGCGGTGCACGACAGGCCCGCCTGCGGATGGTCGTACTCGATGGTCTTGATAGGGGTGACGATCATAGTGGTGCCCTCCATGACTTATGCGGCGATGCCCTGGCTGGTCAAATAATCTTCGTAATTGCCGGGGAAGTCGACGATGCCGTCTTCCTTGATCTCGAGGATGCGGGTGGCCAGCGAGGAGACGAATTCGCGGTCGTGCGAGACGAAAATGAGGGTGCCGGCGTACTTGTCGAGGGCAATGTTGAGCGACTCGATCGATTCCATGTCCATGTGGTTGGTCGGCTCGTCGAGCAGCATGACGTTGTGACGGCCCAGCATCAGCTTACCGTACATCATGCGGCCCTTCTCGCCACCGGAGAGCACCTTGACCGATTTTTTCACTTCGTCGCCGCCAAACAGCAGGCGTCCGAGGATCGACCGGACCGCCTGGTCATCGTCGCCTTCCTTGGTCCACTGCCCCATCCAGTCGGTCAGCACGGCGCCATCGGCGAATTCTTCGGTGGGATCTTGCGGCATGTAGCCAACGTTGGCGTTTTCCGCCCACTTGACGCGGCCACTGTCGGGCTGCATCTTGCACATCTCGCCGCAGATGGTGCGCAGCAGGGTGGTCTTGCCGGCGCCGTTGGCGCCAATGATGGCGATGCGCTCGCCCGCTTCGACCGCCACGCTGAAGTTTTTAAAGAGCTGCTTGTCGTAGGCCTTGGAGATGTTTTCCACCTCGACCGCCAGGCGGTGCAGTTTTTTCTCGCCTTCGAAACGGACGAAGGGGTAGGCGCGCGAAGACGGCTTCATGTCTTCGACCTTGATCTTGTCGATCATCTTGGCGCGCGAGGTGGCCTGGCGCGCTTTCGATTTGTTGGCCGAGAAGCGGCGCACGAAATCCTGCAGCTCGGCGACCTTTTCCTTGGCCTTGGCATTGTTCGACAACAGCTGGTTGCGTGCCTGCGTCGAGGCCAGCATGTACTCGTCGTAATTGCCCGGGTAGATTTTCAGGGTGCCGTAATCCATGTCGGCGACGTGGGTGCAGACCTGGTTGAGGAAGTGGCGATCGTGCGAAATGATGATCATGGTGGAGTTGCGCTCGTTGAGCACATCTTCCAGCCAGCGGATGGTGTTGATGTCGAGGTTGTTGGTCGGTTCGTCGAGCAGCAGGATGTCGGGGTTGGAGAACAGCGCCTGCGCCAGCAGCACGCGCAGCTTCCAGCCGGGCGCGACTGAACTCATGGGCCCCTGGTGCTGGTCGATCGACACGCCCGCGCCCAGCAGCAGTTCACCGGCACGCGCTTCGGCCGAGTAGCCGTCGTACTGCGCCACCACCGATTCGAGTTCGGCGGCGACCATGTAGTCGTCATCGGTCGCCTCTAAATTGGCGTAGATGGCGTCGCGCTTGGCGATGGCGTTCCACAGCTCGGTGTGGCCCATCATGACGACGTCCAGCACGCGCATGTCTTCGAACGCGAACTGGTCCTGGCGCAGCTTGCCCAGCCGTTCGTCGGTATCGAGCATGACGGTGCCGGCCGATGGCTCGAGGTCACCGCCGAGAATTTTCATGAAGGTCGACTTGCCGCAGCCGTTGGCGCCGATCAGGCCGTAGCGGTTGCCATCGCCGAATTTGACAGAAATGTTTTCGAACAGCGGCTTGGCGCCGAATTGCATGGTGATATTGGCAGTTGAAAGCACGGATTGAAGCCTTTAAGCGAAGATATTCATTAACCGATGATTTTATCACGGCCACACGGGTTTTCAGCGGCCCAGGCTTGGATAGCCATCGAGGGTCAGACTAAAACCCTGTTCATCCGAGCGCAGGCGCCCGGCAGCGCCGAACGGGATCGTCACCCGGCTGGCGCTGTGGCCGAAGCGCAGGCCGGTCAGCACCGGGATCGGCAGGGTGGCGCGCAGATAGGCCAGCATGGCGTCGAAATCGTAGCCCTGATCGGCGGGGCTCAAGCGGTAGGCCGACACTTCGCCGATCACCAGCGCGCGCTGGCACCCCAGTATGCCTGCCTGCAGCAGTTGCAGCAGCATGCGCTCGATGCGGTAAGGGTGCTCGTTGACGTCTTCGATGTAGACGATGCCGCCATCGATGAGGGGCAACGCCGGGAAATACGGCGTGCCCAGCAGCGACACCAGCATCGCCAGGTTGCCGCCCCAGACGGGACCGTCGACGGCCACGGTCGGATTACCGCTGACCTGCTCGACGATGGTGTGGGTGGGGCCGGCCAGGCAGGTGAAAAAACTGTGCATGGTCAGCGCATCTTCGGCATCGCCGCAAAAGTCGCCGGCGAACATGGGACCGGCGTAACTCATGGCGCCGGTTTTGGCCATCAAGCCCATGTGCAGGGCGGTCACATCCGAAAAGCCCACCACGATCTTGCCGCTGGCAGCGAGGGCGTCGAAATCGATCCGCGGCAGCAGGCGTGTCAAGCCGTAGCTGCCGCGCATCGCCATGATCACGTCAATGGCAGGATCGGCGAGCGCCGCCTTCAGCTGCGCCAGACGGCCATCGTCGGTGCCGCCGAAGCGCTGGAAGGCGCCGTCCGGTTCGTAATAATTGTGGACCACGAAGCCGCGCGCGCGCAGCCGTTCGAGTCCAATGGGCAGGCGGGCATCATCGGGGGGACGCCCGCCAGGGGCGATGATGGCAATACCGGTGTGCTTGGTCATGGGAAGAAAGAAAGAGACAAAATGCGCTTCAGGGGGCGCCAGCGCGCGCCGCCCGGCGCCGCTCGGCGAAAAAGGCGCGCAGCATGGCGCCGGCCTGCTCGCCGAGCACGCCGCCGACCAGCGCGGTCTGGTGGTTCAACTGGGCCTGCTCGAAGACATTCATCAGCGAGCCGCCCACCCCCGTCTTGGGGTCCGGCGCGCCGTACACCACGCGCTCCAGGCGCGCATGGAGCATGGCACCGGCGCACATCAGGCACGGCTCGAGCGTCACATACAATTCGCAGCCGGGCAGGCGATAATTACCGAGCGCGGCGGCGGCGCCGCGCAGGGCAATGATTTCGGCGTGCGCGGTGGGGTCGCTGCTGCCGATCGGCGCATTGCGGCCCACCGCGATGACCGCGCCATCGCGCACCACCACGGCGCCGACCGGCACCTCGCCCGCATCCCAGGCCAGCTGCGCCTGAACAAGTGCCAGCGCCATGAACTGCTCGGGCGCGCTGTGCGGGGCGCTGACCATCTCAGGCATCGGTGATCTCGGCCCAGCAGTTGGGGGTTTCATGCAGCACCAGCTTGTGCAGGTGCAGGCCGGTACCGAAGCGGTCGAGAAAGGCTGCGCGCAGGATGTCGAAAGCGACCCGTGCCAGGTTTTCCACCGTCGGGATGCGGTCGATCACCACCGTCTTGTGACCGGGCAGCGAAGCGAGGAAGGTGCGCACCGCATCATCCTTGTCGTAGACGATGAAAGCGTGGTCCCAGACGTCGACCAGGTGCTGCTTGGCGAGCGCCTTGACGTCGCTGAAATCCATGATCATGCCATTGTCGGACGAGCCCTCGACATCGATGACGGCGCCGGTCAGGGTGATTTCCAGCGTGTAGCGGTGACCGTGCAGGTTGCGGCACTGGCTCTTGTGGTCGGGTATACGGTGGCCAGCGTCGAATTCGAGCTTGCGGGTGATGGTCAGCATGGGACGGTCAATCTTGACGGTAAAAAATACGGTAAAAAATCAGGGGATCTGCAGCAGCTTGTGGGTTTGCAGGCTCAGTTTCCAGCGCGGCTGGCGCTTGCAGGTGTCGATCGCCAGGCGCGTGTTGAATTCGGCCAGCGGGCCATCCATCGGCTGCACAAAAAAATGGCCAAAGCGCAGCTGTTCGTAAGCGGCCAGCGCCTGCCCGGCCTGCGGAATGACCACCTTGAGTTCATCGCCCTGTTCGACCACCAGGGTGGCGCCCATCTTCGGGCTGACGCACACCCAGTCGACCCCGGCCGGCACCGGCAGCGTGCCATTCGTTTCGATGGCGATCTCGAAGCCGACCGCATGCATCGCGTCGATCAGCGCGCCATCGAGCTGCAGCAACGGTTCGCCGCCGGTGAACACCACGTACTTGCTGGCCGGATAACTGGCCGGCCACAGGCTGTCGATGGCGGCAGCAAGCAGCGCAGCGTCGCCGAATTTGCCGCCCCCGTCACCGTCGGTGCCGACGAAATCGGTGTCGCAAAACTGGCACACGGCGCTGGCCCGATCGGCCTCGCGCCCGCTCCACAGATTGCACCCTGAAAAGCGACAAAATACGGCGGGTCGGCCGGCCTGGGCGCCTTCACCCTGCAAGGTGTAGAAGATCTCTTTGATGCTATAGGTCACGGTAATCCTTGCTGTTCAACCGGCCATTATACCGCGACGTGCGCGACCCGGGCCGCGACCGCCGCAGTTGCAAAGCCGAAAAATTCCCGGCGGCATTACAATTGATTCAAGACAACATGCGGGTCGGCGCTGTTTCGTAAGCTGGCATCCTCACACCCGCATTGACGCCGTCATGACTCTCTCACACCGCTGCGCCCTCCTTGCGATCGCCCTGATGGTCAGCCTGGCACCGGTCGGCATCACCCTGCTCGGTCTGTGGCCGGGGGTGCAGCCGGCGCTGTCGATGGCGCTGACCGCGCTGGCGCTGGCCGGTCTGCTGTTTCACGGCTTGCTGGTGCGTCACCTGGGCACCACCGACACGCTGGCGCAGCTGCGCGAACGCCTCGCCGCTGGACAACTGGGCCGGGCGCGCGCCGAGCAGGCGCTGGCCAGTACCCGCGACGAACTGTGGCGGGCGCTGCAGCAGCACGAGCAGGTGCGCGAAAACGAACGTCAGCGCATCGCCCGCGATATTCACGACGACCTTGGCCAGCATCTGCTGGCGCTGAAGATCGAAGTGCAGCTGGCCCGCCACGCGGCCATCGGCGCGCCAGCCACGCACACAGCAGCCACGCTCGAGCGGCTGGCCCGGCATGTGGACCAGACCATCGACGCGCTGCGGGTGGTGATCGACAATCTGCGCCCGCTGGCGCTCGATGGCGGCTTGCGCGCGGCGATGGAGCAGCACTTGCGCGAATTTTCGCGCCTGCACGGCATCGGCTACCAGCTCGTTACCGGCGCCGACCACGGCGGCGGCGGCGATGGGCTCGACGTCGTGCTGCTGCGCATCCTGCGTGAATCGCTGGCCAACGTGGTGCGCCATGCCCAGGCCAGTCAAGTGTGGGTGGCGCTCAGCCGCGGCGACACCAGCGTCACCCTGGAAATTCGCGACAACGGCATCGGCATGGCGCCGCCTGCGGCTGACACTGAAGATCGCGATGGCAATGGCATTGGCAGCGGCGGCGGCTGTGGCCTGGCCGGCATCGCCGACCGCGTCGCCGCAGCCGGCGGCAGCTTCGACATCGATAGTGGCCCGGGCGCAGGAACGGTGTTGTCGATGTCAATTCCCTTGCCAGGGCGTTGATGCAACAACACTCACCAAATTGAGCGAGATCAAAGGTCGCGAGGTTGCCTTGTAGGAAAATCGAAACTTGTCGGCAGTCAATAAATTGCGTACCGGACAGTTTTTACAGGACCGAATATGCCCTCTTCCCGCTTCCAGTGCCATGCCACCCCTGCCCCTGCCCTGCACAACGGCGCCTTCGCCACGCGGCTGATGGAAATGCTGGCCGTGCCCACCTTCGTGCTCGACACCGGCTGCCGCGTGATGATCTGGAACAAGGCGTGCGAGCGCCTGACCGGGGTCGCCGCCGGCGACGTCATCGGCACGCGCGACCACTGGCGCAGTTTTCACCAGAGCCCCGTTCCCACGCTGGCCGACTTGCTGATGCAAAACCGCTGCGACGAATTGAGCCAGCTCTATCCGCTACCGGCCATCCACCCGGCCGAAGATGGCGCCCTGTGCGCCGAAAGCTGGTGCGACATGCCGCGCGTGGGCACGCGCCGCTATCTGGCGGCCGATGCCAGCCCGATCCACGACGATGGCGGCGCCATGGTGGCGGTGGTGCAGACCCTGCGCGACATGACCGACGAAAAAATGGCGCAGGCGGCGCTCGAGCAGCTGGCTACCCGCGACGGCTTGACGGGGCTGGCCAACCGCCGCTGTTTCGACGACACCCTGCACGCCGAATGGACGCGCGCGCTGCGCCAGCAGCAGCCGCTGTCGCTGCTGATGGTCGATGTCGACAATTTTAAGGCGTACAACGACGCCAACGGCCACCTCGGTGGCGATGAATGCCTAAAACGCATCGCCAGGGCGGTATCGAGCGAAATGCGCGCCAACGATCTGGTGGCGCGCTACGGTGGCGAGGAATTCGCCGTAATTCTACCGAACCAGTCGCTCAAGGGCGCCGCCATCGTCGCCGAACGGATTCGCAGCCGGGTCGAGCGACTCAACCTGCCCCACTGCGATGGCGCCATCCACCATGGCAGCGGCCATGTGACGGTGAGTATCGGTGCGGCCACCGCCATTGCAGCGGCTGACACCAGCGTACAGCAACTGGTGGCGATCGCCGACGCCGCCCTCTACCGCGCCAAGCACATGGGACGCAACCGCATCAGTCTGCCGCTGGCAGAGGTGCGCTAGCGCCTGCTGCTGCTCATTCTGGCAGCAGCAGCGAATGCTGGGTCGCCGTATGAAAATCGCGCCACACGCGGTTGATCTCGGTGTCGCAGCCGGCGGCCACCAGCCCGCAATACGGATAGATACCATCGACCGCCATGCGCGCAGCCTCGACCAGCGCCTTTGAGCTGGCCTGCAACGCTGCATGCGCGGGTGCTGGCAGGTGCGCACCGGCCGCCACCGTCAGCCAGGCAGCGTCGAGCAACCCATAAAACTCGCTGCGCGCCGCCGCCAGCCGGGCGCCGGCCTGCGCCAGCCGGGCGGCCACGCCCGCCACCTCCAGCAGGGGTACACCGGTGGGGCTGTGGCGGCGGCCACCGATGGCCGCGTGTGCCAGCGCCAGGAAGTGCGCTGCCATGCCGGCCAGGTTGGCAGCGAGCGTGACAAACGCCAGCGCCATGAAGGGAAAGCGGTACAGCGGGCCGGGCGCCGTGGCAGCGGCGGCGTCGATGCGAAAGCCATGGCCGCCATCGATCTCGCCCGCCTCGATGGCATAGCTGTGCGAGGCGCTGGCGCGCAGGCCGATGCTGCGCCACGACGGCTGCATGGTCACCAGCCGGCGCGGCACGATAAAGGCGCGGATCAGCGGCGCCCCAGCGTCGTCCAGCACAAGCTCACCACGCCGGCGCACGCGCGCATTGAGCGTGAGATGGGTGGCCATCGGCGCCCCGCTGGCATAGTCCCAGCGCCCGCTGATGCGGTAGCCGGTGGCGCTGTCGTCGGGCGCGCCGCTGCCCGCGATATCGGCAAAGCCGCCCACCGCACCGCTGCCGGCGATGCATACGCGGCGGCTGCCGATGATCGCGCGCGCAACCGGCGGCGCCATGAAGCCGGCAAACCAGCCGGCGCCAGCGCACAGCGTCAGCACCCAGGCCATGCTGCCATCCTGCGCCGCCACCGCTTCTTCGAGCCGCACCGCGGCGGGCAAGTCCACTTCGAGGCCACCGACAGCGCGCGGCGCCAGCATGCGCAGCCAGCCGCGCTGATGTAACAGGGCCTGCTGGCGATGACTCAGCCAGCCGGCGGCGTCGGCGGCGGCGGCGGCGTGGGCGATGCGGGTGGCATCGCGGGGCAACAACGACATAGTCATAGGAGGATGCAAGGTAGCGAATCGAAAAAATGGTAAACACGGTAAACAACATGCACTGATGGTACCAATGTCCAGTATTGCGCAAGCCGGGGGCAAGCCCGCATGCTGACAGAGCGGCAATATACCAGCCGCGCCGACCGTCGGCACGGTTGCGTGTTGCTCAAAAGCAGGAACCTGCGCAACTGCCGTTATAATTCCGCCACTAGTTGGCGAGCTTGTTCGCCGCTCCTGCCGTCGCCGCCGGGCGCCGCAGCTTAACGCCTTTTTATCGCGGTGGTGTCAGAGTGCCCGAACTGTTCAAACCAATGCAAACCGTCCCGTGCTGAGCAGCGTCGCCGCCGGCCGCGTGCTCCTGGTCGGGCTGGCCGCGTCCGCCCGTGCCATCGACGATGCCCTCGCTGCGCTGTCCGGCTGCAGCGCCGCGCTGCTGCAAGTGGACTCGGTGGCAGCGGCGCTGGCGGCCGCGCACGACGGCGCAGTGGCACTGGCGATCCTCTCGGTCGACGCCGCCGACGCCATCGCGGCGCTGGGCGCACTGGTAGCGCCGCCGTACCGCTTGCCGGTGCTGGTGCTCGCTGCCGACACCGACTTCCCGGTCGCCGCCTGCTACCAGGCTGGCGCCGCCGACGTCCTTGCCGCCAGCCTGGCGGCGGTGGCGCTGGCGGCCAAGGTGGCGCGTTTCGTCGAACCGGGACGGCGCCAGCGCGCCAGGGCCGACAGCGCGCACGCATCGCAGGGCGGGGTTGGGGGTGAGATTGGGCCGGCGCCGGCCGTGGCCAGCGGCCTGGCCACCTGGAGCTGGGATATCCGCCGCAACCGCGTGGAAGCCGACACCACCATGAAATTCCTGTTCGATGTGGACGACGACTCCAGAAGCGACCTTGCCGGCACGCCGATCGCCGCCTACGTCCGCGCCATCCACGGCGCCGACATCGCGCGCGCGCATGCCGATGTCGGCGCCGCCCTGGCCAATGGCGGCGCCTACCGCTCGGCCGCGCGCGTGCTGGCACGCGACGGTCATTACCATCACCTGGTCTCGCACGGCGAAGTACTGGCCGGCGCTGATGGCAAGCCGGCGCTGCTGCGCGGGGTGGTCTGCGACGTCACCGGCGCGCGCGTGGCGCAGCTGGCGCTCGATGCCAGCGAAGAGCGTTACCGCACCCTGTTCGAAGCGGTCGACGAAGGCGTCTGCATCATTGAAATGATCCGCGACGCTGGCGGCGCGGCCATCGATTACCGCTTTCTCGAAGTGAACCAGGCTTTCGTGCGCCACACGGGTCTGACCGATCCGGTCGGTCAAACCATGGGCGCCATGGTGCCCGGCCACGATCCCGTCTGGACCACGCTGTATGGCGAGATCGCCCGCAGCGGCGAGCCGGCGCGCCATCGCAACGACAGCATCGGCGTGATGCAGCGCTGGTTCGACGTCTACGCCACCCGGGTTGGCGGCGAAGGCAGCGACCGCGTTGCCGTGCTGTTCACCGACGTCACCGAAAGCCGTCAGGCCCAGTTCGAGCTGGAACGACTCGCTGCCGACCTGCTCGAGTCGAACCGCCGCAAGAATGAGTTTATCGCCACCCTCGCCCATGAGCTGCGCAATCCGCTGGCGCCGCTGCGCAGCGGCCTGCCGCTGCTGCGCCTGGGCGGCGAAGATCCCGCCGTGCGTCAGCGCGTGCTCACCACCATGGAGCGCCAGCTGAGCCACATGGTCGAACTGGTCGATGATCTGCTCGACGTGGGTCGCATCACCCATGGCCAGATCGCCCTCAAGCTGGGCGAAGTCGATCTGGCCATGGTCCTTGCGGCCGCCGTCGACGCCGCCCGCCCCACCATCGAAGCGCGTGGCCACCGCCTGCAGATCGACGTTGACGGCGCTGAAAAAGGAGGCACCGCGGGCACCGCAGCGCTGCTGGTGCAGGGCGACGCCACCCGCCTGATCCAGGTGCTCAATAATCTTCTCAACAACGCCGCCCGCTACACCCCCGAGGGCGGTGTGGTGCGGCTGGCGCTACGCGCCGAGGGCGGCGCCACGGCCCTGCTCGAGGTGAGCGACAACGGTGTCGGCATCGCCAGCGCCGACCTGGCCGGCGTGTTCGACCTGTTTCGCCAGGTCGGGCGCGACCGCCTGCCTGGCGAAGGGGGCTTGGGAATCGGCCTGTCGCTGGTGCGCACCCTGGTCGAACTGCATGGCGGCAGCGTTGCCGCCACCAGTGCCGGGGTCGGTCTTGGCAGCACCTTCAGCGTGCGCCTGCCGCTGACCACGGCGACCAGCGCGGCGCCGCCGCCGCAGCCACAGCCGCAACCGCAACCGGTATTGCAGCCCTGCTTGCCTGCCGTGCTGCCAGTGCACGCCGTGCGCGTGCTGGTGGTCGACGACAACAGCGACGCCGCCGACATCCTCGCCGAACTGCTTGACATGCTGGGCCACCGCGCCCAGGTGGCCAATAGCGGCCGCGCCGCACTCGAAGCGATGCAAGAGTTTCGTCCGCAAGTGGTGCTGCTCGACCTCGGCATGCCAGGGATGAACGGCTACCAGGTGGCACAGGCGATCCGCAACGACCGCCGCTTTGACCAGCCGCTGCTGGCCGCGCTGACCGGCTGGGGCGGCGTCGACGACCGCGCGCAAACCCAGGCCGCCGGCTTCGACCTGCATTTGACCAAGCCGGTCGACCTGGCGCTGATCGAACAGGTGCTCGCCAGGGTATAGGTAATGACCCGCGCCGACCCGCAGTCAGGCTGGCGCCAGCGAGCGGTAGCCGATGCGGAAACCGCCCCAGTGGCGACCATCGACCATGATCGGTGCCGACAGATCGTGCATCACCTCGCCGGTGTCACGCTTGTAAGTCTGCAGCAGGAACGGCTTGGTATTGGCGCCGCAGCGGGCGCCGGTACGGTCGTTGAAGATGCGCTTGGTGCGGTTGTTGACGATGTCGATCGCATAGTCGCCGGTCAGCGCTTGCGAAAATTTCTTGTTATGGGTGGGGAAGTAACCATTGTTGTCGACCGCGCCGCAATAGGCCAGCTGCGGCATGGCGGCCAGCAGCGCTTCCTGGATCGCTGGCAGCTCGCGGTCGGTAAAATCATCGAAGCGGGTGCTGTGCTTTTGCGGGTTGGTGTTTGGCAGCGGCCGGTACTGGCGGTCGAACAGCGCTTCGCGGCTGATGCGGCCATCGCGGATGGCATCGCTAAACAGCGTCCCCACCGCCGCCGCCGCTGTGCGGGCGGCGGCGCCGATGGCATCGTGGGCGGTGGCCACGCCGGACTCCGACAGCGCTGCCGCAATCGATTCGGCACGCTCGGCCAGCGCCATCGCCGCCTGCGCCGCGCGCGGTAACGCCTGGTCGGTCGACAGCAGGCTGTCGCGCACCGTTGTCAAGGCGTCCAGGATGGCGCCGGTGGTGGCCACGTGGGCTTGGGCGCTGGCGGCGATGGCACCGATTTCCTGCTCGGCGGCGATCGATGACTGCTCGATATTGGTAAGCATCTGGTGTACCTGGCCGACCTTGCTGCTGGCCGATTCGACCGCCGCCGTCAGCGCCGCCATTGCCCCGACCGCCTGCGCCGCCTGGCCGTTAATGGCCCCCACCATCACGCCAATTTCGTCGGTGGCGCTCTTGGTGCGCTGGGCCAGCTGGCGCACTTCGCCTGCCACCACGGCGAAACCGCGACCGTGCTCGCCGGCCCGCGCCGCTTCGATGGCGGCATTGAGTGCCAGCATATTGGTGCGCGCCGAAATTTCCGCGATCACCGCCGTGAAGCCGGCGATGCCGGCCGACTGTTCGCGCAGCGCCGTCATGCCCAGCGCCACCGCCCGCGCCTGCTGGCCGGCGCTGCCGATCCCCTGCAACACCTGATCGGCTTCGGCCCGCCCGGCCACGCTCTCGCTGCGCACGCGGCTGGCGACGGCGGCAGCGCGGGCCGCATTGTCGGCGATCTGGCCGGTGCTGCGCGCCACCTCGCCGGCATCGACGACCATGGTCTCGACGGCGTCGACATCGGCGTCGATCTTGTGTTTGACGGTGTCGACGAAAAACGCTGTTTCGGCGGCGCCGATCATTACCGCATCAAGCGAGCCGCCGACCACCTCGAACAGGCGCCCATGCGAGTTGATGGCGTCATGCGCGCGCCCATGCAGCAGGGCCCAGCCAGCCACGCCGACGACGGCGCCGCCGCCGGCCAGCAGTGCTGCCATGAATCTGGTCAACGGCGCCGCAGCGGCCAGCACCCCTTGCGCCAGCATCCCCACCAAGACCGCGCTGCCCACCAGCGCCGCAGCCTGTGCCAGCGTGCGCCAGCCTTTCGCGTCCAGCCAAGCCATGCCTTACCCCGTCTCCAGATAGTGTATTGATTCATTGCCACGCTCGCCGGCGCGGTCGGGCGGACGCCGGCTGGCGACACCCTGCAACGACGGTACTCCAAGCAGGCCGCCGGCTCAAGCAGCGTCGCGTTAAATGTATCTTTTTGGCAACATCTATTTCGTTCGTCCGACCAGGGTTTGCGGTGCAGTGGAACTGCTTCAGGCTAAAATCAGACTTGACTGGGTACCTTCACCATTTTTTTACTCAAGAGAACCATATGAAAATTTGCAAGGTCCTTTGCGGGATTTCTCTTATTGTTCTTCAAGGTTATTTCGCAGACTTTGCGCTGGCAGCTACGTGCGATTTCCGCGCCCCAACGCCAATCTTGTTGCCTCACGCATATGCGGGTCAAACCCTGCATCGGAAACCTCTCAATGGAATGGCAGAAACAGCACAACTGCCAGATGGGTCCCAAATTGAAATCAGCCAAAGCGCATGCGTGGACGTCATCACGACGGCGTTTGCGCTCATGGTGCCCCTCGAGCAGGGCACTGCAGAAAACCACAGTGCTTTAGTCGAACTCCTTCGACAGACCATACTCGCTTTAAAGACGCGCCCTTCGGCACCTCCACTCGCCGAGCTAGACGTTTTCCTCGGGCATTCCAATAGCGTACCCCTGCACGATGGTACCCGTTCCATGTGCAGGGACGGATCGAAGGCCCCGTCTGGTGAGTGCGCATGGGAGAGCACCGGCGGCTATGTTCTCTCAGTCAAGCCGGTTGGACGAAGTATGAGGGTATCGGTCATTCAATATGTGAGCGGGTGAACCGATGCCAGCCAGGCCGCTACCAGCGAAAACAGTCGCGCCGGGCCGACTGCGGCCTTTCGATGATAGATTTTTTCCGGCCGGATGGCGGCAATAAAAGCAAGCGCGCTCACGATGATGACTCCCCTTACATCCGCCAACAAATTGTCCTATTTTTGCCTGGGAAGAACACAGGATTCGGAAAAAATCGGGCGCTAAGGTAACGTGTCCTTCAATGAAGGACCGCTTTCGACCCAAAGCGGACTGTCAACGTGCGCGTTTCCCCGGCTCCTGTTCTTCATAACGGATTGTTATTTTCCCCCCGTGCAAGGATGTTTGGGTGAATAACGCGGCTACCCCTTGGCGTGCAAAAGTCGGGTTGTAGACGATGCTCAACTCGTACGGCCCCGTCCACCGTATTTGTGGTGCATTGGGCATACTTGCGCGACCGTTAATTTGAATCATCTTGAGCGAGTGACAGCCGCCAACATAGGCGCGGTCGTTGGCCGGATAGTTGCCAGAGGCAAGAATTTCGCTGGGCACGACAACGACCGTATCGATGCAATAACTGCTTCCAGGACCACCTCCGGTTTCGGTAACGAGTACAGCAACATAGTCTTTGGCTGGAGAGGCAAAACCTCTAGCAAATTTCTCACCACAGCCGCTGCACGCAAAGAGTCCAATTAACACTGTACATGCGAGCACTTTTCTTAAGATTTGAGTCATTAGTTCCTCAAAGGGCCTGATTGTGTACGTAGTTGTAAGGTTCCCATGCGTCCGCTATTGGCCGAAACCGCCTGTGCGAACAAGTCTAGCATGTTGCCAATCTGAGCTTGTGACAATTCGTGCTGACCGGCCGCATTCGACCCATTGCGGACGTTAGCCTAGTGTTAGAAGACTACCCAGTTCTCAAAGTCTCACAGAGCACGAAGCGACTTGCCATCTTGTTCCAGCCATCGCCACGTCCTTGAAGAAAAATGAGCTGTCCATATTCGTCCATACTTGTTTCACGCCCTGATCTGAGCAGCCACTCGTCATATAACGTGTCAAAGTCATCTTTGCTCAGTTGTGGTAACCGTTGGTCGGAATAATCAAACACGGAAGAAAAGTCCTGGTTTGACGATAGCGAAGTCTCGGCCAAAAACTGCACTCCCAGTAGGCCCATCAATATCTTGAGCTCGTCATCGTTTTCAAGAACCAGCGGAAAGTATTCCTCGCAGTTCTGATCCATCGCCTCAAGCGAAGCGGATGCGACCATAACTGGTCTATTGGACACGGCGAACACATAACTCTTCATTCAAATCCTTGATCTCGTGAAAACGTCCGCTTTTGGCCGATGGCTGCCTGTCATGTCGTATGAGTCGATTCGTTACCAACACGCCGAGTCGGCCTTCGCTGGATCGTATAAATCATCCCGCACTTTCAACACAAGGTCATAAGGTGAAAGCGGTGCGAACTCGGCGCGAAGGTAAATGCAATCACCTACTGACACAGCATTAAGCCGAGAAATCACAGTAAGTGCGAGTCTTTGAATTTCGCCCAGCGAACCAGCGATCCAATGGTCGGTGATCTCCGAGGTTGTCCAAGTGCCGACTTCCAGATAGCCGTAGGGGCCAAAGTGTTCGTGTTCCGATATTAGGTCGTTGCCAGGTTTCGCTACATATTTTTGCATTGCATGTGCGAACCGTTGAAGTCCTTCCTTGGACCCTATCAATCGCCACTCCTTGGCGTCATCGTCGCGGTCATAGAAGAAGCCAAGTTCACGCCACTCACGCTGAGTCATTTCATTGATTGTAGTACTCGGCATGTCTTTTCCCATCGTCTTCTAGGTGTCCGCTACTGGCCGATTGTACCCGTTCGCACTGTTGGGGGACATCGGCGCCTGCCGACCCGAAGCGGTCGTTGAAACCGACGTATTCTTGCCAGCGTTCTGGTCCCAGATATTTTATCTTCATGAGTGCGCCCCAGACAGCAGCGGCGGTCCTAAGCTTTGGTTTGGACGAAGGCTCATCTGTCCGCTCGCAATCACATCCTCCGCTTCGCTGCTCGTTGAGTCGTTCAAGGTCTGCCAGCATTTTTGTCCCAGGCACAAAGGGTTGAAATCATTTGAGTGTGCCGGGATCCACGTTGATCATTATGACAACTGCCCAAACAAAATAACCTACCGTAACAAACCAAAATAGTTCCGGGCTTTCGACACGGGTTTTATAGGCCGTCCACATTCGATTGAACAGGCACCCCGTGAACAGTTGAAGCAGCGCGGGAATCAAAAGCGCAAAGTAGAATAAAAAATTTGAAATACTGGTTGGGACTCCTAACTTGCCCCCCAAAAATGGGCGCACAAACCAAAATTATCATTAGAATTCCGAGCGGGAGATAAGATTTTCCCTTAAATTCGTTGCCGTCTGTCATTATAAACCTCTCGAATATAAATTAATCGAATCTCACTTGCAACCCAGATACGAAGCTCGCAAAGCATTTTTCGCCACCCGAACCGGGAGGCCGGAGCGGACGATTCAAAGCGGACGAGCCTGGCTAAGAACGTCATCGCAAATGATTGTCGAGTTACGCAGCGGCGGTCGAAAGGCTGGATTCGACCCAAAGCAGACGCTAGAAGATCCCGTCGACTGCTCTTGGAGGTTCAGCCTAGTCAAAATCAAATTCATCACTTGTCAGTGGTAAGGAGCTCAGCGGTACAAGGCCTATCTGTTCCCGAACTTTCTTGAAGCTATCTGACCAAATCCCCAACGACTCGCGCTGAGCCAATGTCTCAGCAGCAATAAGCTCATTCACAAAGGTATCGTAACTGAGTTTCGGAATTAGCCTCCGCGACACTACGCCAGTCGGATTCCCTGCTCTTTCTCCTCGCGCAGCCAGTTTGATAAAGGGCGCATTAGACGATGCTTGAAGAAGTCGTCCGAATTTTGCTGTGTCGAGCATCCCTATTGCAGGGTGAACGCCTTTCCTAACCAGGTACACATTTAATATGTCATTGCCGTCGACTGCCCAAACATAGACAATTGGTAGTTGGGATTCTTCTCCAATGATCGATACAGGAAGGGCAGTTGCACCTGGGTGCTGTTTGGACCATTCCTGAATCACAGCGCTTTCTTGCGCGATTGGCAGCCCCGCTAAAATTTTTCGTTTAATTAAGAAGTATTCGAACGGCTCGCCCTGATGGAAACCACTCACACTCACGCCATCAAAAATAATCTCTCTGAACGGAAATTCCCGCTGAGCAAAACTGCTTTGACAAATTGCCAGCAATACCGAAAAAACGGCTAGTCTGAGTTTCATCTTGTCTCCATTTTAGTAAGGTAAGGCGACCGCTTTTGGCCGATTGTACTCGTTCGCGCTGTTGAGTGAAACCGACGCATTTCGACCCGAAGCCGACGTTCAACGTTCGATTATTTGGACTTCTCTAATGCCAGCCTGACATCAAAGCCCACCGTATACCAGCCAAGCTTTCCTTTAAACACATAACATTCATCGAAATCCATACCGATCGAACTGCAATGAATTACGAGCGAAATCTCTCCTTCGAATTGAATTTGAAGATCCAATGCGGGGCGCGAACACGTCACAGCTGCAATTTTTTTCCCGCGTATGAACTCCAGACCAAGGACCATCGGGCCATCGTTCACGTTCGACATATGGCTTCCGGAGAACACCTCTGACTTCGACTCTATTCTCCAGGGGCAGTAAAGCAAAAGCTTGTATGCGCTTTCATAGCATCTGACCAACTCCGTCAAGTGAACGTTCCTGAAAGGCTTAGCCCTGACCGTTCGCTTTCCAATGTCGAGTGCGATCACCGATCCAGTTCCCTCGCCGCCAGTGACGCCCCAACATTCCTCGCCAGCCAAACTCGAAAGCTCCTGCAAAAACGATTCAACTAATTGCATTGGTGCTTAACTCCCAAATACTTGCGTTAATGGTTTTTTAGAAGGTGCGACCGCTTTAGGATGATGGGCGGCTTCTGGCCGGTTGCAGACGATTGTACTCAACATCAGGTTGGCTGTGTCCGCTTCCGCCCCATTGCGGACGGTGGGGCACGAAGTAGATGATCTGTTTTTACTTATGATGGAGGCGTATTCGTCGAATGAGCATTACAGGAAACTCAGTCCGAGCGTTGCCCCCAAACGGCCAATGTCCTGCAATGTTTCTGATTCCACATAGCCATCATCGTGGGAAACTGAGTGTTTGATGGGTAAAACGAGATTGATTTCCAAAAATTCAGGTGAGACCTGATCTCGAACTGAGCATAAATGTTCAACACCGCCAGCATGCGCGAGTATCGCAGGGATCATATCTACAATTAGAGTTACGTCAGTGAACTCGACCTCGAACTTTGCCGCTGACCGAAGCCAGACATTCGGACGATTCGGCCTCATGGGTTGGCCGGATTGCGCGAGAAGCACTGCTTCTACTCCGACTAGGCGCTGGACTTCTTCGGGGGGCAGTACGAAACCCCGAAAAGTAGAGGCCGATCTTTTAATTTTCGTTCCCATACTGCCTCATGATGCACCGTGTGAATGACAGCTTCTGGCCGAAAGCGGCCTGTCGGAAAACAGATGTTTTCCGACGGCTCGACAGGCGATATCTCGAGCTTACACCCCAAGGCATGAAAAGTGTACGGAATACTATGTCGTCATGGTGTAGCATACGACAATCATATTTCATGGGTTTTCCGTACATGCTTGTCGGATACATGCGGGTTTCGTCCGAGTCTGACCGCCAAAACACCAACCTGCAGCGCGACGCGCTGCAGGCGGCGGGCGTCGATGCCCGGCATCTTTACGAAGACCGTGCGTCCGGTTCCAAGGATGATCGGCCGGGCTTGGCCCAGGCGCTTGAATTCTTGCGGCCTGGTGATGTGCTTGTCGTCTGGAAGCTAGATCGGCTCGGCCGCTCATTGCCGCACCTACTTTCCATCGTAAACACGCTCAAAGACAAGCAGGTCGCCTTTCGATCACTCACGGAAGGAATGGACACGACGACAGCTTCCGGCGAATTGCTGTTCCATGTTTTCGGCGCGCTGGCCCAGTTCGAGCGGGCGTTGACCAAGGAACGCGTGACCGCCGGGCTTGCAGCCGCGCGTCGGCGCGGTCGTGTCGGTGGCCGCCCCCCATCAATTACTGGCGAAAAATTGGAGTCCATTCTTGCCGCACTACGCGACGGAATGTCCAAGGCTGCTGTCTGCCGAACCTTTGGGGTCAAGCGAACCACGCTGATTGAAACCATTGCGCGAATTGGCGGAGCGGGGCCAACATGAGGTGCCTATGCGTCGACAGGATGACGTAACGTATGGCGCGTCGCTCGGTACTTTCCGCAACGGAACGGGAGAGCCTATTGGCACTCCCGGAGGCCGAAGACGATCTCATTCAGCATTACAGCTTCACCGAGTCCGATTTGTCCATGATCCGGCAGCGCCGCGGCGACGCCAACCGAATCGGCTTCGCCGTCCAATTGTGCCTGCTGCGCTACCCTGGCTATGCGCTGGCTGGCGACATGCTGGTACCGGATATGGTGATTCAATGGGTCGCCCGCCAGGTACGAAGCGATGCCGCCACTTGGCAGGAATACGGGGTGCGCGAAAAAACGCGGAATGAGCATTTGCATGAGTTGCGCGCCTATCTCGGATTGTCACCGTTCGGGTTGACGGATTTTCGGAAGCTGGCGCACAGTTTGGCTGACCTTGCCATGCAGACTGACAAAGGCATCGTGCTCGCAAGCCATGCCTTGCAAACGTTGAGGCAGAAACGCATTATCTTGCCGGCTCTATCGGTCATTGAGCGTGCTTGCGCGGAAGCTGTGACGCGGGCCAACAGGCGCATCTATCGGACGTTGATCGAGCCGCTGGAACGACATCACCGAAGCGGGCTGGATAACCTGCTCAATGTTGCGCCGGACATAAAAATCACTTGGCTCGTATGGTTGCGTCAGTCACCACGCAAACCGAATTCCCGCTACGTGCGGGAGCATATCGAGCGCCTCAAGATCTTCCAGTCGCTCGCCCTGCCGGAGGGACTGGGCCGGCATATTCACCAAAACCGTCTGCTGAAGATTGCGCGTGAAGGCGCGCAGATGCAACCGAGTGACCTTGCCAGATTTGAGGACGAGCGGCGCTATGCCACACTGGCAGCACTGGCCATCGAGGGCATGGCCACCGTGACGGACGAGTTGGTCGACCTGCACGACCGCATCATGGTCAAGATGTTCAGCGCCGCCAAGAACAAGCACCAGGAGCAGTTCCAAAAGCAAGGCAAGGCGATCAACGACAAGGTACGTCTGTATTCGAAAATTGGCCGTGCGCTGGTCAAAGCCAAAGAATCCGGCGGCGACCCATATGCCGCGATCGAGTCCGTGCTGCCGTGGACTGAATTTGAACAAAGCGTCACCGAGGCCACCCAGCTCGCCCGGCCCGCCACCTTTGACCATCTACAACTGATTGAAGAGCAGTACAGCACATTGCGTCGCTATACGCCCGAATTTCTCGACGTGCTCAAGCTCAAGGCGGCGCCCGCAGCACAAGCGGTGCTCGACGCCATTGATGTCGTGCGCAAGATGAACACGACCGGAGCGCGCAAGGTACCGGAAGATGCGACCATCACATTCGTCAAAGCCCGCTGGAAACCGCTCGTCATCACCAGCGATGGCATCGACCGCCGCTTCTATGAGATATGCGCACTGTCCGAACTGAAGAACGCCCTGCGCTCCGGCGATATTTGGGTGCAGGGCTCGCGCCAGTTCCGGGATTTCGAGGAGTATTTGCTGCCACCGGAAAAATTCAGCGAACTCAGACAGACCCGCACGCTGCCCATTGCAATCAACCCTGACCTCGACCAGTACTTGCTCGAACGCGTGATGCTGCTGAACCAGCAACTGGCCACGGTCAACCGGCTTGCGCTGGCCAATGAACTGCCGGACGCCATCATTACCGACACTGGCCTCAAAATCAGCCCGCAGGACGCGGTGGTGCCCGAGTCGGCCCAGGCACTGATCGACCTCACCAGCGCGATGCTGCCACGCATCAAGATCACGGAACTGCTGATGGACGTCGACGACTGGACCGGATTCACCCGCCACTTCGTCCATCTGAAAAACGGCGAGCAGGCCAAGGACAGGACACTGCTGCTGTCGGCGATTCTTGCCGACGCCATCAACCTCGGCCTGACCAAGATGGCGGAATCGAGCCCCGGCGCGACCTATTCCAAGCTGTCGTGGTTACAGGCCTGGCACATCCGTGACGAAACCTATTCGGCCGGCTTGGCCGAACTCGTCAACGCTCAATCCTGTCACGCGTTTGCCGCTAACTGGGGCGACGGCACCACGTCTTCATCGGATGGCCAGCGCTTCCGCGCGGCCGGCCGGGCCGAAAGTACCGGACACATCAACCCGAAGTACGGCGCCGAACCGGGAAAGATGATCTACACGCACATCGCCGACAACTACGCTCCGTTCAGCACCAAGATGGTCAACGTCGGCGTCAGGGATTCGACCTATGTGCTCGACGGATTGCTGTATCACGAATCAGACCTGCGCATCGAGGAGCACTACACGGACACCGCCGGCTTCACGGACCACGTGTTCGCGCTGATGCATACGCTGGGCTTTCGCTTCGCGCCACGCATTCGCGACCTCGGCGACACGAAGCTGTACATTCCGGGCGCCATTGCGGACTATCCAGGGTTGAAGTCCATGATCGGCGGTACCCTGAACATCAAGCACTTGCGCGCGCACTGGGACGAAATCCTGCGCCTGGCGGCGTCAATCAAGCATGGCACCGTCACCGCATCGCTCATGCTGCGCAAGCTCGGCAGTTATCCGCGCCAGAACGGTCTGGCGATCGCGCTGCGTGAACTGGGCCGCATCGAGCGCACGCTGTTCATTCTGGACTGGCTCCAAAGCGTCGAGCTACGCCGGCGCGTCCACGCCGGATTGAACAAAGGGGAGGCGCGCAACGCGCTGGCCAGGGCAGTCTTCATCCACCGGCTGGGCGAAATTCGGGACCGGAGCTTTGAACAGCAGCGGTATCGTGCCAGCGGCCTGAATCTGGTGACGGCCGCCATTGTGCTATGGAACACCGTGTACCTGGAGCGGGCCACGCAGGCCTTGCGCGAGTCAGGCAAGCTGGCCAAGGACGACATGCTGCAATACCTTTCGCCCTTGGGCTGGGAACACATCAATCTGACCGGAGATTACGTCTGGCGTCAGAATCGGAAGAGCGACGATGGACAATTTCGGCCGTTGGGGTTCCGCAATAATGAGTGAATTGGCTTAGCGCCCGATTTTTTCCGAATCCTGTGTGCTCCCCTGCCTGATTGCCCCCAAGATTCTCGCCAGTCGATCAAGGGTTTACTGGAGACGCACTAGGGAACCACTTATATGGACGTCCCTTGGATTGCAAGCTTTAGCAGCATAAAGTGTCAACGGAGGTTGCAGTCTTATATACGGCCTGTTTGTGCAGGCGTTTCATCCTGCTGGCCCTGATGGCATTCGCGGGCAAGGCTCCTATCTGATCATCGGGCTTAACGGCCCTTTTCCCTATCGGAGTGTCCTTGCCCAGGTATGACCTGTTGACCCATCATTTTGCTGTTGCGTGCTCTCCCTTACAACGCTGTTGGTAGGTTTGCAGTGAGCAGATTTTGCGTGTTGTTCACGTCGCCAGTTCACCGGGATTCCATCTACCCTGATCAAAGGCTGCGCCTTTGGTCAGGACCGCCCAAGCGGTGCGCGCCAGTTTGTTGGCCAAGGCAGCGACGACCACACAGTATGGCCTGCGCTGCAACAGCGCACTTACCCATGCGGATCGGCCACATCGGGCAATGATGGCTCTGGCGCCGTGCATTAATAAGGTACGCACGTACGGATCGCCCCGTTTGGAAATTCCTAGTTGTCGGATCCTTCCACCCGTGCCCGTCTGTCGTGGCGTCAAACCCAGCCAGGCGGCAAATTGTCGGCCACTACAAAAGCTGTGGATATCGGTAGCGGTGGCGGCCAGTGCCGTCGCCGTCAACGGGCCAAAACCCGGAATCGTCTGTAGCACCTGCATTTGTGGATTGGTTTTAGCTAAAGCAACCAACCGTCGATCAAGCTGGTCGATGTCTTCCTGCAGTTTGCCAATACGCACAAGTTGCTCCATCACGCTGTCGGAAATGACACTTGGCAGCCGGTCTTCTGCCTTGGCAAGCTCTGGCTTGATCTTCTCCAGCAAGGCGTGATGACCTTCTGGTAGAACAATGCCAAATTCGTAGAGGAGCCCGCGAAGGGCATTGGTCTGCATGATGCGCATCTTCATCAGTTGGGAGCGCATTCGGTGCAGAGCAAGGCAAGCCTGCTGTTGTTCGCTTTTGACCGGCACTGCGCGGATGTGGGGTTGTTGCGCTGCCACCCAAATTGCCTGGGCATCACGGGCATCGGTTTTGTCGCGTACGACAAAAGGGCGTACCTGTTTAGCCGGCAGCAGCTTCGCCAGATGACCGTGGGCTTGCAAGATACGTCCCCAGTAGTGGGCTCCTCCACAAGCCTCGATGGCAACGAGCGCAGGCTGACGATTGACGAAGAATTGCAGGACCTTGTCGCGCTTGAGCTTGGCTCGCTCGATCTCACCGGTTTCGCAATCCACGATATGGATCTGAAACACATTCTTGGCGATGTCCATTCCGATGACAGGCAGTTCTGCGGTACGTCTCATGATCGGCCTCCAATTTGGATGATGGTGACGAAACTCCAATTTCGCACATCGACGCCGTCGCTGCTAGATCTTCGCTAGCGTATCGGCACGTTCAGGAGGGACGTCCATACCATCTGATTAATTCATGACGGCGGCCTCGGCACACGAAAAAAGCGCCCAGCTGCGTTGCAAATCCTCGCCATGCCCGGGCATGTCTGCGGTATTGCGCCTTGCCGAGCACCTTTTTCGGGACCGATTCCATCCGCCAGAATACATCAGTGCCTCCCTAGCGTTCTTTCTACGCGAACATGAGGTCCAGTTCATCTTGGCAGTATTCAGTGCTGTCCCTAAAGGGTTCCGCTCTACTCCTTCGTCTGCACCGTATGTCGAGGGCAATCCGAGTTACTGGAGCGGGGAAGAGTGCGATCCTCAACTTGATGGAGCGTTGTTTGAAATCGCCTGTTGGGACAGTAGCGGAACCATCCTCATCAACTTGGCTGCGCAAGCTGCTCAATCGTTCGTATCAAAATTTACTGACATGCGTCCTTTGGCGACCGCCCGGCTCTGATTGCTGCTCGAAGGTCCGCTTTGGGTCGAAATCAGCCGGTCGGAACAGGCAGGTTTCGGCCATGACCATTCATTCCAAAGTTGGCCGTGATCATGCCATTTTCGCCTGAAACGTGAAATTTTATGGAAAGCAAAATCAGGTCTGCGCCTTGCATGTAATGCATTGTTCGACTGCAGCTTTGCATCCCCGTTCCACTGCCCCTCAAACCCCTACCACGCCAGGGCCAGCAGCCGCGCCGCCATGCGCGGCCAGCACAGGCGCGCCAGTTCGCCGCGCGCGGCCCAGCGGTAGCCGTCCGCTTCCGGCGTTGGCAGCCCGGTGAGGTGATGGGGAAAAAAGCTGGTGCAGACAAGGGCATCAAGGTCGGGCACATCGTTTTCACTGTGCACCCGGTACAGATGCAGGCGCTTGTCGGGCCGGTAGGCGAATTGGCCGAGGTCTTCAAAGCGGCCGGCGTCAAACACGCAAATGCCGGCTTCTTCACGCAGCTCGCGCATCGCCGCTGCCAGCGGCGTCTCGCCGTCATCCTGCATGCCTTTCGGGATGTCCCAGCGCGCGGTGCCGGTGACGTGGCACAGCAGCAGCAGGCCAGCCGGATTGACGATCAGGGTGCCGCAGGAGACTGGCAGCTGCGACGACATTGGCCGCGATGCCGTCATGCGCGCGCCAGCAGCGCGCGTTCAAGCGCTTCGATGCTGACCGGCTTGGTCAGATGGTGGTCGAAACCGGCGCTCACTGCCAGCGCGACATCGGCCGGCGCGCCCCAGCCGGTCAGCGCCACCAGCAGCACCTGTTCGAGGCCGGCGCTGGCGCGGATGGCGCGCGCCACCTCGTGACCATTCATGCCAGGCATGCCAATGTCGAGGATCACCAGGTCCGGCTGCATGCTCTGCGCCAGCGCCAGGCCGGCGCGGCCGTCGAAGGCCACCCGGCTGTGATGGCCCATCAGCTCGAGCAGCGCGGCCAGGCTGTCGGCAGCGTCGGCGTTGTCGTCCACCACCAGTACGCGCAGCGCGCTGCCAGCGCCACTGGCAGCGTGCGGCGTGCTTGCCAGCGGCGCCGCGCCGCCCAGCGGCAGCCGCACGGTAAACGTGCTGCCCTCGCCGCGCCCTTCGCTCGCTGCCTGCACCGAGCCGCCGTGCAGCTCGACCAGCCGGCGCACCAACGACAGGCCGATCCCCAGCCCCCCTTGCGCCAGCTCGCGGTGACTGCGCACCTGGGTAAACAGGTCGAACACGCTGGCCAGCGCATCGGCGCCAATGCCAACGCCGCTGTCGCGCACCGTCACCACCGCCTGCGCACCATCGCTGCCGCTTTGTTCAAAGGCGTCGATGCTGATGCGGCCACCGGGCGGGGTGTACTTGGCGGCGTTGTTGATCAGGTTACTGAGCACCTGCACCACCCGCGTGCTGTCGACGTCGAGCACGATCGGCTGCTCGGGCACCTTGACGCTCAGGGTGTGGCCGAGCGCATCGATCATCGCGCTGTTCGATTCGAGCGCCATGGCCACCAGCGTGTGCAGGGCCACCGGCGCTTTTTTCAGTTCGATTTTACCGCGCGTGATGCGGGCGACATCAAGCAGGTCGTCGACCAGGTGGATCAGGTGGCCCAGCTGCCGATCCATCATGCCGGTCACCCGCGCGCGCATGGCGCTGTCGCCGTCTTTCAGGCGCAGCAGATCGAGACCGCTGCGGATCGGCGCCAGCGGGTTGCGCAGTTCGTGCGCCAGGGTGGCCAGAAACTCGGACTTGCGGTGATCGGCCTCGGACAGGTCGGCGGCGACCCGGTGCAGGGCGTCTTCGGCGCGTTTTTGCTCGGTGATGTCGCGCGTGACGGTGGCCAGACCAATGATGGCGCCACGTTCATCGACCACCGCGAATCCCTTGAAATACACCGGCACCACGGCGCCGCTATCGAGCCTGGCAAAGCGCAATTCGCCCTCCCAGCGGCCGATGGCGCCGGTCAGCGCCGGCAGCACCTCGTGCTCGAGCTGGTCGCGGCAGTCGGGTGCAAAGAAATCGACCAGCCGGTAATCGGACATGCGCGCATCATCGGCCATGCCGGAGAGGCGCCGGCCGGCCGGATTTAAGAACATGCCGACCGTGTCGGGACTGGTAATACCAATAAAATCGGGCGACTGCTCGGCCACCGCCGCCAGCCGGCGGATGCCCTCCTGCGCCATGCGGCGCTCGGTCTCGTCGCGGAAGTACAGGGCGATGCCGCCGTCCGGGGTGGGGTAGCAGTTGATCTCGAACCAGCCGCCGCGCGGGTCGTACCAGGCGTCGAACTTGACGGCCACGCGCTCGCTGGCGCAACGCCGCACGCCCTGTTCGATGACGCCGCCGGCCATGTGCGAGAAGGCGGGCCAGAAATCGAGGCCAATCAGCGCCGCCTGCGCCAGCGCCGTCACCCCTTCCATGGCGCGGTTGGCAAAGGTGATGCGCCAGCGCGCATCGACGGCGATAAAACCTTCGCTGATGCTCTCGAGGATATTGTGCGAGCGCGCTTCGGCAGCCATCCGCTGCGCCGCCTCGTGGCGCTGGCCGATCACCAGCGAGGCGGTATTGGCCAGCATTGCCAGCGCCGCGTGTTCGTCATCGTTCGGTGCGCGCAGTTCGCGGTAGTACCAGCAAAATACCCCCAGCACCGCGCCCGACGGCGCCAGGATCGGCATCACGCGACAGGCGCGCAGGCCATGCACGCGCGCGAGCGCGCGAAAGCCGGGCCAGCGCGGATCGCCATCGATATCGTCGACGGTGACGGTCTCGCCAGTGGCCGCCGCCAGCGAGCCGGGACCGCTGTCGGCCGCCGGCTCCAGGCCATCGAGGGCATCGAGAAAGTCTGCCGACAGCGATGGCGCGGCCACATGACGCAGGCGCGGACGGGCGCGCTCGCCGTCGGCCAGGCGGATTGCCGCCAGCCCGGCGCCGCCCGCATAATCTTCCGCCGTATGGGCCAGCACATCGAGCACATCGCCCAGCGGGGCGTCGCTGACGGCCAGCTCGAGGGCGCTGCGCTGGCCCAGCGCCAGCAGGCTGGCCTGGGTGCGCTCGGTGACATCGATGCCGTGCACCAGCACCCCGGAGATGGCGCCGTCGGCCTCGCGCATGGCGGTGTAGACGACGTCGACATAGCGTGGCTCGAGCAGTTTGCCGCGCTGACGCCGCAACAGCAGGCGTTCGGCGTAGCGCTCGCGCGGCTGGCCGTCGGCGTAGACGGCGTCGAGCTGTTCAAAGAAATCCTGGCCGGCCAGTTCAGGCAGCGCCGCGCGCGCTTCGCGCTCCTGCAGTTCGCGCTGGCCCACCAGTTCGGCAAAGCACTGGTTGACGAACTCGAAGCGGTGGGCGGCGCCGCGCACCACGCACATGAACGCTGGGGCGCGCTGAAAAATGTCGACCAGCTGTTCACTGGCCGCTTCGACGGCGGCAAACAGGCGCTCGCGCTCGGCCTCGATGCGGTCGATCTGCTCGGCCGCCAGCCGCTCGACGGTGGCGTCACGGAAGATCTTGGCGAAACCGCGCAGGGTGCCGCCGTCGTCGCGCATCGGAACCAGCACGCCATCGGCATAAAAGCGCTCGCCGTTGGCGCGCACGTGCCAGCGCTTGTCGAGCGCGCGGCCGCTGGCCAGCGCGCGCGCCATCTCTTGCTGGGGGATGCCATCGGCGCGGTCCTGCGCGCTAAAAATCATCGCCACGCTGTGCCCGCGCGCCTGCTCGCCGGCGGCGCCGACGATGTCAGCGGCGCCGCCTTCCCATTCGGTGATGATGCCGTCGGCGTCCATGCCGATGAAGGCGTAATCGCGCGCGCTGTCGAGAATCAGGCCGATGCGCTCGTCGCGCAGGCGCAGGTCGGCCCGATAACGCACTTCGCGATGCGCAGCCAGCGCCAGCGCCTTGCGGTGCAGGTCAAGCAATACCGCCACGCGCGCGCGCAGCACCACCGGGTTGCACGGTTTGCTGACATAGTCGACGGCGCCCAGTGCATAGGCCTGTTCGACGGGGAAATCGGCAACGTCGTCGCCCAGCAGGAAGATGATCGGCACCGCCTGCATGTGGGGGTCGGCGCGCAGCACGGCGGCCGTGGCCATGCCGCCGGGCGCCGGTGCATGCACATTGAGCACGATGACGGCCAGCGCGTGCAGCGCGGCCGCCCGCACGGCAGCTTCGCGCGAAGCGACGGCGATGACCGCGCCGCCATGCTCGGCCAGCAGGCCGCGCAACAGCGCGGCCAGGCTATCGAGACTGACCGGCTGTTCATCGACCAGCAGGATGTTGACCGCGGTGGCGATGTCGGCCTGCTGGTTGGCCTGCTTTTTAGCCTGCTGGTCGGTCATCGGACTCGGTGCCTGTTCGTCGGATCGTGCAGCTGCCGGCGCACAGCGCTTAAAAGAAATCGGATTGCAATAATGGGCTCGCTTTGATCGGTACAATGCCGCGCGCCGTGCGCCGCACACCGGCGCGATGCGCGATTGATAATGTACGGAGCGCCTTCGCCGGTGTCAACATCGTACGGCGTGCGCTACGGTAGGATCAATCTTACACCCATGCAGGATGACTGCCTCTTTCGTTACTGCATCTTATTTTGCACACTGCGTGCTGCACCGACCACCAAGACCAGGCCATGACCCCGCATATTGCAGCCGCCGCCGCCGCCGTCACCACGCGCACCCATGACGGCGACGGCAGCGCCCACCACGCCCTGCTCCGGCTGGGACGCTATCTCGACAATGTCGGCTACCGCCACACCGCCGTCAGCGCCGCGTCGCACCAGCTGGTGGTCAGGCGCCCCGCGGCCGCAGCGGCCACCCTGAACGACATTTTCGGCCTGTCGCGCCGGTTCAGCGCCGAGCATGTCGATGCGCGCGTGTGGGACGCCATGAATGAAGCGGGGATCGTGCGGCGCGATGGTGCCGGCTGGCGCAGCAAGCTGCGGGTGGCAAGCGCGGCCCCGCTGCCCTCCGCCGCGACGCCAGCCCGGCCCCTGCTGTTTTTTCACTCGGCTTATCCGACGCTCGACGAGCACGCCGTGTTCTTCGACCCCGACACTTACCGCTTTATGGGCGCACTGCGGCGCGCACTGCGGCCAGCCCTGGCCCTCAACGCGCACAATGTGCGCCGCGCCATCGACGTCGGCTGCGGCGCCGCTGCGGGCGCCGTGCTGATCGCCCGCCAGTGGCCGCAGGCCGAGGTGCTGGCGGTCGACCTCAACGAGGCCGCCGTGACACTCGCTGCCGTCAATGCCGCACTGGCCGGCGCCCACCGCGTCGGCGTCGTCCACGGCGACGCCCTGGCCGCCGTCGACGGTCATTTCGACCTGATCGTTGCCCACCCACCCTACCTGCTCGATCCGCTCGGCCGCCTGCTGCGGCATGGCGGCGGCGTCCATGGCGAACAGCGCGCGTTCGATATCGTGCAGCAGGGCTGCAGCCGGCTCGCCGCCGGCGGTCGCTTGCTACTCTATGCGGGGGTGGCGATCACAGGCGGCTGCGATCCCCTGCTGGCGCGACTGGCGCCGCTGCTCGCCGGCAGTCGCTTTGAGTGGCACTACGAAGAAATCGAACCCGACGTCCACGGCGACGAACTGGGCGAACCGCTGTACGCCGCGGCCGACCGCATCGCCGCCATCTGGCTCGAGGTGCGCCGCCCGCTGTCGTAAGCAGCCAGGGTGTGCCGCGGCCGCCGCAGTCGGAAGTTTCTTTAAACCAATTCTGAGTAGAATGCGCGCGCACAGCAAGGTGACGGCGCCCTGCGGTATAGTGGCAGCGCGTCTTTTATCAATGCGTAATCAATGAGCAGTTAATGAGCAGTTAATGAGCAGTTAATGAGCAATCCGTAGCACAGCGGGCCGGCGGCGCCGCCTCGTTTTCCCATCGTCCCGCCAGCCCAGCGAGGTGCGCCCATGGCAGACCAGCAAACAATTCCCACCCAGCCAGCCGGCCCGCTGCGCTTTCGTACGCTGCTGTACCGCTTCATGTTTTTCGGCTGGATGTTCGCCGACCTCAGCGCCACCCGCAATCTCTACGAGCGCCATGCCGCCGCCCGTCATAACCGCTACATGAGCCGTTACCTGCCCGTCTACCTGCGGCGCTGGTCGGTGCTGACGGCCTGCGATTTTTTTCTCGGCCTGCTGTTCGAACGGGCCTTGCAGGCCAGCGTACTATCGGCCTGGTTCTTCACCTGGTCGTGCGTGAGCCTGACGGCGATGGTGGTCATTTCGGTCGCCTGGCTGATGTTGTCGCACTCGCGCCTGTCATAGCGCGCAGCGGCTGCACTACTCTGGCTGGTAAGGCTTTCTCTGCTGCGGCACGCCGTCGGCGCTGAAGCGGGACGCCGTCGCCAGGCTGGGCACACCAAAGCCCATGCCGTGCAACACTTCGCACATCTCATCGATGGTGTCCTGCAGCTGATCGGCCAGATCGAATGGCAGGTCAAAGTGGGCCAGCGGGGCGCCGTCGCCGTTGCGGTACAGCGCCACCCGCAGGGCGACGTCGTCATCCTGCGCGAACGGGCCCACCACGGCGCTGGCCTGGCTGATCTCGAGGGCGTGCTCGACCAGCGCGGCGCCCAGCTGTGACATCAGCATCAATATGTCGCCTTCGGCCATGGCCTGGCGGCGGGCGGCAAAAAACTGGTTTTGGTACAGAAAATTGATGGCGACCCCATTCGGATCGCTGGCCACGCAGGCGCGCAGCAGCGTATCGGCCATCAGGGTCCACTGGCGGTAGCGTTCGAGGCGGGCGGCGAACCAGGCGTCGGCGGCAGGGCCGTCGGCGGCCACCGCATAAAACGGGTCGTCGAGGCGACGGCGGACGAAGCCGAGCAGAAAGCGCAGCTCGGTGACGGGCCCGCCATCAGCCTGCGGCTGCGGTTCTTCGGTGTCGTCAATGGCGGCGATGCTGCCGCTGAGCGCCGGCGTTGCCACCATTTTCTTCTCGCCCATGGTGGCGGCCACCTCGCGCAGCATCTCGTTGAGTTCCGAGTAACTGATACGGTCGATCTCGTCGACATCGTACAGGTGACTGATCAACACCACCGTGGCCGATGGCGCTTCGAGCTGCGCCTGCTGAAAACTGGCGCGCAACAGCTCGAAGCCGGCAGCGTCCTGGAACGCTTGCGCCCGCTTGAGGCCACCGTTGCTATTAATAAACATCGGGATCAGGAAAGCGTCGATCTCTTCGGCCGGCTTGCCGTCGCTGCGCAGCACGATGGAGGCAGCCGCTTCTTCGATCTCGCCACGCAGCAGTGCGTAGGCATCGACATCGTCGAAGCGGGCATGCTCGATGGCGCCGTACAGCACTTCATCGTGCTTCTTGCGCAGCGCATTGCGCACCATCTTGTGCAACTCGTCGCGCTTGGCGGCCAGCGCAGCGCTGTCGCCGTCTTCCTGCTCGGCCACTTCCAGGGCCAGCACGGCGAGGTCTTCGACCAGTTCATCGGTGCGGTCGACGCTAGGGGCAGGACGGGGACCGGGTTGACGGCGCACTGGCGGCTTGTTCTTAGGCATGGTGGACTCTGCTCGATTGTGATCGACGCATCATAACAAACCGCGCCAGCGGACGGTCAGCAATCAAAAAACCACAGAAGCCGTCAACCAATGTGACTTTCCAAGATAATTTTATGACATTTGATCAAACCGCCATCAATTAAAAGTTATCAGTGTGCTGGCTAACATTGCGCATTGTCTCACCTTGCTATCTTGGCAGCTCGATACAACACCTTTTGAGACGGGATACACACCATGAACACGTTGAAGCGCAAGAACCTCTGGCTAGGCTCGATGATTACCGGTCTGGTGCTGGCAGGTGCATTCGCCCCTGCCCAGGCATCGAGCCACCGCGAAGCTCCATTCATCACCAAATCGCCAAAAGTGGACGGCACCGACTTCTACATGTTCCGCAGCTACGCCGACAAGCGCGATGGCTATGTGACCATGATTGCCAATTACCAGCCCTTTCAGGATTCCTACGGCGGCCCGAACTTCTACCAGTTCGACGAAAATGCCCTCTATGAAATCCACATCGACAACACCGGCGATGGCAAGGACGATTTGACGTTCCAGTTCCGCTTCAAAAACACCTCAAAAAAGACCGCGCTGACCATCGGCGGCAAGTCGGTGCTGATCCCTTTGATCAATTCCTCGACCATCGCCGGCGTCAATCCGGCCTCCCTGAATGTCCGTGAAACGTTTACCGTTGACATGGTCAAGGGCGACCGCCGCGGCGGCACCCGCACCCGCCTGTCGTCCACCAGCGGCGGCGTCACCGAGTTCGACAAACCGGTCGACAACATCGGCGACAAAACCTTTGGCAGCGCCACCGCCTACGAAACCTATGCCAACCAGCATATCTACGACATTTCCTTCGGCAGCTGCGGCACCGGCAAGGTGTTTGTCGGCCAGCGCAAGGAGCCGTTCTACATTGCTGTCGGCAAAATCTTTGACCTGTTCAACCTCAATCCGCTGGGCGCTGAAGTCGGTGCCAACCGCAACGACCTGGAAGGCAAGAATGTCAGCTCGATCGCCATCGAAGCACCGATCGCCTGCCTGACCAACGGCACCGAGCCAGTCATTGGCGCCTACACCACCGCCAGCCTGCGTCAGGGCCGGCTGATCAACGGCGCCCCCGCCACTGGCTTGAACAACGCCAGCAAGGAAGGCGGCGCCTGGACCCAGGTGTCGCGCCTCGGTATGCCACTGGTCAATGAAGTGGTCATCGGCCTCGACGACAAGGACAAGTTCAACGCCTCCAAGCCGACCGCCGACACCCAGTTCCTCACCTATGTGACCAACCCGGTGTTCCCTGCCATCGTCGAGACCCTGTTCCCGGCCGCCAAGGCGCCGACCAATTTCCCCCGCACCGACCTGGTCGCCGCCTTCCTGACCGGTATCGCTGGCGTCAACCAGCCGAAAACGGTGGTGCCGGCTGAAATGCTGCGCTTGAACACGGCGATCGCCGCCACCCCTGCCGCCTCGCAACTCGCCCTCGGCGTGGCTGCTGGCGACAATGCCGGCTTCCCGAACGGCCGTCGTCCAGCCGATGACGTCGTCGACCTGACCGTGCGTGTCGCCATGGGTGCCCTGTGCGCACTGACCGGTACTGGCGACGCCCTCAAGGTCGGGTGCAAACCGAGCGATGCCCCGGCCGGCGCCCTCAAGTTCACCGATGGCGTGCGCAAGACAGCGGCCGATTTCAAGGGCGACTTCCCCTACCTGAATACGCCGATCCCGGGCAATCAGTAATCGACCCTGACCATCCACATCTCGAGGAGCATTCATGAAGCACACTTTCACTAGCATGCGCAAGCCGGCCGTCCTGGTTGCCGTCGCCCTGCTCGGCTGCGCGGCACTGGTCGCCTGCGGCGGCAGCAACGACCATGGCACCCCGGTCACGGGCGGTCCCGGTCAGGTCGACCCGGTCGACGCCTTCTTTGCCCTGGTCCAGGGCCAGGTCTCGCTGGCGGCGGAAACCACTGGCGAGCCGATCAGCATCGACAGCGTCACCGCTACCAGCAACGAAGACAAAGAGCCAGTTGTACTGCCCTGATCAGGCAGGCGGACAGGCAGGTCGTCAGAGCCGGTGCCGTCACTGGCGACCGGTGTGACCGGCCTGACCGGCTTTAAATAAGCAATCAGCACCATGGCTGGAATCGTGCTCGCGCAGGTTCCAGCTTTTTTTTGCAAGGACCGCATGAAGCTGTTATCTCTTTACCTTGTCTGCACGCTGGCCGCGTGGCTGGCCATTGCCGGCAGCGCCGCCGCGACTGCCCATATTCCCCAGGACGGTCGGCAAGTGGTCGAACGCCTGCCTGGCCGCGCCGACCCGGTGCAGCGCGAACTGTTGCAACTGCGCGCAGAATTGAGCACGAACCCGACTGACCTGGCGCGCGCGGCCGCGCTGGCGCGCCGCTACATCGAGCAGGCGCGCATCGATGGCGATCCGCGCTACCTCGGCTACGCCCAGGCGGCGCTGGCGCCGTGGTGGAAACAGGCCGCGCCGCCCGACGAAGCGCTGGTGCTGCGCGCCACCCTGCGCCAGAGCACCCACCAGTTCACACTGGCGCTGCAAGACCTCGACACCGTGGTCGCGCGCGACAGCGACAATGTACAGGCCTGGCTGACCCGCGCCACCGTGCTGCTGGTGACGGGCGACTACGCCGCCGCCAGGACCAGCTGCCTGCGGCTGGTCTCGCGCGCGCCCAAGCTGGTGGTCGACACCTGCCTGGCCAATATCACCAGCGTCAATGGCGAAGCGCGCGCCAGCTATGCACGCCTGAAGGCAGCGCTGGCGGCGGCGCCCGCCACCCAGACAGCCATCAAGAGCTGGGTCGAAACGCTGCTCGCCGAGATGGCCGAACGCGCCGGCCTCGACGCCGAAGCGCAGGCGTACTATCGCAAGGCGCTCAAGGAAGACAAGCCTGACAGCTATCTGCTGGGCGCCTGGTGCGACTTTTTGCTCGATCGCGGCCGCGCCGCCGAAGTGGTCGCCTTGCTCAAAGACCGCACCCGCATCGATGCGCTGCTGCTGCGCTACGCGCTGGCATTGAAGGCGCTGGGATCGCCCGCGGCGGCGGCGCAGACAGCGGTACTGAAAAGCCGTTTTGAAGCTGCCATGCTGCGCGGCGACACCGTGCACCAGCGCGAACAGGCCAGGTTCGAACTGGCGTTGCGCGGCGACGCTGGCAGCGCCGTCAAGCTGGCCATGCTCAACTGGGCAGTTCAAAAGGAGCCGGCCGATCTGCGCATCCTGGTCGAAACGGCCGTCGCCAGCGGCGACAAGGCTGCCGCCAAACTGGCCAGCGACTGGATCGCCCGCACCCGCATCGAAGAACGTGCCATCGCGCCCTTGCTGCCGCAGCTGCGGAGCCGATTATGAGCGGCTGCCTGCACGCGCTGCGGCTGGCGGCGCTCATCGCCATGATGGCATGCACAAGCGCGCCGGCGCTGGCCCACAAGCCCAGCGACAGCTATCTGACCTTGCAGGTACAAGGCCGCCAGGTGACGGGCCAATGGGACATCGCCCTGCGCGACCTCGACATGGCGATCGGCCTCGACGCCGATGGCAATGGCGAGCTGACCTGGGACGAGGTCAAGGCGCGCCACCCGGCGATTGCCGCCTATGCGCTCTCACGCCTGCGCCTGGCCAGCGGCGACGGCGACCAGTTCGCCTGTCCGCTGGCCGTCAGCGCCCAGCTGCTCGACGACCACAGCGACGGCGCCTACGCCGTGCTGCAGCTCGCGGCCACCTGCCCGGCTGCGGTGACAACGCTGAACGTCGATTACCGGCTGCTGTTCGATATCGACCCCCAGCACAAAGGCTTGCTGCGCCTGGAACACCGCGCCGATGGCGCCGCCTCCACCACAAACAGCAGCACCAGCAGCACCAGCAGCACCAGCACCAGCACCGCCATCTTTACCCCCGACGCCAGCCGCCAGCGGCTTGCCGTCGCCGGGGCCTCGCGCTGGACCCAGTTCATCGATTACGTCCGCCATGGCATCTGGCACATCTGGATCGGCTTCGATCACATCCTGTTCCTGCTGTCGCTGCTGCTGCCGGCTGTGCTGCTGTTCGGTGTCAGCGGCAACATCCGCCGCGCGCGATGGCAGGGCGGCGCCAACTTTCGGGCCGCCTGTATCGATGTGCTGAAAATCGTCACCGCCTTCACGCTGGCCCATTCGATCACACTGAGCCTGGCCGTCCTGGGGGTGCTGTCGCTGCCTTCGCGCGTGGTGGAGTCGGCCATTGCGCTGTCGGTGGTGCTGGCCGCGCTCAATAACATCTGGCCCTTGTTCCCGCGCCGGCGCGCGCTCGCCGCGTTCGCGTTCGGCCTGATTCACGGCTTCGGCTTTGCCAGCGTGCTGCTCGACCTCGGCCTGCCGGCGGCCAGCCTGCTGCTGTCGCTGGTGGGCTTTAATGTGGGCGTCGAGCTGGGCCAGCTGACCATCGTGGCGATCTTCCTGCCGCTCGCTTACCTGGCCCGCGACAGCGCGTTCTATCGCAAGATTGTGCTGGTCGGCGGCTCGGCAGTGATTGCCGCCATTGCCCTGGTGTGGCTGATCGAGCGCGTGCTCGATTTGAAGATCATCACGCCATGATCAAGATCAGGCGCATGATTTGCCTCATGGGCGGCGAACGCGCCGGACGGTGTTTGCTGGCCGCCTTTTTTATGGCCGGCGGCGTCCTCCATTTTTTGCTGCCGGCCACCTATGCGAAGGTGATGCCGCCGTGGCTGCCGTGGCACGGCGCGCTGGTGGCAGTGAGCGGCGTGGCCGAAATCGCCGGTGGCGCTGGCGTGCTGCTGCCCGCCGTGCGGCGCGCCGCCGGCCGGGGCTTGATCGCCTTATCGGTCGCCGTTTTGCCGGCCAATGTGCAGATGCTGCAGGATGGCCTGGCGGCCGGCCGCCCTGACTGGCAGCTGGCCTTGCTGGTGCTGCGCCTGCCCCTGCAGGCGGCGCTGATCTGGTGGATCTGGCTGGTGGCGGCGCGCGTACATGCAACGCCCGAGGCCTGACGTTCTGACGTTCTGACGTTTATACTGAGCCGTTACCACCATCCGCGGGAGCAGCCCTTGTCTCACGAATCGAACCCGTCTGACGAATCGAAGCTGTCGCGCGAATCGAAGCCGTCGCCGCCATCGGTCCTGGCATCGATGTTCAAGCTGCGCCAACACGGCACCGACACCCGCACCGAGCTGGCGGCGGGTTTGACCACCTTCCTGACAATGGCTTACATCATTTTTGTCAACCCCGCCATCCTGCACGATGCCGGTATGCCGCGCGAGGCGGTGTTCGTCGCCACCTGCCTGGCGGCCGCAATCGGCAGCGCCATCATGGGGTTGTACGCCAATTACCCGATCGGCATGGCACCCGGCATGGGCCTGAACGCCTATTTCGCCTACACGGTGGTGCTCGGCACGGGCGTGGCGTGGCAGGCGGCGCTCGGTGCCGTGTTCCTGTCCGGCTGCCTGTTCGTGCTGGTGAGCGTGCTCGGTCTGCGCGGCATGATCGTGCGCGGCATCCCGCTCTCGCTGCGCACTGCCATTGGCGTTGGCATCGGCCTGTTCCTCGGCCTGATCGCCCTCAAAAGCGCGGGGCTGGTGGTGGCCCATCCTGCCACGCTGCTCAGCGCCGGTGACCTGCACAAGGCGCCAGCGCTGATGGCGGTGTTTGGCTTCCTATTGATCGTCACCTTGGACCACCTGCGCGTGCGCGGGGCCATCCTGATCGGCATCGCTGCCGTCACCGCGCTCAGCTTTGTTTTCGGCGATAACCAGTTCAAGGGAGTGTTCGCCGCCCCGCCTTCGCTGGCGCCCACCTTCATGCAGATGGACCTGCGCGGCGCCCTGTCGATGGGCGTGGTCAATGTGGTGCTGGTGTTTTTCCTGGTCGAGCTATTCGACGCCACCGGCACCCTGATGGGGGTGGCGGCACGCGCCGGCCTGCTGGCCGATGGCAAACTGACACGCCTGAACCGCGCCCTGCTGGCCGACAGCGCCGCCATCGTCGCCGGCGCCATGCTGGGCACCTCGAGCACCACCGCCTTCGTCGAGAGCGCGGCCGGCGTCCAGGCGGGCGGGCGCACCGGGCTGACCGCAGTGACGGTCGCCCTGCTGTTCCTGGCCTGCCTGTTCATTGCCCCGCTGGCCGCCGTGGTGCCGCCATACGCCACCGCGCCGGCGCTGCTGTTCGTCGCCTGCCTGATGCTGCGCGAACTGGACGACATCGAATGGGACGACAGCACCGAAGCGGTGCCGGCGGCGATCACCGCGCTCGCCATCCCGTTCACCTATTCGATCGCCGAAGGGATCGGCTTTGGCTTCATCACTTACGCTGTGCTCAAGCTGTGCAGCGGCCGCGCGCGCGCCGTGGCGCCGGTGGTGTGGATCATTGCGCTACTGTTTGCCGGCCGCTTTGCCTGGCTGGCCTGACCCGGTCAGGCGGCCGCTGCCAGTGCAGCCGCCACTGCACTGGTGTCAAGGGGCCGCACCACGCGCGCGACTTCGACGCCGTCATTGAGTACCACCACCGTCGGCCACAGCTTGACCTTGAAAGAGCGCCCCAGCTTGCGGCCGCTGCCATCTTCCACCTTGATATGGCGGGCGCCCGCCGCTGCCACTGCCGCCGCGATATGCGGCGCCGCCGCCTGGCAATGGCCGCACCAGTCGGTGCCAAAATCGAGCGCGACCAGCGCCGCCAGGGCGTCGATCTGACTGCGTTCGGGTTGCTCTGCCTGATAGTTGTTCAAGATATATACCTCTCCATGTGGCGTCCGATGAACCGGCCGATGTATCAACTGGTGTATCAACTGATGTAGCGACCGATGTATCGACGACGTTGACGATCATGTGTCGCCGGGCTTGCAATATGCCACACCACTGCATGTCTCGCGCCGGTGTCAGCGATCGCCATGGTGCACGCCGGTGCGCTCGGAAGTGACTTGCTGAAACTTCCCCACTTTACGGTGAAAGCGCTATTTTGCCATGCGGCATGTCAGGCGAGCGCATCGCCACGCTACCCCGCACACCATCGCCGTCGCCAGATGTACTTTGAAAGCACGATTAAATATATACTCGATCGCAGTTGACTCATTGGTGATCGAACCATGCGCGCACAAGCGGAAACTGCAGTGGGAACAGAGCTGGCAACGCCGCCGGGAACTGCGCACGCCGTCGTGGTGGCAGACGCGCAGGCACGCTTTTCTGCCGCCCTGCACAATACCAGCCGCGCCTGGCGGCAAGCCATCGATCACCGCCTCAAGGATTTGGGCGTGAGCCAGGCCGCATGGATGACCATCGCCATGGTGGCCAAGGCGGCCACGCCGCTGTCGCAAAAGCAGCTGGCCATGTTGTTGGGTGTAGAGGGGCCAACGATCGTCGCCATGGTCGACCGGCTGGTGGCGTCCAGCCTGGTGCAACGGCGGGCGTCGCCCCACGACCGCCGGGTCAAGTTGATCGAACTGACCGCCGATGGCCACACCATGTATGCCAAGGTCAAGCAGCGCGCCGACTTGTACCGTGCCGAGCTGCTGGCGCACAGCGATCCGGCCGCCCTGCTGGCCGCTACCAGCCTGCTGGAACAGCTGCAGCAATCGATTGCCGACGGCGCGACACTGCCCTGACCAACCCTCGCTGACGGCGTTTTCGGCTTACCCTGGCGGTGTGCTCAGGCGCTCATCCGATTCTCCGCCCGGATCGGCCGCACCACCGGCATCGCGCGCGAAACCGTAGTCGCGCTCAACCCGGCAAATACGCACGCGGTAAGCGCTGTACCAGCTGGAACGTCCGAGCTGTTGGGCCAGCTGATGTTCGCTGTCGCGCTTCCAGTTGCTGATTGCTTGCAGGCTGTCCCAGTAGGACACCGTGATACCGATCTCCTCGCGGGCTGACTCGACGCCCAGGAACCCTGGCTGGCGCGCGGCGCTGTCGAGCATCAGCGCTGCCATGGCGCCATAGCCGTCATCGCTGCCGCTCCGGGTGGCAGCGCGCGTCCCTGCATCGGCAACGGCATCGCTGCTGTCGGCAGCGCCAGTCTGCAGGTGCCGCAATGAAGTGAAGATGACGGCGTAATACGGCGGCACCGGCGTAGCGGCAATCGACATGCAGGCTCTCCATCATCAAAGGATGGCCATTCTTACTCATCTGTAAGAAGAAGGCAACGCCGCCAGCGTGCGTATGTCGACCAGCATGGTCTGCGCCTGCAAAAAAGCGGGGCTGTAAATTTCACGGACGTCGCCGTTCCTGTCGATCAGGTACATTTTGAGCAGGTGACTCAAGGACACCTGCGCCGGCGCGCCGTCGTCTGCATCTGCCTGCATGCCTGCCACATCGTTGACATCCTGACCAAAGCCAGCGAGCACGGCTGCCAGCTGGCCTGGCGACTGCGTGGTCAGAAAATACCAGCGCGGATGGGCATCGGCACGGGCGTCCATCCCGCCATAGCTGCGCATGACGTTGAAAGTATCGTGGCTGGGGTCGAAACTCATGCTGACGAAGCGTACCTGCCCGCGCAGCTGGCGGTCCTGCTCGATGGCCGCTTTGAGCTCATGCATGGTGGCCAGCGCCAGCGGACAGCCACGCTCGCCGCTGCAGGCTGTGTAGATCAACGCAAACAGCGTGACCTTGGCAGTGGTGAAGTCGGCCAGCGGATGGACGCTGCCGTCGCTGTCTTGCACCTGCGCTACAGGGGTGTGCATGATATGGTCGAGCACATAGCTGCCCGCAGCTGGCAGCAGCAGCGGTCGGATGACCGTGCTGGCAGCCGTGTGGCTCGATGGCGCAGTCCGTACCGGCAGCGACAGCGGCAGCGACAGCGGCAGCTCAGGGTCCGGCCGGTTTGCTGGCAAGCTGCTTGCTGCCAGCTGCGTCAGCGCCAGCAGTACGAGCGGCGCCAGCACCGGCACCAGCGCCGCCAACAGCACGGAAAGCCGCCCGGAACGCAGCGCGGGAAGCAGCCCGTGCGCCAGCGCTAAGGGACGCAGGCGCTGGAGTCGCATATCGGCCGCCTATTGCGCCTTCGTCAGCGCCGCGCTCGCTGCGCGAGTGGACGGCGCCTGTTTCGATGGCGCCCCGTGCAGCGCGGCTGCGCCCAGCTTCATGTGATGTGCCCGGCCCAGCCGCAACTGGTAGAAATCGACCTTCCAGGTTTGCGTGAGCTGTTTGCCATCCCAGGCGAACAGCTTGACGAACTGCTCGTCATCGGCGCCCTTCTTGTCCCATTTCGACAGCAAGGACGAGCTGATGTAGACGCGGCTGCCATCCCAGCTTTGCGACACCATATTCACTTGCGATCCCGTGTGCTTGACGTAGGTTTGTACGGGCGCTTCCGGTCGCGACAAATCGAAGCGCCGCGTATTGCCATCCATAAAAGTGTTGACCCATAGCGCCTTGCCATCGGCACTGATGGAAATATCGACTGGCAAAGGGGTCTGCGCCGGGTCGCCAATCACCCCCACCGATGTGGCTTGCCACAGGCCCTGGTCGTCTTTCTTGATCAGCCACAGGGTGGCAGTGAGGGCGCTGGCGGTGATGGCCCAGTCGTCACCGGCTTGCAGCGACCAGCGAATTTCCAGCGGTGCCCCGGGTACCTCGAAAATCTGCGCCGGCGCCATCGATTTCAGATTCCACAGCACCATGGTGGCGCCGAAGCGCTTGATGGCGGCGCCGTCTTTGATCACCTCGCCAAGATCGCGCATATAGTTTTGGTAACCGGTAAAACTGGAGGTGAGCATGGCGTTGCGCGCTGGGTTGATGGCGATATCGTAGCCATAACCATCGCCGCCATGGGCAGTGGGCATGGCGATGGTGCGCAGGAAGGTGCCATCGTTGCGGTACAGCGCCATGCCGGTGCGGCCGCCGTGATCGCGGCTGTTCGACAGCGCACCGATCAGCATGCGTCCCGGCAGCGCATAGAAGGTATGCGGCCCCACCAGGCCGGCGCGGCTGCTGAAGTCGGTGATGGTGCGCAGCAGACGCGGCCTGGCGGGGTCACTCTGCAGGTCGAACACATAGATGCGGCTGTCTTCGAGTCCGCCCGCCCACAGGAAGCGGCGGTCATCGGTAAAGCCCACGTGATGGGCTTCGCCGCGGCGCCCGACCGAGACCGAGGCAATTACCTGGCCGTAACGGCGCGAGGCCGGATTGACGTCAAGCGTAACGAGCTTGTCCCAACCGTCTCCCAGCCCGGCCACCCCCAGCGTCCACACATACAGATAATCTTCCTGCCCCTTGATCAGGTTCGACAGATACGGCGAATTGCAGGTTTCATCGGCGCGCACCGATGCCGCGCTGGCCAGCAAGGCCAGCAAGGCCAGCACCGGTGCGCAGGCATGCAGCCACCATTCCCACCCCCATCTCCATCTCCATATGACGCGCATCGGCAGCTCCATAAAGCGGTAAAAGACAGCGCCATCTCCCTGCTGTCCACTTTATCGCCGAACAAGCCACCGTCCGCTTGCCGCTTTCACTAAACCGCCAACATCTGACGCAAATCAAAGCATTTAGAGGTACCGCTTGCGCTTGCGTAAATGATAGGCACAGTCGGCCATGGCGGCGCCTAGCCGTGATCGATCTCGATCCAGGTCGGTACGTGATCGCTCGGCTTTTCCCGGCCGCGTACCTCATGATCGGTGCCCGCCGCCCGCAGCGCCGGCGCCAGCACCGGGCTGAGCAATAGATGGTCGATCCGCAGGCCGGCGTTGCGCCCGTAGGCGTTGCGAAAATAATCGTAAAACGTGTAGATGGTGGCGTCCGGGTGCATGGTGCGCACCGCATCGGTCCAGCCCTGCCCCATCAGGCGCTCGAAAGCGGCCCGTGTTTCCACCCGGAACAGGGCATCGTCGACCCAGCGCTCCGGTTTATAGACGTCGTGGCCGGTGGGAATGACATTAAAATCACCCGCCAGCAGCACCGGCTCGCCGCTTGCCAGCAGGCCGGCGGCGTGAATGATCAGGCGCTCCATCCAGGCCAGCTTGTAATCGTACTTGGGGCCAGGTGTGGGATTGCCGTTGGGCAGATACAGGCAGCACACGCGGATGCCATTCACGCGCGCTTCGAGGTAGCGACTTTGCTCGTCCGTGTCGTCGCCGGGCAGACCACGCATCAATTCCAGCGGCAACTGGCCGCGCGCCAGAATCGCCACGCCGTTCCACGCTTTCTGGCCCAGCCATACGGCCTGGTAGCCGGCCGCTGCCAGTTCGACGACCGGAAAGCGCTCGCCCGGGGCCTTCAGTTCTTGCAGGCAGGCGACGTCCGGTTGGGTGTCCTCGAGCCACTGCAGCAAGGCGGGCAAACGGCTGCCAATGCCGTTGACGTTGAAGGTGGCGATGCGCATGATGACTCCGGAAATCATTGTTCAAGCCGCCATTGTCGCCCGAATCGGCGCCCCCGTCACCCGCGCACGCCTCGCTCAGCGGCGAATCAGGCCGGTGAGGTGCGCCGCCATCAATGCCGCGCAGGCCGCGCCGTCGATGGGGCGGCTCAAATAATAGCCCTGGATTTCATCGACGCCGTTGGCCGCCAGCAGGTCGAGCTGGGCCGCCGTCTCGACCCCTTCGGCGATCACCGTCAAGCCCAGGCCGTGACCGACGGCAATGACGGCACGGGCGATCGATAGATCGTGCTGGTCGCTGGTGATATCGCGCACGAAAGACTGGTCCAGCTTGAGCTTGTCGAGCGGGAAGCGTTTCAGATAACTGAGATTCGAGTAACCGGTGCCGAAGTCGTCGATGGCCACTTTGACCCCCATGGCCTTGAGCTGGCGCAGGATATCGATGGTCTTTTCGGGATCTTCCATCGACGCGCTTTCGGTCAACTCGAGTTCGAGCAGGCGCCCCGCCAGTCCGGTCTCGGCGAGAATACGCTCGACCATCGCCACCACGTGTTCAGAAAACTGGCGGGCCGACAGGTTGACCGACACCGGCACCGGCGCCAGTCCCTGGCGCTGCCACGCCACCGCCTGCTCGCAGGCGCTGCGCAATACCCATTCGCCGATGCCGAGGATCATGCCATTTTCTTCGGCCAGCGGGATGAACAGGCCCGGCCCCAGCAAGCCCTGCTCCGGATGCTGCCAGCGCACCAGCGCCTCGGCGCCGATGATGGCGCCGCTGTGCACGCTTGCCTGCACCTGGTAGTGCAACACCAGTTCATGCCGTTCGACGGCGCCACGCAGGGCGTTTTCGAACTGGAAGCGCACCTGCACATCCTGGTTGAGCGACGGCCGGTAAAACTCGTAGCGCTCGTTCTTGCTGCTCATTGCACGCCGCATGGCGGCATCGGCGCCCTGGTAGATGGCGTCGTAATCGTCGCCATCGTTGGGATAGAGGGCGATACCGATGGCCGCGTCGAGGTGCAGTTCCTGACCGCCCAGCAAAAATGGCAGGCTCAGTTCGGCCAGCACCTGGCGCGCCATGCCGGCCACGTCATCGACCTGCCCCGTCATGGCAATGGCGAAGGTGCGTTCGCTGACGCGGCCGACGCAGACCTCATTGCGCTGGCGGTGGCCAAGCCGGGCCGCGGCCTGGCGCAGCATGGTTTGTTCGGCATCGAGGCCCAGGCTTTCGGCGATCACGCGCAGGCGCTCCGGCTTGATCAGCAGCAGTCCGACTTGCTGCTGGCCGGCCACCACCGCTTCGTGCTGCTGCAGCTGGCGCACGCGGTCGCGCATTTCAAGCCGGTTCGGCAAGCCGGTGAGGGCATCGAAGCGGCTCATGTAGCGCAGTTTTTCCTCGGCGCCGCGCAAGGCGGTGACGTCGACACCGGTGCAGACAAAATATTCGACGCTGCCATCGGGCCGGCACAGCCAGGTGGCCGACCAGATGATGGCGCGTACGGCGCCATCGCGGGCATGCCAGTGGCCGCTGAACTGGGTCGGCCCGCCATGCGCGGGCGGACTGTCGCACAGCCCCACCAGGCCGCCGTCCTTGGCGTCGTCATTGCGCAGCACCTCGCCGCAGTGGCGGCCGATGGCTTCGTGCGCGGTCCAGCCCAGCGCCGCCTCGCAGGCCGGATTGAACAGGCGGATGATGCCGTCGCCGTCGAGCATGCACACCAGCGCGCCGCTGGTATTGACCACCGCCGAGAGCAGCTTGCGTTCGCCCTGCCAGGCGGCGGTGCGTTCCTTGACCTGGGTTTCCATGCAGTCGTACAGGCGGGCCCGCTCAATTGCCACGGCAATCTGACTGCCCACCGTCGACAGCAGCTGCCACTGTTCGTCGCCCAGCCGGCTGTCGACCGTCATCAGGCACAGCACGCCGCGCGTCCCGGCACCGGACGACAGCGCGATGCAGGCATGCGGCCACGGCGTATGGGTGCAGGCCGCCATCAGGGCCGGACCGGTCACCGTGCCCGCCATCAGCAGCCGTTCGCAGTGCGCGCACGAGGCGGCGGCCGGCGGCGGCGCACTGCTGCGTCCCTCGACGCAGCGGGTGGCCAGATTGCGCAGCTGTCCGTCCAGATCGCACACCCGGATCGATGCCCCCAGCACACCGGGGAAATCGAGCAGGCGGTCGAGCGCCAGTTCACCCACCGCCGGCTCGGTCAGCACCGGATTGAGTGCCTCGGCGATGCGGTACAGTCCTTCGAGCGAGCGGTAACTGGTGCTGATGCGCAGCTGCTGGACCTTGAGCTGCTCGGTCATCTGGATCGCTTCTTCATAGGTGGCGATCAGCATGTCGAAAATCTGCTGGCGCTCAGCGGTGATGAAGTGGGTCTGACCGCCAAGATTGATGCTCATGCCCGACTGCACGCGCTCGCTGGCGCGCTGGGCGCGGTTGGCAAGAATATAGCGGATGCGGCCGATCAGGTAATGGCTGTCAAAAGGCTTGCGTAAAAAATTGGCGGCGCCGCAGTCGAGGCCGCGGATCACGTCGTACAGACTCGACAGGGAGGTCAGCAGGATCACCGGCACTTCGTGCAACTGCGGGTCTTGCTTGACTTCCTGGCACAGGGTGAAGCCGTCCATCTCCGGCATCGATATATCGCTGACGATCAGGGTCGGCGTGCTGGCGCGGGCAGCGGCCAGCCCTTCGCGGCCGTTGCCGGCAACGCGGACCCGAAAGCCCGCCTGTTGCAGGATTTGCGCCAGATAGCGGGCCTGGGTGGCGCTGTCTTCGACCACCAGGATGTCGGTCTCGTGCGGCGCGGCCAGCGCGGCGACCGTTGCACTGGCCGAGTATGCGGCGGTGGCGGCGGTGACCATCGGTGGCAGTGGTGCGCTCATGGCGCGCCGCCAGTGGCGGGCGCGGCCGCACCAAGGCGGTAGCGGCCGGCGGTAATCAGTTCAGCAAGTCTGTGAATATTTGCATGTGCCATGTATTCCCCGTGGCGACCGTGCGCTGGTATAAAAAGACGATGACGACTGCGCGACGACTACGCGATCACAGCGACCCCGCGGCGCCGCGACGACAAGTCCCCGCCGCTGTGAACCCAACTGTTAATTTATGCAGCTCGATTGATTGTTGGTAGGCACAATCCTACTCTACTTTGTACGCGCACGGTAACACGGCAGAACTAGCCCGACGGCATTGGCCGGCGCACTCCATGCGGGCAATATTTTCTGCTTACATTTGCGCCGACGACGCAGCACCCTTATGACGATCAAACTAGTTGACAAGCCCTGGCGTGCATGGCCACTATCAACGACATGAATCGTTGGTGGAGCGGGCATGGATACACTTTTTACCGATCGGCAAGCGGACCTGATGCAGGTGTTGTGGGACCGCGGGCCCTGCAGGGTGGCGCAGGTGCAGCAGTTATTGGACGACCGGCTGGCCTACAACGCCGTGCCGACGGCCCTGCGCACGCTCGAGGCCAGGCACGACGCCGGTGACCAGGCCGTTGGCCGCGGTCACCACGATCACGCGCTGATCGAACCGCAGCAGGCGCGCATGAGCGCGCTTCGCCACCTGACCGACAAGCTGTTCAAAGGCTCGACCGGGCTGTTGATGACGGACCTGGTCAGCGGGCAGGCACGAAGCGCGGCGCAAGCTGAGCGCCTGTGCGCGCTGCTGGACCAGCCTGACAAGGCGGCCGCCGCCGACAGTGTGCAGCAGCAGTATCAGCAACCGCCCCCAAAGGCGCAGCCATGAGCGCCGGATCGACCGCTTACGCTATCCTGGCGTGCCGACGGTGGCGGCACTGATCGCCGAACTGGGGACCCGGCTGGCACGGGCGCCCGCCCGGGTGCTGGCGCCGCTGCCGCTGCTGCTGCTGCCGCTGCTGCTGCTGGCGGCCGACATCAGCGCGGCCGCCGCCCGCATCACGGCGCCCGCAGGCGCGCCCGCCTCCAGCACACCCTCCGCCATGACGCTGCCAGCGGCCACGCGCGCCGCCATGGCCGGCTATTATCAGCTGGGCGCCAACCGCGTCGCCGTCGTTGCCGTTACCGCCACCGGTTTGTCCATGAAAATCAATATGGAGCCGGCACTGGCGCTGCTGGCCGAGTCCGATACGCGCTTTTTCGTCCCGGCCACCGATCTGCGCGTGCAGTTCGACCGGGCCAACGGCAGCATGACCCTCAGCCTGGCCGGCGCCGCCGCCGGACCGGCGCCGCGCACCGACGCCGCCGCAGTCGAACGGGCCGACGCCTATGTCGCCGCGCGCGTGGCCAGCGGCCAGCCACTGGCCGGCGGCGCCGCCATTGTGCAGCGCAACGTCGGCGCCCGCGAGCAATGGCAACTGCACGCGGCCGATTTCAGCCCGGCCCTGCTGCGCCAGGCGCAACAGCTGATGCCGCTACAGCGCCAGCGCAACGCCGCCTGGGGCGCAGTGCAGGCGGTCCGTTTCGACGGCGTCAATCGCTGGGGCTGGGACTGTTACCAGGTGCGTTACGCCAGCCGCACGGTGCGCTGGGGCATCTGGCTGGACGCCGACGGCCGGCTGGCCGCCGCCACCATCTTGCCGCCACCACGCTGATCACCCACCTGGTACCGACTGCCAGCGGCGTTGCAGCCGGGCCGGCGACGGCCCGGTTTGTCATTTTTTTGCGCCGAACACGAAAAGTGGTGACATCGGCACTGCGGTTTGGCTCAGACTTTGCTATCCTTCGGGCGCGCATCACCTTACAAAGGGGAAGTAATTATGAGCCAGAGCAATCCTCTGACACTGCACGTACCAGAGCCCACCGGCCGACCTGGTTGTCAAACTGATTTTTCGTACCTGCGTCTGAACCCTGCCGGTTCCGTGCGCAAGCCGCCGATCGATGTCGCCTATGGTGACACCGCCGATCTGGCCAACACCCTCATTCGCGTGCTCGACGACGATGGCAATGCTGTCGGCCCGTGGGCAGCGGACGCCGAGAGCGACACCGAGCTGCTGCGCTTCGGCCTGCGCACCATGATGAAAACGCGGATCTTCGACGCCCGCATGGTCATCGCCCAGCGCCAGAAGAAAATGTCGTTCTATATGACCTCGCTGGGCGAAGAAGCAATCGGCACCGCCCACGCGCTGGCCCTGCGCGCCGGCGACATGAATTTTCCGACCTATCGCCAGCAAAGCCTGTTGATGGCCAATGAAGTGTCGATGGTCGACATGATTTGCCAGCTGCTGTCGAACGAACGCGATCCCATGAAGGGGCGCCAGCTGCCGGTGATGTACTCGGTGCGCCAGGCGGGCTTCTTCACCATTTCCGGCAACCTGGCGACCCAGTTCGTCCAAGCCGTCGGCTGGGCCATGGCCTCGGCCATCAAGGGCGACACCAAAATCGCTTCGGCCTGGATCGGCGACGGCGCCACCGCCGAATCGGATTTCAATACCGCGCTGACCTTCGCCAACGTCTACAAGGCGCCGGTGATTCTCAACGTCGTCAACAACCAGTGGGCCATCTCCAGCTTTCAGGCCATCGCCGGCGGCGAGAGCGTCACCTTCGCCGCGCGCGGCGTCGGCAGCGGCATCGCTTCGCTGCGGGTCGACGGCAACGATTTCCTGGCCGTGTATGCCGCCTCGAAATGGGCCGCCGAACGGGCCCGCAGCAATCTGGGGCCGACCCTGATCGAATGGGTGACCTACCGCGCCGGCCCCCACTCGACCTCGGACGACCCTTCCAAGTACCGGCCGGCCGACGACTGGAGCCACTTCCCGCTGGGCGACCCGATCGTGCGCCTGCGTCGCCATTTGACCAAGCGTGGTCTGTGGTCGGACGACGAACACATTGACCTCGAAGCGAGCCTGGAAACGGACATCATCGCCGCCCAAAAAGAAGCCGAAACTTTCGGCACGCTGGCCAACGGCCGGGTGCCGAGCGCCGCATCGATGTTCGAGGACGTCTATAAAGAGATGCCCGAGCACCTGCGCCGTCAACGCCAAGAACTGGGAGTGTGAGCGTGAAGCGCAATAACGATACCGATAGCAACGATAGCAACACCGCGCCGATGACCATGATCCAGGCGCTGCGCTCGGCCATGGACGTCATGCTCGAACGCGACCCGAATGTGGTCATCTACGGCCAGGACGTCGGCTACTTCGGCGGCGTGTTCCGCTGCACCGATGGCTTGCAAGTAAAGTACGGCAAATCGCGCGTGTTCGACGCCCCCATTTCCGAAGGCGGCATCGTCGGCACCGCGGTCGGCATGGCCGCCTACGGCCTGCGCCCCGTGGTCGAAATCCAGTTTGCCGATTATTTTTATCCAGCCTCCGACCAGATCGTCTCCGAAGCGGCGCGCCTGCGCTACCGCTCGGCCGGCGAATTTACCGCCTCGATGGTCATCCGCATGCCCTGCGGCGGCGGCATCTACGGCGGCCAGACCCACAGCCAGAGCCCGGAAGCGATGTTCACCCACGTCTGCGGCCTGCGCACGGTGATGCCATCGAATCCCTACGATGCCAAGGGTCTGCTGATCGCCTCGATCGAAAACGACGACCCCGTCATTTTCCTCGAGCCCAAGCGTTTATATAACGGCCCGTTCGACGGCCACCACGACCAGCCGGTGGTGCCGTGGTCGAAGCACCCGATGGGTGAAGTGCCGCAAGGTTATTACACGGTGCCGCTGGATAAAGCCTCGATCTTCCGCGAAGGCAGTGCGCTCACCGTCATCACCTACGGCACCATGGTATTTGTCGCCGAAGCGGCCGCCAACGAAACTGGCATCGATGCCGAGATCATCGACCTGCGCTCGATCTGGCCGCTCGACCTCGACACCATCGTCAATTCAGTCAAGAAGACCGGCCGCTGCGTCGTCGTCCACGAAGCGACGCGCACCTCGGGCTTTGGCGCCGAACTGACGGCGCTCGTTCAGGAGCACTGCTTCTATGAACTCGAAGCACCCATCGAACGTGTCGCCGGTTGGGACACGCCCTATCCGCATGCCCAGGAATGGGCATATTTTCCTGGACCCGACCGGGTCGGGGCGGCATTTAAACGCGCGATGGGAGCATAACGATGGGCGTACATATTATTAAAATGCCCGACCTGGGCGAAGGCATCGCCGAAGTCGAAGTGGTGGCCTGGCGTGTCAAGGTGGGCGACACCATCGTCGAAGACCAGGTGCTGGCCGACGTCATGACGGACAAGGCGACCGTCGAAATTCCCTCGCCCGTGCATGGCACCGTCACCGCCCTCGGCGGCGCGCTGGGCCAGGCGCTGGCCGTGGGCGCAGAACTGATCCGCCTGGAAGTTGAAGGCGAAGGCAATGCGCACCTGTCGGCCAAGGCGCCGGCGCGTGCAGCTGCCGTCGCTGCTGCTGCCGTCCCTGCTGCCGCCACGCCGGTTCCCGCTGCTGCCGCAGCAGCCGTCGCCAAAGCGGCCGCGCCGGTGCAAGTGGCGGCAGCGACACCGGTCGTCAGGCAGCCATCGGCTGCCAGTGCGCCGCTGCGCGCCCACGGTGAAAAACCGCTGGCGCCGCCCGCCGTGCGCCAGCGCGCCTGGGACCTCGGTATCGAACTGCAGTTCGTCCATGGCAGCGGCCCGGCCGGGCGCATCACCCACGCTGACCTCGACGCCTATGCCGCCCAGCGCGGCAATGGTAGTGGCGGCGGCAGCGACCAGCGCTACGCCCAGCGTCATGGCGAACACGCAGTGCCGGTGATCGGCCTGCGCCGCAAAATCGCCGAGAAAATGCAGGACGCCAAGCGGCGCATCCCGCACTTTAGCTATGTCGAAGAAATCGACGTCACCGAAGTGGAAGCCCTGCGCGCCCAGCTCAACGCCAGACATGGCAAGGAGCGCGGCAAATTAACCCTGCTGCCGCTGCTGATGCGCGCGGTGGTGCTGGCGGCGCGCCGCTACCCCACCGTCAATGCCAGGTACGACGACGACGCCGGCATCGTCACCCGCTTCGATGCCATCCACATCGGCATCGCCACCCAGACCGAGCCCGGCCTGATGGTGCCGGTGGTGAAAAACGCCGAGGCGCGCGACCCGTGGTCGAACGCCGCCGAAGTGGCGCGGCTGGCCGACGCTGCGCGCAGCGGCAAGGCGCTGCGTGAAGAGCTCTCGGGCTCGACGATTACCATCACCAGCCTCGGTGCGTTGGGCGGCATCGTCACCACCCCCGTCATCAATGCGCCCGAAGTGGCCATCGTCGGCGTCAACAAGATGGTCGAGCGGCCGATGGTGCGCGATGGCCAGATTGCGATTCGCAAGATGATGAATCTGTCGTCTTCCTTCGATCACCGGGTCGTCGACGGCATGGTGGCGGCCCAGTTCATCCAGGCGATCCGCGGCTATCTCGAATGCCCGGCCACCCTGTTCGTGGAGTAAAGCATGCGCAATCAATCAACCACCCTGCTCATCATCGGCGGCGGTCCTGGCGGCTACGTCGCTGCCATCCGTGCCGGTCAACTGGGCATCCCCACCATCGTCGTCGAGGCTGAACGACTGGGCGGCACCTGCCTGAACGTTGGCTGCATTCCCTCCAAGGCGCTGATTCACGCCGCCGAGGAATTCGACAAGGTGCGCCAGTACGCCGGCGGTTCGGCCCTCGGCATCAGCGCCGAAGCACCCGCCATCGATATCGCCCGCACCGTCGCCTGGAAGGATGGCATCGTCAAGCGCTTGACTGGCGGCGTCGGCGCCTTGCTCAAGAAGCACGGCGTGCAAGTGATCAAAGGCTGGGCCACCATCATCGATGGCAAAACCGTCGACGTGATCGAAGATGGCGACGACGGCGACGACACGCCACTGCGGATCAGCTGCGAGCACCTGCTGCTGGCGACCGGTTCGAAAGCGCTCGAGCTGCCCTTCATGCCGTTTGGCGGTTCGGTGGTGTCGGCCACCGAAGCGCTCTCGCCGGCCACGCTGCCGCGCCGCATGGTAGTGGTCGGCGCAGGTTACATCGGCCTGGAACTGGGCACTGCCTACCGCAAGCTGGGGGTGGAGGTGACCGTGGTCGAGGCGCAGGACCGCGTACTGCCGGCCTACGACGCGGAACTGGTGCGGCCGGTGGCCACTGCGCTGGCCCATCTGGGTATCGAACTGCGCTTGAACACCAGCGTGCTGGGCCTGTCGCACGACGGCCAGGCCGTGCGGGTGCGCGACGCCGAGGGCGAAGAATCGGCGATCGACGCCGACCGCGTGCTGGTGGCGGTGGGGCGCAAGCCCAACACGGCCGGCTGGGGCCTGGCGTCGCTGCTGCTCGACATGAACGGCGGCGCGATCAAGATCGACGACCAGTGTCGCACCTCGATGCGCAATGTGTGGGCGATTGGCGACCTGGCGGGCGAGCCGATGCTGGCGCACCGCGCCATGGCGCAGGGCGAAATGGTGGCCGACATCATCGCCGGCAAAAAGCGCCACTTCATGCCGGCCGCGATGCCAGCGGTGTGCTTTACCGACCCCGAAGTGGTGGTGGTGGGCTTGACGCCGCCGCAAGCGCAGGCGGCCGGCCTCGATTGCATCGTCGCCAGCTTCCCGTTCGCCGCCAATGGCCGCGCCATGACCATCGAGAGTACCGATGGCTTTGTGCGGGTGGTGGCCAGAAAAGACAATCACCTGATTGTCGGCTGGCAAGCAGTGGGTCGCGGCGTATCGGAACTGTCGACGGCGTTTTCGCAATCGATCGAACTGGGCGCCCTGCTCGAAGACGTCGGCGGCACCATCCACGCCCATCCGACCCTCGGTGAAGCGGTGCAGGAAGCGGCGCTGCGCGCGCTGGGTCACGCGCTGCATATTTAAAAATGCGCCGGGGACTGGCATTGCAAGTGCCTGGCCCCGTTGCGATGCCTGGGCCCTTGCCTACTTCACCGGCTTTGCCGGCGCCTTGGTCTCGCCACTGTCGGCCCGCTGCTTGTTAACAATCCGCGCCGCCACCTCCTCTTCGCGTCCCGGATAGCGCCCTTCGCGCTTTAACTTCGCCTCGATCTCCTTGAACTCGCGTTCGCGCTTCTGGCTTGCTCCTGCTGGCATGGTGTGCTCCCTTCGGTGATGCATACGATCAAGGCACCAGCTTAACGCCGGTGGCGGCCATTTTGGGTGTGGCAACGCACACAGCTTCACGACCGGTCGATGTGCCCATTACGTATAATATTTACAAGAACTGTTGTACTCTGCAGTGGCCAGGAGTACCTTTAAGCTTTCTGCGGAGGCAACATGGATCAGGACATCAGCTTCACCTTACCGGCAGACTATGACCCCAACCATTTTATCGACCAGCTGGCCATGCGCCTGCGCGCCAAGAATGATGCTGCCCTGTGCCGCATGCTGGGCGTCGAGCCACCCCTGCTGAGCAAAATCCGCCACCGCCGGCTGGCAGTCGGCGCGCCGTTGCTGATCCGCGTGCATGAAGTGACCGGACTTGGCATCGGCGACCTGCGCCAGCTGCTGGGCGACCGCCGCCGCAAGTACCGCATCGGCGAAGCGCTGGCCGACCGCCCGCTCAAGCGCAGCAGCCCCGTCTGAGCCATTAGCTGGCAGGTGCGTCCAGCCAGCCGCCGCGAAAACCCGCCTGGCGCAGCCCGGCCTGCACGTACGGGCAGGCTCGCATCAATGTCCAGATCAAGCCGTTGCGGTGGTTGTCGATCATGACCACCGTGGGCCCCTCGTTGATGCCGAAGTGGTAGGGCGATACCCAGCCAATATCATCGCCGGCAGCATCGTGCCTGAAGGTAGCGGAAAACGAGGCCTTGAAGCCGTAAGGGTTCACTTCACGCAGGTGCAACTTGCAAAACGCTGCGATGGTCGGCATGACGATTTCCGGCGCGAACGGTAGCGAGGCCACCACCGCCCACGGCGCCAGCGTGCCATCGTCCGGCCCCCAGGGCACGCCGCGGGCGATGTAATCATAGAAGACCCGGCGCACGCCGGCGTGCGTCTGGCGCGCGGGGCCGGGGCCATCGCTGGCGGTGATGCCCCAGCAAAATTGGCCATAGCGGCCGAATTTGCGCGGGTTGTCGATGGCGTAGCGCTGCTGCACATGGGTGGCGCGGCGGCTGTTTTCAAAATAATCGATGCCGCGCGCAGCCATGTAGCGGTCCTGGATGCCGCGGAAATCGATCCACACGTGCGGCAACTGGTGAATGAACAGGGGCCCCGCATACAGGTAGTCGATGCCATACGCGCTTTCCCAGCGGTAGCCGTCCAGCCAGGCGCTGTAGCTGGCGGGAGCAATCGGATGCGTGGGCGAACCGAGCGCGAGGATATACAGGATCAACGCCTCGTCGTAACCCTTCCAGTGGTACTTCAAAAAGCCGCTGCGGGGCTTCCAGCCGTGACAGAGCAAGGCGCCGTCGTCGCTGTTTTGCGCCAGCATCCAGTGCCAGTCGACGCGCCGGTACAGCTGGTCGGCCAGCTGGCGGATTTCCCGTTCGGCCCCATCGTCGCCCGTAAAATAGGCCGCGGCGGTGAGCATGCCCGCCATCAGCAGCGCCGTATCGACGCTCGACAGTTCGCTGTCAAAGGCGCGCTCTCCCGTTTCCATGTCGAGGAAATGGTAATAGAAGCCCTGATAGCCCGTGTCTTTCAGTCCCCTGCCTTGGCAGCTGCCGGCAAAAAAACGCAGGGTGGTCAGGGTGCGCGCACGCGCATGCTCGCGCGCCATCATGCCGCGCTCAACGCCGATGGGGTAAATGGTCAGCGCCAGGCCGACGGCGGCAATGCTGGCCGGCCAGTCGGGCGCCGTTTTGTCACGCACCAGGCCGTTGGCCTCATTCGCCTCTACCAGGAAGTAGGCGAATGATTCCTGCTGCAGGCTGGTGAGCAATTCGTCGTGGCAGGTGTCAAAAGGCATGGCGTCCCCAGGGCAGCAGATGGCAGGTGGGCATCGCGGCGTTTATCTATGTTTGGTATATCAATGCTCCAACATAGCAAAGGCCGGTGGCCTCCACCGTTCGCCAGCGAACGGTGGAGGCCACCGGCCCCGGTGAAGATCGCGATCGCGATCAACCATTTAATCGCGAATGTCGAGCGCCCGATTCAGACTCAGTGCGCCCAGCGAACAGGCCGCGCCCGACAGCAGGTACAGGCCCACGTACACCAGTCCGAAGTGCGACGCCAGCCCCAGTGCCACCAGCGGTGCGAAACCGGCACCGACCAGCCACGACAGATCGGAGGTATAGGCAGCGCCCGAATAACGGAAGCGCGTGGGGAAATTCGAGGTGACCGCGCCGGCGGCCTGGCCATACGACAGACCGAGCAGCAAAAAGCCGATCAGCACGAAGGTGTTTTCACCGGAGTCGCCACCGCTCATCATCGATGGCACGAAGAAGCTGAAGACGGCGATCAGGACCGCCAGCGAACCGAGCGTGGTGCGCCGGCCGACCTTGTCGGCAATCAGTCCGGAGACCACGATACCCGCCGCGGCCAGGCCCGCACCCATCATCTGCACTTCGAGAAAGTCGGTGACCGAGCGGGGCGAAAACAGCCGGATCCACGACAGCGGGAACACCGTGACAACGTGGAACAGCGCATAGCTGGCCAGCGCGGCCAGGGCGCCAATGACGACGTTGCGACCCTGCGAGCGCGACAACTCGCCAAACTCGGTGGGCTGCAGCTCGCGCTCTTCCAGCAAGTGTGAATACTCATTGGTTGCAACCAGACGCAGGCGGGCAAACAGCGCCACCACGTTGATGGCAAACGCCGTGTAGAACGGATAACGCCAGCCCCAGTCGAGGAAGTCTTTCATGGCGATGTTGGACAACAGGTACCAGAACACGCCAGCGGCGATGACGAAGCCCACGGGCGCACCGAGCTGACCGAGCATGGCGTACCAGCCGCGCCGTTCAGGCGGCGCGTTCAACGCCAACAGCGACGGCAGGCCGTCCCACGAACCGCCCAGCGCCAGACCCTGGCCGACGCGCAACACGGCGAGCAGGAAAATGGCGGTGCTGCCCTGCTGCGCATAGGTTGGCAGCAGCGCGATACCGCAGGTGGACACGCCCAGCAGCAGCAGGGCGCCGGTCAGTTTGGCTTCGCGCCCCATGCGGCGCTGCACGGCCATCGAAATGGCGGTGCCGATCGGACGGGCAATAAATGCCAGCGCGAACACGGCAAACGCGTACAGGGTACCCTGGAGGGGATCGACGAACGGGAAAAACACGGCGGGAAACACCAGCACCGAGGCAATGGCGTAGACGAAAAAGTCAAAATACTCGGAGGCGCGGCCAATTACCACGCCGACGGCGATTTCGCCGGGGGAAATCAGGGAATGGTCATCGTGATCGTTGCGCTCGATCTGGTGCGGCACCGGATGGAGGGCAGTCACGGCACCCTGCGGGGTATTGATTGTGGACATCTTTTTGTCTCCTGAGGGCGTGTTTGGTTTGATTACTATACTTGTTAGGTTAAATACAGGATAGCGGATTCGGTGCGCGCGCAAGAAAATTAGGACAATTTGTCCTATCGCAAGGACAACCCAAAAAGGGTACAGTGGCAACTTCCGCTCACTCCCTTTAGCAACCACTCGCATGATTACAAGCTCGATACCACGCTCGATACCAAGACTCGCACGTCGCGCACTGTTGCTGCTGCCCGCCTTTTCGCTGGCCGCCTGCAACACCATCGTCATGAATCCGGCGGGTGACATCGCCAATCAACAGGCCAATTTGATTGTCGTGTCAGTCGCCCTGATGTTGCTGATCATCGTACCGGTGATTGCACTCATTGTTATTTTTGCATGGCGCTATCGCCAGGGCAACACCAGTGCACCGTACAAGCCGGAGTGGGACCATTCGACCCGGCTCGAGCTGGTGATCTGGGGCGCGCCGCTGCTAATCATCATCGCGCTCGGCTTGATCACCTGGATCAGTACCCACGTGCTCGACCCCTACCGGCCGCTGAGCCGGCTCGACGCCGCCCGCCCGATCACCGCCACTACCAAGGTGCTCGAAGTGGAAGTCGTCGCGCTCGACTGGAAATGGCTGTTCATCTACCCGGAGCTGGGCATCGCGACGGTCAATGAACTGGCCTTGCCAATCGACGTACCGGTGCGCTTCAAGATCTCGGCGTCGACCGTCATGAACTCGTTCTACATCCCCGCCATGGCCGGCCAGATCTATGCCATGCCGTCGATGCAGACCACCCTGCATGCGGTGATGAACAAGACCGGCGTCTACGACGGCTTCTCGGCCAACTACAGCGGCGCCGGTTTCTCCGACATGCGTTTCAAGCTGCACTCGCTGGACCAAGCCGGCTTTAACGCCTGGGCCGCCAAGGTCAAGGCAGGCGCCGGCACGCTCGACCGCACGGCCTACCTGGCGCTGGAGAAACCCACCACCAAGGCAGCCGTGCAGTATTACAACAGTGTAGAAACACATTTATTCGACGCAGTCGTCAACCGTTGTGTGGAGCCGGGCAGCATTTGCATGACCCAGCAAATGCACGCTGACGCCCACCGTCACCCTGGCGCCACCGCGGAACACCAGCTGGCCGTTGCCAGCAAAGCAGAAATTTGCACCACGCCAACTAACCCAGTGAAGACAAACTAATGCAACAACCTACCTCTCTGCTGCTGGGACGGCTTTCTTGGGATTCCATTCCCTTACACGAGCCGATCCTACTCGCCACCTTCGCCATGGTCGGCATCGGCGGCTTCGCCTTCCTTGCCCTGATGACCAAATTCCGTCTGTGGGGTCCCTTCTGGCGCGACTGGGTCACCAGTATCGACCACAAGAAAATCGGCATCATGTACATGGTGCTGGGCTTTATCATGCTGCTGCGCGGCTTTGCCGACGCCCTGATGATGCGTGCCCAACAAGCGATGTCGTTCGGCGACAACCCCGGCTTTTTGCCGCCGCACCACTACGACCAGGTCTTCACGGCCCACGGCGTGATCATGATTTTCTTCGTCGCCATGCCCTTCGTGACTGGCCTGATGAACTACATGGTGCCACTGCAAATCGGTGCCCGTGACGTCGCCTTCCCATTCCTGAACAATTTCTCGTTCTGGATGACCACGTTCGGTGGCGGCCTGACCATGGCCTCGCTGTTCATCGGTGAATTCGCCAAGACCGGCTGGCTCGCCTATCCGCCGCTGTCGGGCATCATCTCGAGTCCGGATGTGGGGGTCGACTATTACATATGGTCCCTGCAGATTGCCGGGGTCGGCACGCTGCTATCCGGGGTCAACCTGGTGGCCACCATCGTCAAGATGCGCGCGCCCGGCATGACCATGATGAAAATGCCGATCTTTACCTGGACCGCGCTGTGCACCAACGTGCTGATCATCTGCGCCTTCCCGGTGCTGACCGCCGTGCTGGCCATGCTGTCGATGGACCGCACCGTCGGTACCCACTTCTTCACCAACGACATGGGCGGCAATGCCATGATGTATGTGAACCTGATCTGGATCTGGGGCCACCCCGAGGTGTACATCCTGGTGCTGCCGGTGTTCGGCATTTTCTCGGAGATCGTCGCCACCTTCTCCAGCAAGCGCCTGTTCGGTTACACCTCGATGGTGTACGCCACCGTCGTCATCACCATCCTGTCGTACCTGGTATGGCTGCACCACTTCTTCACCATGGGCTCGGGAGCGTCGGTCAACTCGTTCTTCGGCATCACCACGATGATCATCTCGATCCCGACCGGGGCGAAGATTTTCAACTGGTTGTTCACCATGTACCACGGCCGTATTCGCTACGAGCTGCCGATGATGTGGACCATCGCCTTCATGATCACCTTCGTCATCGGTGGCATGACCGGCGTGATGCTGGCAGTGCCGGCGGCTGACTTCGTGCTGCACAATTCGCTGTTCCTGATCGCCCACTTCCACAACGTGATCATTGGCGGCGTGGTGTTCGGCGTGTTTGCCGGGGTCCAGTTCTGGTTCCCGAAAGCGTTTGGCTACAAGCTCGATGTGTTCTGGGGCAAGATGGCATTCTGGTTCTGGACCATCGGCTTCTACCTCGCCTTCATGCCGCTGTACGTGCTGGGCCTGATGGGTGTGACCCGCCGCATGAGCCACTTCGATGACAAATCGCTGCAAATCTGGTTCATCATCGCTGCCATCGGCGCCGTCTTTGTCGCCATCGGTGTCGCTTCGATGATCATGCAGTTCATTGTCAGCTACCTGCGCCGCGAGCAAAACCGTGACGTCACTGGCGACCCATGGAATGGCCGTACGCTGGAATGGTCGACGTCGTCGCCACCGCCAGACTACAACTTTGCGTTCACCCCGCGTGTCTACGACAATGACACTTGGGCTGACATGAAGGCGCTCGGCTACCAGCGTCCACGCGACGGTTTCGTCGACATCCACATGCCAAAGAACACCGGCGCCGGCTTTGTCATCGCCGCCCTGTCCTTCCTGGTCGGCTTTGCCATCGTCTGGCAAATCTGGTGGCTGGCGGCGGTTGGCCTGGTCGCGACCGTGCTGGCCATCATCATCCATACGTTCAACTACAAGCGTGATTACTACATCCCTGCTGCTGAAGTTTTGCGCACGGAAAACGCCCGTTCCCTTTTGATCGATAGCCATGCCTGATCTGACTACTTCCCCTGCCGCCGCTGGCGGCGACCAAAGCGCACGCTTTTACGTCACGCACCACCATCCGGAGAACAGCACGCTGCTGGGCTTCTGGATGTACCTGATGAGCGATTGCCTGATCTTCGCCTGTCTGTTCGCCGCCTACGCGGTGCTGGGCCGCAGCTATGCGGGCGGCCCCACTGGCGCCGAGCTGTTCGACCTGCCACTGGTGGCAGTGAACACCTCGCTGCTGCTGCTGTCGTCGATCACCTATGGCTTTGCCATGCTCGCCATGCAAAAGAGCAAGATCAAAGCGGTGATGGGCTGGCTCGCCATCACCGGCCTGCTCGGCGCCGGCTTCATCGGCCTCGAACTGTATGAGTTCATCCACCTGTTCCATGAAGGCGCCGGTCCCCAGCGCAGCGGTTTCCTGACTGCCTTCTTCTCGCTGGTCGCCACCCACGGTCTGCACGTGACCTTCGGTATCGTCTGGCTGATCACCCTGGTGCTGCAGTTGAACAAGCACGGCCTGACCCCGGAAAATATCCGCCGCCTGATGTGCCTGTCGATGTTCTGGCACTTCCTGGACGTCGTCTGGATCGGCGTCTTCACCTTTGTCTACCTGATGGGAGTGCTGCCATGAGCGCGCATAAAGACAACCACGACCATGGCCATGGCCATGGCCATGACGACCACGGCAGTGCCGTTCCGCACTCGACCCTGAACGGCTACATCACCGGCTTCGTGCTGGCGGTCATCCTCACTGCCATCCCGTTTTACCTGGTGATGGCCGGGGTCATCAAGAATTCCAGCACGCTGGGGCTGGTACTGCTCGGTCTGGCAGCGGTGCAGATCGTCGTTCACATGATTTACTTCCTGCACATGAACTCGAAGGTCGAACAGGGCTGGTCGATGCTGGCCATGCTGTTTACCGTGATGCTGGTTGGAATCATGCTGTCCGGCTCCATCTGGGTCATGCACAATATGAACCAGAACATGATGCCTGGCATGATGATGGCCGAGCCGACGTCTGACATGATGCAGACTGCGCCGATGAACGACATGAGCAAACACACTCCATGATGCACCCCGCGGGCGCCGTCAGCGCGCCCCGTTCCACCGTGCGTTCTCCGATGGTAAGGTGGCTCGCCGCCACCTTTGCCATCATCGTCTGCCTCGGCTTTTGCGCCCTCGGTACCTGGCAATTTTTGCGGCTGCAATGGAAACTCGATCTGATCGAACGGGTGGGACAGCGCGTGCACGCCCCTGCGGTGGCGGCGCCGCCGCCATCGGCGTGGGCGCAGGTGTCAAAGGCTGCCGATGAATACCGCCACGTGTCGGTACAGGGCCATTACCTGGTTGGCGCCGATGCGCTGGTGCAAGCCAATACCGATTACGGTAGCGGCTTCTGGCTGATGACACCATTTTGCACGACCGAGGGCGCCATTGTGCTGGTCAACCAGGGCTTTGTGGCGCCGTCGCGGCCACGGCCGCTGCGTGCGCCGGTGCCGGCGAGCCCCTGTTTGCCGGGCGCAACCCCGGTCACCACCGTGGTCGGCCTGCTGCGCCTGCCCGAAGTGGGTGGCGGGTATCTGCGCCACAACGACCCGGCCGGTGAACGCTGGTACTCGCGCGATGTTGCTGCAATTGCCAGCGCGCGCCAGTTGCCGCCCGTGGCACCGTATTTTATCGACCGTGAAGCGAGCCCGGCTGAACTGGCCGAGATTGCCGACGCTGTGCGTGTTGCGCAAATGACGGAATCGGGCACGCGCGCCACCGACCACCCGGTCGGTGGCCTGACCGTGCTGGCCTTTAATAACAACCACCTGGTCTACGCCTTGACCTGGTTTGCCCTGGCGCTGATGTCGGCCGGCGGCATCTGGTTGTTGCTGCGGCGCCCGCGGCCACAACCCCAGCCAGAGCGGCAGGATCACCCGTGAACGCCGGCGCGGCCGTTAGCGCGCCGGCACCGGAAACGGCGGCCGGCTACCGCAACATGCAACAGCTGATCCAGTTGCGCTGGATCGCGGTGATCGGCCAGATCACCACCATTGCCACGGCCACCCTGCTGCTCGGCATTAATTTGCCGGTGGCCGACATGCTGCGCGTGCTGGCCTGCCTGATCGGCTTTAATATTTTCAGTCACCTGCGCTGGCACGAACAGCGGGTGGTCGACAACAACCAGCTGTTCCTGGCCCTGCTGGTCGACGTCTTTAGCCTGACTGCCCAGTTGTACCTGTCGGGCGGCATGGCCAACCCTTTCGTCTTTCTGTACATGCTGCAGGTGATCCTGGCAGCGGTGCTGCTGCAACCGTGGTCGAGCTGGACCATCGTCGCCATCACCGGCGTCTGCGCGGTGATCCTGGCGGCCTTCGCCCAGCCGTTGACGCTACCGTTCGATTACGCCCAGGGCATGTCGAGCCTGTATGTCGAAGGCATCTTCATCAGCTTTATTGTCAACGCCGCCCTGCTGGTGGTGTTCATTACCCGCATCACCCAAAACGTCCGCACCGGTGACGCCGCTCTCGCCGACCTGCGCCAGCGCGCCGCCGAAGAAGAACATATCGTGCGCATGGGCCTGCTCGCCTCGGGCGCCGCCCATGAACTGGGCACGCCGCTGGCGACCCTGGCGGTGATCCTGGGCGACTGGCGGCGCATGCCGGAGTTTCGCGACAATCCCGAACTGTTTGCCGAAATCAGCGAAATGCAAGTGCAGATCCAGCGCTGCAAGACGATAGTCTCCGGCATCCTGATGTCGGCCGGCGAAGCGCGCGGCGAGTCGTCGGTGAAGACCACCATCAAGGTGTTTCTCGACGATATGGTGGCCGAATGGCGCGCCAGCCGCACCCTGCTCCATTTCGAGTACGATAACCAGATCGACGAAGATATAGCCGTGGTGTCGGACTCCACGCTCAAACAGATGATCGCCAACGTGCTCGACAATGCGCTCGAAGCCTCACCGCGCTGGCTGCGGCTGGTGGCCAGCCGCAGCGCGCAGGGAGACGCCGGCGACGAGCTGGTGCTCGAAGTGCTCGACGCCGGTCCCGGCTTCGCGCCCGCCATGCTGGTACAGTTTGGCAAACCGTACCAATCGACCAAGGGCCAGCCGGGCCGCGGCCTTGGCCTGTTTTTGGTCGTCAACGTGGCACGCACCCTGGGCGGCAGCGTGGCCGCCAGCAACCGCCCGACCGGCGGCGCCGCCGTCAAGCTGACCCTGCCCATGTCGGCCATTGCCCTGGAAGATCGCCATGCAAGTTGATCGCAGCCTGATCATTGTTGAAGATGACGCCGCCTTTGCCCGCACCCTCGGCAAATCGTTCGAGCGGCGCGGCTATTCGGTGGTGCACGCGGCCAGCTATGACGAGGCGAAAGAACGCCTGCTGCACTACCAGCCGCGCTTTGCCGTCGTCGATTTAAAGCTGGCCAGCCACTCGTCCGGCCTGGCGTGCGTACAGATGCTGCACGAACACGACCCCGACATGCTGATCGTCGTGCTGACCGGCTTTGCCAGCATCGGCACTGCCGTCGAGGCGATCAAGCTCGGTGCCTGCCAGTACCTGGCCAAGCCCTCCAACACCGATGACATCGAGGCCGCCTTCGGCCACCTGGCCGGCAATGTCGACCACCAGCTGGGCGAGCGCGCCACCTCGATCAAGACGCTCGAATGGGAAACCATTCACGGCGTGCTGGCGGAAACCGATTTTAATATTTCGGAAGCGGCCCGGCGGCTCGGCATGCACCGCCGCACGCTGGCGCGCAAGCTGGAGAAGCAGCGCGTCAAATAGGGCCAGGCTCAGGCGTGCGAATGGTGGGTGGCAGTGAGCCGCCGCATCAGCGGCAAGGCCGCCAGTGCAATACAGGTGCAGGCGATGGCGCCGAAACCCAGCTTGTTAAACAGGCTGGTATAAATCGGCAGCGTCAGCAGCGGGTCGACCATGTCGCGCGGCACGCTGGCATAGTTGGCCACCACCCCACCCAAGTACTGCGAAATGCCGACGGCGACAAAATACGCGCCCATCATGAAGCCACCCATGCGCGCCGGCACGTAGCGGGCGATCATCGCCAGTCCCAGTCCCGATACCAGCAATTCCCCCAGCGAATAGCAGCCGTAGCCGATGATCATCACCCACGACGAGGTCTTGCCGCCGATGGCAAACTGGCCGGCGATGCTATAGACAAAAAAGCCGACCGCGACCATTGCAAAGCCGAGTGCGAACTTGGCGGCGATCGACAGGTCGCTGCCGCTGCGGCCAGCGACGCTGTAGGCGGCCGCCAGGATGGGACTGAGCAGCATGATCCAGATCGCATTGAGGGCCTGGAACTGGCCCGGCGACCAGGTCCACAGGGCACTGCCGAGGACGACGAATTCAAGGTCGACATTGCGCAGGGCGAACAGCGACAGCGAGGTCGACATCTGCTGGTAGAAAATAAAGAAAAATACCGTTTGCAAGGTCAGCACCAGGGCGGCGATCAGGCCGGCGCGTTCGCTGGGCACGCTTTTGCGGATCAGGTGCATAAAAATGCCCAGCACCACCATGCCGGCAAGATACACAAAGGCCCGCGCCACGCTCTGGTATTGCAGAATGCCGGCGGCGGCCCCCACTGCCAGCACGCCACCGGCCAGCACCATCAGCAGCTTGTCCACGCGCACCGGCAACTGGTCGGGCACCGAACCGATATGGCCGATGGTGCGCCGAAACAGCGCCACATTGAGCAGGCCGATGACCAGGCCGACCGCGCAGACGGCGAATGCCGCATTCCAGCCGAGGCCGTCGCCATAACGGCCATTGACGGCATCCTTGATCATCGGCGTGGCCAGCATCGACACGGTCGAGCCCACATTGACGGCCATGTAATAGAGGGTAAAGGCGCTGTCGATCTTCGAGTCGTCGCCTTCATAGATCTTGCGCACCATGTTGGCGGTGTTCGGCTTGAACAGGCCATTGCCCACCACCACCACGCCGAGCGCCGAGAAAATGCACCAGGTGTTTTGCGTCGGCACCGCCATCAGCGCGTAGCCCAGCGCCAGGATGATGGCGCCGATGAACATGGTGCGGCGCGTGCCCAGCACCTTGTCGCCGATCCAGCCACCGATGGCGGGCGAGACATAAATCAGGGCGGCGCAGGCGCTCCACACCAGGTTGGCGCGGCTGTCGTCAAAGCCCAGCCGCTGCACCAGGAAATAGACGATCAGCGCCTGCATGCCGTAGTAGCCGAAGCGCTCCCACAGTTCGATCAGGGCGATGGTAGAAAATGCCCGCCGCTGGGTGACGGCGGCCGCCGCGGGGATGGTTGTGACGCTCTGGTGCATGAGGGACAGCCTTAAAAGTAAATTCCGCTAAGTACGGTTTTTACCATTATCCAGCATGCATAGCCGTGGCCGCAATCAACTCTCGACGATGATCTCTTCGATGACTTCGATCGAGGTTGGCTTGGTCAGGTGCCGATCGAAACCGGCGCTCCTGGCGCGCGCGCGGGTGGCGTCGTCGCGCCAGGCGGTCAGGGCGACGATGCGCACCGTTTCCAGGCCAGCGATCAGGCGCATGGCGCGCGCCACCTCGAAGCCATCCATGCCCGGCATGCCGAGGTCGAGGAACACCACATCGGGCTGCTGCCGTTCGGCGGCGCGCAGGCCGTCAGCGCCGTTATGGGCAGCGACGGCATCGTGACCGAGCAGGGAAAGGATCGCCACCAGGGTGTCGGCGGCATCGGCATTGTCGTCGATCACCAGCACGCGGCGGTTGGAAAGGCGGTTAGCAGGTGAGGAAACGGGCATATAAACTCTGCATCAGGTCGGCCAGGGGTTCGGCCAGGCGGGTCGATCGTCGAACGAAGGGCAGAGTTTTGGCCTGGACAGCAAGGTCCCGGAGGGGGCCTCGGCATTACCTACTCTACCATGAATTGCATCCAGGATATATTCTGGCCATCGCCACGCTGTTGCACCGCATCCATTGCACCGCTTTATGGACGGCACCCTCGCATGGCGATGTGTCGACCGTTCGAACTGGCTCTTGCACAAGTGACTATCGGCGATCGCAGGGGCGCCGTCTGTGCGTTGCCAAACCGATCAGATGGGATAGCCAGCAAAAACTGCATGCTCAGGGAAGCGGGCGCCAGGGCGCATAGTCGGGCCACTTGAGGGCCACCGGCCGCACATCGAGCCGCAGCCGGTACACCGAAAGCGCTTCCGAACTGGCCGAGACATAGCCACTGCTGGCGGCCGTGCGGCTGAAGCGAAATTCGAAGCCGGGGCCCGCCTCGCTGCCTGGCCCGGCGAAGGCCAGGCCGATCGCCACCGGCTGGTCGCTATCGATCAGGCGCGCCATCAGGTCGACCACGCTGGTGTTGCCGAGAATATCGGTCGAGAGCAGCGCACCGCGGTAGTCGGGAGCGGCAGGGTCGACCTTGCCGCCCGCCTTGTCGGCCGACGGCGTCAGCGCGCCCGAGGCCAGGTTGACGCGGTCGCCATGGTCGAGGTAGCTGATGGTGGCATTGCGGACATTCAAGGCGGGCGCCGTGCGATCGACTTCGGCGCCGTCCAGTTCGAGCATGATCACCCCCTTGTAGCCAATCACTTCGGCGTCGCGCCCGGGACCGACCACCAGCGCAGTGTTTTCGTCGACGCCAATGCCGCGCCGGTAGCCGCGCTCCAGCATCAGCGGCAACATGCGGGCAAAGCGGCCGCGCACCAGCAGATGCTGGTCGACAAACACCTGGTCGCCAATAAAACCCAGGCCGGGCGCCATCACGCCGCCGGCGACAACGCCGCGCTGCAGCACCGACAGCACCGAACCGGCATTATCGAACATGGTCGAACTCATGATGGCGGCGCCGGCGCTGGTGCCGGCGATGACGCCGCCGCGCCGGTACAGGCGCCAGATGGCATCGAGCACCGCCGAATTGGCGCCGTCGGCGTTGCGCAAGGTGGCGACGATGCGGGCCTGGTCGCCACCGAGAAAATACACGCCGCCCGCGCCATCGATCTGCGCCACCAGCGCTGCGTCGTTGGCCGCCTGACGTACGTCGCCCGGCAACTTGGGCGAGAGCGGCAGCAGGAAGCCAGCCGCACCATAACTGCCCAGGGTGCGCAGCAGGCGCGCGCCAGAACCGTTCGGATTGCCGGCCGCTGCGGGGATCACGGCAATGCGGGCGTCCGGCCCGCCGGCCAGGGTGACGATGCGCTGCCACACTTCGGCATTATCGGCGCGCAAGGCGCCACCGATGATAACCAGGCTGCCATCGGCCAGCGCCAGTGCGGCGCAGCTCCACAGGAGCACGGCCAGCGCCAGCCGGACCGGCCAGAAAAGTCGACGTTGCAGCGGCTGTTGAGGTGTCATGCGATCTGCCTTAGGTTTACTTAGATACATTCAATGAGGTGGAGGTGAAGGTGGCCGCCGCCTGCATGGCCGCCAGTTCGCCTTCGCTAAAGCCGGCGCGGCGGCGCGCTTCGAGATTAAATGGCCCGCGCAGCACCGGCGCAGCATATTGCACGGCGAGCGCCGCATAAGTCGCTGCCGGCTCCAGGCCGCGCTGCCCGCACAGATAGCCATACCAGCGGTTGCCGATTTCGACGTGGCCCACTTCATCGCGCAAAATCACGTCGAGAATGGCGGCGGCGGCCAGGTCGCCCGCCTGTGCCAGCTTGGCGCGCAGCGGCGGAATCGCATCGAGGCCGCGCGCTTCGAGGGTGCGCGGCACCAGCGCCATGCGCGCCATGACATCGCCACGGGTTTTATCGACCATTTCCCACAGGCTGTCGTGGGCGGCAAAGTCGCCATAGGCGTAGCCCTGCACCTGTAAATGGGCGACCAGCATCGCATAGTGAGCCGATTCTTCCAGCGCCACTGCCAGCCAGTCGTGGTAGTAGCGCAGCGGCATGCCGGCGAAGCGGGCGACGGCGTCGAGCGCCAGGTTCATGGCATTAAATTCGATATGGGCCAGCGCGTGCACCAGCATGGCACGGCCCTCGACAGTGACCATCGAGCGCCGTCCCACCAGACGCGGCGCCACCAGTTGCGGCCGGCGCGGCCGGCCGGGAATGGCGGCGGCCAGCGCACCGTCCATATCGATCACCGCATCGCTGTCGACCGCGGCGGCGGCGGCGGCCAGCCGGGCAACGGCGGCGACCTTGGCGGCGGGATCGGCTTCGAGCAGGCATTCCAGCGCGGCGCGGCGCAGCTCGAGGACATCGTTCATGGCGGGGCTTTCAGGTTGGATCGGCAGGCAAAGGCGGCAGTGTAACCCACGCCAGCGGCAACTGAAAACAGGGTGGACGCAGCGCTCGCCGACATCATAAGATAGAAGCATGAAGCATCTGCCATCCCAGCCTGCCCTGCCGATCCGCCTCCTGGTGGCCGACGACGGCGCCACCATCGCCGCCGTCGCCGCGTTGCTGCGCACGCTGGCGCTCGAATTCATCGTCGCCAACGTCGGCGCCGAACAAGCCTCCACTTTCCTGCGCGAAAACGACGCCGACGCCCTCGGCCGCCGTCTGGCCGACGGCTTTGTGTACCACGTCGCCGAGGACGATGGCGCCATTGCCGGCTTCATCGGCATGCGCGCGCAGCAGCATGTGTTTCACCTGTTTGTTGGCAGACCCTGGCAGCGGCGCGGCGTAGCGCGGCGCCTGTGGGAAGTGGCGCGCGCGCACGCCATCGCCGCCGGTGGCGCCGCCCCGTTCACCGTCAACGCGTCGAACTACGCGGTCGATGCCTATACGCGGCTGGGCTTTGTCAGGAGCGCGCCGATGAGGGAAAAAAACGGCATCGAATTTCATCCCATGCAGTGGTCAGAGCAAGCCAATTGATCGTTCGCGCGCCTCGAACGCCGCGCGCGCGCGCTCGACGGCAGCGCGGTTGGCCTCGGCCCACTGCCAGACGCCGCAAAACGCCTCACCGAGACTGGCGCCCAGCGGCGTGAGCGCATATTCGACGCGCGGCGGCACCACCGCGTAGACGGTGCGTTCAACCAGGCCGTCGGCTTGCATCTGGCGCAGCGTCTTGGTGAGCATTTTCTGGCTGATGCCGCCGATCAGTTCGCCCAAGCGGGTGAAGCGCACGCGGCCCTCCGCTTCGAGCACTTCGAGCGCCACCATCGTCCATTTGTCGGCAATGCGGGCAATCAGTTCGCGCACCAGTTGCTCGAGCGCGGGGTCGGGCCCGCCAGCGGGCAGGTTTGTGCCATGTTTCATGGTATCTCCGTGGTAAGTACCGCACTTTCAGGTGCCTGCTTCCCTTTGGTGCGTGTGCAGTCTACCATTGGCACATCGCTCCATCAACCACGGGAATCTTCATGAAACTGCAAGCAAACACCATTCTCATCACCGGCGGCGGCTCGGGCATCGGCCGCGCACTGGCGGTCGCTTTCCAGCAGGCGGGCAATCAAGTGATCATCGCCGGCCGCCGCCAGGACGCGCTCGACGCCGTCGTCGCCGACCATCCGGGCATGTACACGGCCGTGCTCGACATCGAAGACGGCGCCGCCATGGCGCCGTTCGCCGCCAGCCTGATCGCCCGCTTCCCGCACCTCAATGCGGTCATCCACAACGCCGGCATCATGCGGCCGGAAAACCTGCTGGCAGGCGGCCTCGACACGGCTGAGCACACCATCGCCACCAATCTGCTCGGACCGATCCGCCTGAACGACGCTTTACTCGGCCATTTCCTGGCGCAGCCGCACGCTACCATCATGACAGTGTCGTCGGGCCTGGCCTTCCTGCCGCTGGCGGCCACCCCCACCTATTCGGCCACCAAGGCGGCCATCCACGGCTACACCATGGCGCTGCGCGCGCAGCTCAAAGACACCCGGGTCGAGGTGCTGGAACTGGCGCCGCCGTATGTGCAGACCGGCTTGATGGGCGAGCAGCAGGCCAGCGACCCGCGCGCCATGCCGCTGGCCGACTTCATCAGCGAAGTGATGACCATCATCGGCACCGGCGCGCCACACGGCGAAATCCTGGTCGAGCGTGTCAAGCCGCTGCGCCACGCCGAAGCGAGCGGCGATTACCACGGCACCTTCGCCCGCTTCAATGCGGCGATGGCGCACTGAGCGGTTTTGAGGGCGCGCCATACACCAGCTTGCCGCCGACCACCGTCTGCACCACCCTGATGGCGGCAATGTCGTCCTCGGGGATCGTAAAATAATTGCGGTCGAGGACGATGAAGTCAGCCAGCTTGCCCACTTCGAGCGATCCGGTAGTCGCTTCCTGGCGCAGTGTGTAGGCGGCGCCCATGGTCGCTGCACGCAGCGCCGCCGCCCGCGACAGGCCCGGCTGATCGGTCAGGCGGCCGCCATAGCCGGGACCGGCATCCGGCGCCGCGCGGCGGGTCACCGCCACCTTCAGGGCGAACCACAGGTCGAGCGGATCGACCGGCCAGTCGCTGCCATAAGCGAGGCGGGCGCCGGCGGCCGCCAGCAGTGCCTGCGGCTCGACCACGGCGTAGCGCTGCGGGCCCAGATAATCGCGCAGTGCACCGACCGTGTCGGCAGCCGGCTTGGCCCACTGGAACGACAGCACCGCCGTCACCTCGAGCTGGGCGAAGCGGCCATAGTCGGCCGCGTCAACCATTTCGGCATGCGCCAGGGCCGGCCGCAGCGCCCGTCCGGTGCTGCTCTGGCGCACGCGGGCGATGGCGTCGAGCGAATCGCGCACGGCGCGGTCGCCATCGGCGTGCATGTGCGGGTCGATGCGGGCGGCGGCCAGCGCGGCCAGGGTGGCGTCAAGCGCCGCCGCCGGCAGGTAGCTGTCCGGTCCGCGGTTGCTGCCGGCCTGCCAGCGCGGCTGGCCGGGCGTTCCCGCGTCCACCAGATAGGGTGCCAGCATGGCCCCCGTAAAAGCGGGGGCGGCAATGACGCCATCCATGAACAGCTTGGCGTGGCGCAGCTGCATGGTGGGTGCCACCCGCGTCGGCCCCTGGTCGAAGCGGCGTTGCTGGCGCAGGATGTCGGCCACCGCAGCGTCGGCTGTGGCGCCCTTGTCGAGATCGATCAAGCCAGCGAAGTGGGCGCGTGCCGTCAGCTTGCCCTGGCGCTGCAGGGTGGCGAACGCGGTCAGGGTTTCCGGGTCGGTCCAGGCGTCAAGAAAGCTGGTGATGCCCTGCTCGCGCATGGCGGCCAGCGCCAGCTTCGACGCTGCCAGATTCTGCGCCACCGTCAGCGGCGGCAGCTGGTTCATCACCAGGTCCTGGGCGGCATCTTCGAGCAGGCCGCTGGCCTGGCCAGCGTGCTCACCGTCGATCTCGCGCACGATCTTGCCGCCAGCCGGATCGGGCGTCGCCGAGTCGATGCCGGCCAGGGCGATTGCCGCCGAATTGAGCAGCACCGAGTGGCCGAACGACGAGCGCACGATCACCGCGCGCGAGCTTGTCAGGGCATCGAGGGTGGCGCGGCTGGTGGCCACCCCGTCCGGCAGCATGCCTTGCTGGAACCAGTTAACCACCAGCAGCGGCCGCTTGCGATCGACCTGTTTGGCCTGGTCGCGGTCAAGACACTGCTGGATGCGCGCCTGCAGCTGCGCCACCGTCAAGCTCAGGTAGTCGAGGCTGCAGCTGAGCAGGCGGCTGCCGCCCGATTGCGGGTGCATATGGCCATCGATCAGACCAGGCATGAGCATGCGCCCGTGCAGGTCGATCACGCGGGTGCGCTTGCCGGTCAGGCGGGCGGCGCCGGCGTCATCGCCCACATAGACGATGCGCCCGCCCCGCACGGCCAGTGCCTGCACCACACGGTCGGCAGCGTCGACGGTGACCACGCTGCCATTGCGGTAGACCAGTTCGGCCACCGGTGCAGCCACTGCCGCCACGCTGGTACACCATGCCAGGGCCCACACGATGGCCTTGATCATGGCTGCCTCGCGCTGCTGGTGCCCGCCATTGCAGGCGCCGGCATGACCAGCGCGGCAGCGGCCAGCCGGCGCCACTGCCACCAGGCGACCAGCGCATGGACCCAGTAACAGGCATACAGCAGCGCCGTCAGGTAAAGGCCGCGGCTGGCGTACAGCGGCACTGCCAGCGAATTGACCAGTAACCAGAAGGCCCAGTTCTCGATGCGCCGCTTCATCAACAGCAGTTGCGCCAGCACGCTCAGCGCCAGCACCGCCGAATCGATGAAAGGAGCATAAGCGTCCGTAAAATGCAGCAGCAGGCCCGCATAGGCGGCCGCGACCAGCAGCGCCGCCGCCGTCGGCCATGCCAGGCTGGCAAAATCGGCCGCTGCGATGGGCCGCTCGACGCCACTCGAACGGCGCCGCCAGTACCACCAGCCGAGTGCGCTCGAACCGATAAAAAACAGCTGCAGCAGCACATCGGCGTACAGCCGGGACTGGTAAAACAGCAGGGCGAACAGGGCGCAACCGAGCATGCCGGTCCACCAGGTGTGGATGCTGTTGCGACCGGCGAGCCAGATGGCCAGGGTGGCGCCGACGTTGGCGCAAATTTCCAGTGCGCCCGTCATCGGGCTGCCACGGCCAGTAGTGAAACGGATTGCATGCGCTCGTCTTTCGCGGTCAGTGAACAGCCATTGTACGGGGGTGGCCGGCGGCCGGCAAAGCTGGCCCCCCCCTTCCCAGCAGTATGACAGCGCTTACCAGCAGGCAGTCGGTGGCCAGGCTCAGCCAATCTCCTCGATATCGAAGCGCGCCACTTTGCCCCCCTCAAAATGGAAGCGGTGGCCGACCAGCTTGTCATGCAAGCCATGGGTCTGGCCCTGCAAGGGGTGGCCCGTGAGGTCGCGCACGATCTGCCGCACCTGGACCAGCACGGCGCCATCGGCAGCCTCTTCGAAATGCAGCGGCGTCACCTGCGGACTGACCACGGCCCACTGCGCCGTCCAGTACTGCCGCACTGCCGCCAGGCCGTGCTCGTGGCCGCCGTCCATGCCATTGGCCCAGCTGACGTCGTCGGCAAGGGCGGCCAGCACAGCGCCGATCGCGCGCGCGTTAAAGCCGGCGTACATGTCCTTCAAGGTGGCGATGTTGGCGTTGCTGTCGTTGTGCCTGTGATTCATTGTTTTTATCCTGTGACTATGACCACGGTGGTGGGACGGCTTCCCATGGCGGCCAGCCGCTGCTAGACTGGCGCAACTATAAAACCAGATAGGCACCTATGCAAGTACCCGATTCGATACGCGACGTTTTATCAACGCCGGGACATTTGATCAGCCTGGTAGCGCGGGGCTTTGCGCGGCTGGCCGAAGCGCGCCTCAAGCCACTCGGCTTCGGCGTCGGCCATTTGCCGGTGCTGGTGGCGCTGCAGGACGGCCTGGCTGATTCGCAGCGCGACCTGGCGCGCTTTGCCCGCATCGAACAGTCGTCGATGGCGCAAATGCTTGCGCGCATGGAGCGCGACGGCCTGATCATCCGCACCCCCGCCCCGCTCGACCGTCGCAGCAGCCGGATCGCCCTGAGCGATAGCGCCAGCGCACGCCTGCCAGAAGCCTGCGCCGTGCTTTTTAAGGGCAACGACGACGCCCTGGCCGGCTTTACGGACGCCGAGGCGGCCCAGCTGACCAGCTTGCTTCAACGCCTGATCGTCAATCTCGACCACATCACTGGGGCCACAGCAGCCTGACGGCGAAGCGAGCCGATGTCGAAGGGAGATTTATCGTACAAAATAATATACTGTGCTAAGATAGTTTATATTTCATGAATATGTGATGCATCCCATGAGCCTGCCCATCCCCTTCGATCTGGCCGCCATGCGCGAGAGCGCGGCGAGCGCGTGCGCCCTGCTCAGGGTGCTGGGCAACCAAGATCGCCTGTTATTGTTGTGCCAGCTCACCACCGGTCCCTTGTGCGTCAGTGAGCTGCAAAGCGCGCTCGGCATCGCCCAGCCCACCCTGTCGCAACAGCTCGGCGTGCTGCGCGAAGAAGGCCTGGTCAGCACGCGCCGCAATGGCAAACAGATTTATTACAGCATCGCCAGCGCAGAAGCACTGGCCGTCATGGCAGTGCTCTACCAACATTATTGTCAACCGAAGGAGCAGGCAGCATGAACATCGATTGGGCGCATTTCACCCCATGGTCGGCGCTGGCCGGGGGCGTGCTGGTCGGCCTGGCGGCGGCGCTGCTGGTGCTGCTCAATGGCCGCATCGCCGGCATCAGCGGCATTCTCGGCGGCCTGCTGTCGTGGCCACGCACGCCCGGTGACCGCGCCTGGCGCCTGGCGTTTCTGGCCGGCCTCATCAGTGCGCCGCTGGTCTATTCGCTGCGCGCACCCTTGCCCATCGTCACCATCGAGGCGGGCCCGCTGACGCTGGTGGTGGCCGGCTTGCTGGTCGGCGTCGGCACGCGCTACGGCGCCGGCTGCACCAGCGGTCACGGCGTCTGCGGCCTGTCGCGCCTGTCACCGCGTTCACTGGTGGCCACCGTCGCCTTCATGGCCGCCGGCTTTGCCACCGTGTTCGTCGGCCGTCATCTTTTATAAGCGGGAATTGCCATGCCTGTCGTTACCGCGTTGCTGACCGGCCTGCTATTTGGCATCGGCTTGATCGTCGCCGGCATGACCGATCCTGCCAAGGTCCAGGGCTTTCTCGACCTGGCTGGCCGCTGGGATCCTTCGCTGGGGCTGGTGATGGCTGGCGCCATTGCGGTCGGCCTGGTCGCCTTCCGCATCGCCGCCGGCCACCGCCGCTCGTGGCTGGGACTGCCCATGCGGCTGCCCACCGCCACCGTCATCGACCGCCGCCTGGTGCTGGGCAGTGTCGCCTTCGGTGCCGGCTGGGGCCTGGCTGGCTATTGTCCCGGGCCCGCGCTGGCGGCACTGCTGTTTGGCGGCAAGCCCCTGCTGTTCGCTGGTGCCATGCTGGCCGGCATGCTGCTGTTTGATCGGCTGGAGCGCCGCGCGGCGCCGCCAAGCGCTGCTGACACTATCGTACAATGACGGCACCATGCCCATGCCAATGTTCCCGATCCAGCTGTTCGACGTCGAATCGTCCACCTTTACCTATTTGCTGGTGGCCGAGGATGGCCGCGCGGCGGCACTGATCGATGCGGTCGAACGCCACCTGCAGCGCGACCTGCTGCATCTTGAGCGCCTCGGCCTGCAACTGGCCTACGTGCTGGAAACCCATGCGCATGCCGACCATGTGACCTCGGCCGGCCAGTTGCGCAAGCTGACCGGTGCCAGGGCGGCAGTGCCGGCCGGTTGCGGCATCGCCGCGGCCGAACTGCAACTCGAAGATGGCGACATGATTCGCTTTGGCAGCGGCGAACAGATCGCCGTGCTGCACACGCCCGGCCACACGGCTGGCAGCGTCAGTTACCTGTGGCGCGGTAACCTGTTTAGCGGCGACACCCTGCTCATCAATGGTTGTGGCCGCACCGACTTCCAGGGCGGCAGCGCCGCCGCGCTCTACCACAGCGTGGTCGACAAACTGTTTACCCTGCCCGCCGCCACCCGCGTCTGGCCCGCCCATGATTACCATGGGCAGTCGGTGTCGACCATCGGCTGGGAGCGGGCGCACAATGCCCGCCTGGCCGCGCACAGCGAGGGTGATTTTGTCGCCCTGATGGCAGCGCTCGACTTGCCGAAGCCACGCTTGATCGATATCGCCGTGCCGGCCAACCGTTTGCTCGGTCTGCGACACGGGGTGTGATCGGCACTGTGATCGGGGGCGCGATCGCCACCGCCTTCACCATGCCAGCGCAGCGCCGCGATTGTTCTGTCTTACTGCGGGCCGACGGGCGTTTGTTGAATGGCAAGGCACCCCCGCTGCTGACGCTCACCCCAGCACCAGGCTGACCGCCTCGCGCAGCGCCTGCCGTGTAAACGGTTTGGTGAGCACCGCCTGCACCCCCATCAAACTGGCCGAGGCCAGATTAAATTCCGCCGAAATCGAGCGCCGTCCACCGGACATGGCGATGATCGGCGCCGCATTGCCCTGCTGTGACAGGGCAAGAATGGTTTCCACCCCATCCATATTGGGCATCAGGATATCGGTGATGATCAATTCGGGCGGCGCCTTGCCGATTTGCTGCAGGGCCAACACGCCGTCAGCGGCGGTGGCGACCCGGTGGCCATCTGCCGTCAGCATGGTCACCAGCAATTGCAGGAACTGGGTGTCGTCCTCGACGACCAGGATGTGCGCCATGAAAAGCCTACCTTTCTGTAATGGTCTCTGCCTGCTGCTGCGGCACATGCGCTTCTTTGAGCGGCAGGAAAATATGAAAACTGGTGCCGACGCCCACTTCGCTGTGGATCTGCATGTCGCCGCCCAGATCGGCGACGATGCCATACACCACCGACAAACCGAGGCCACTGCCCTTGCCCGGCTCCTTGGTGGTAAAAAACGGATCGAGCGCGCGCTGCTGGACCGCCGCCGTCATGCCACTGCCATCATCGGTGACGATGATGCAAATACGCCGCAGCACGGCGCCGTGCAGACCGATCTCCGGCGGCGCCGGCAGCACCTCAACCACCAGCGTGCCGTTGCCAGCCATCGCATCGGCCGCGTTCAGGCACAGGTTGATGATGATCTGCTCGATCTGCAGGGGATCGGCGAGGGTGTCGGCACGCGCAAACTGCGCGCGGAACACCACATCGATGCCAGCGCCCAGGCTGACCCGCATCATCGCGATGGCATCGTGGACGGCCTTGACGGCGTCGACCAGCACCGGCGCAATCGGGGTCTGGCGGGCGAACGCCAGCATGCGCACGATCAGGTCGCGCGCGCGCATGCTGGCGGCCAGGATTTCATGGGCATAGGCGTCGCTGATGGCGGCTTCCTCCAACTCTTCCTGCAACAGTTCGGCGTAGCCATTGATGACGCTGAGGATGGTGTTGAAATCATGGGCAATGCCAGCGGCCATGGTGCCGATCGCTTCGAGCCGGCCCGCCTGGGCGGCGCGCACGCGGAATGCTTCGCTCTGCTCGCGCTTGCGGCGCAGCGCCAGGCTGTAGACCATCAACAGTTCCATCAGCGGTGCCGTCAGGCTGCCAGCCACCTGCGCCAACGGCAGCGCCGGGTACTCGCGCGCCAGCCGGCGCACGGCGCCGTGGTGAACATCGATACAGTCTTCCGGCAGCATGCCCTGCCTGAAGAACTCGCGTCCGAGGTCGGCGGTGCCGGCCAGCGCCAATTCGGTGTCGCTGGCAAACAGGGTGTCGCACAGCAGCCGGTAATAGCGCGCCGCCTGCGTGCAGGATGCGGCCGGCCTCATCGCTGCGCCTTCGGTGCCGACAGGCTGATGGTCACCCGCGTCAGCCCCGGTTGCGATTCGATGACGAAGCTGTCGGTCAGCCGCCGCACCCCGGGCAAGCCGGCGCCCAGGCTGCCGCCGGTACTGAAATCGTCCTGCATGGCGCGTTCGATGCGGGCGATGCCGGGCCCCTGGTCTTCGACTACCACGCGCACGCAGCGGTAGGAGGCATCGGAGACGTCGTCGATCCAGCAGGCACCCACGCCGGCGAAATCGACGACGTTGCGCGCCAGTTCGGCGACGGCGGTGACCAGCCGGGTCTGATCGGCATTGCCAAAGCCCAGCGCAGCGCCCAGCTGGCGGGCCAGGCGGCGCGCCTGCACGATGTCGGCCGGGCCGGTGATCAGGACGCTGGCCGGGGTGGCGGGGGCGACGGGATGGTGGCGGTGCATGGGCGCTCCTGGCAGGCGGGGTGGGTAGGTGCGAAGGTGACGATCGATGTATCGATGGGTCGATGGCGCGCTCTAAAACAGTTCGAAGGCGGGCGGATCATCGGCGCCGGCCGCCGACGGCATGCAGTGGCGCTGCTCTTCATCGAGATAGTCGCGCGTGAGCAGCGCCAGCCGCGCCGGCAGGGTGGCGCCGTCGCCGTCGAGCTCGCGCTGCAGGGCGCGGCGCCGGGCCAGGGCGCGCTGGATGCGCTCGATGGTCTGGCGCACCACGTCCTGGTGCTGGATCTGGCCGAGGGCGGCGGAAATATCGCCGGCCAGGCCTTCGTTGTGCTTGCTGACGACGGCAAAGCGGGTCTTGTAGTACTGGCTCATGTCTTCGAAATTGTCTTTCAGTTTTTCGATCGAGGCGACCGCCCGGGTGACCTGCCCCATCTGCGCCGACGACTCGGCCAGACCGACCGCCATGCCGCCCTCGACGACCAGGCGGGCACGCGCCAGGCCGTCGTGGATGCGACTGGCCACCGCCTCCGAGTCGGCAGCGAGCGTGCGCATCTGCCGCGCCACCACGGCAAAGGTGACGCCGGCCGGACCGGCGCGGCTGGCCTCGATCGCCGCATTGATCGACAGCATGTGCGACTGCCGGCTGATCGCGTGCACGCCTTCGACCAGCGCACTCATGGCGCCGATCTCTTCGATCACCGAGGCGACGTTGCGCAAGTCGCGCTCGAGCTTGGGCGGCATGGCGCCAATAAAACCACCGATCTCGACCAGATAGCGCACGCTGTCATTGATTTCGCGCCCCAGTTGATCAGCCTGCATGCCCGAGCTGTCCAGGTAGCGCACCACTTTTTCGGCCGAGTCGTACAGCTGGCGGATGTTGCTGACGATGGCCAGCGCCGCGCGCTCGGTGTCGACATTGATGCCGTCGAGGCGCTCGCCGATGGCCAGGTCGAGCGCATCGTGGCCGGCCAGGATGGCGACCAGCGGCGCCGCGGCCGCGGCTGCTGGCGCCACGGCCAATGGCGCCGGCGCCGCCAGCACCAGCGCCCGCACGGCGCGCACGGCCGCCAGCACCAGCAGCAGCAGCGCCATCAACAGCAGGGTGCCACCAGGCCGACCGAGCAGCCGGTCGATGCCGCCCAGCCAGGCCGGTGGCAACAACAGACCGGCAATGAGCAGCAAGGGAGCGGCGATGGTGGCGATGGTAGCAGCGGTGGCAAAAGGCGCAATGGCAGCAGCGCCGGTGCGCATGGCGCGCAGACGCGCCAGCGGGCGTCGCAGCAGAGGTCGCAGCAAATCAATCGCCCTGCCCGTGCCCCCCTGGCGGCGCAGGCGCACGAGTACGGACATCAGCAGGGGCAGCGGCAGCGGCACGCTCATGCACCCGGCAAAACCTGCTTGATGATGCGCACCAGGTCGGCGCTGGCGACCGGCTTGACCAGCCAGCCGCTGGCGCCGAGCGCCTTGGCCTCATCGCGGCGCGCCTGCTGGCTCTCGGTGGTCAGCGCCAGGATGGGAATAAAGCGAAAGCCCGTCAGCGCCCGCACCTTGCCGATCAGCTCGATACCACCCATGTTCGGCATATTGATGTCGGTGATGATCAGGTCGGGCTTGGGTCCCGCGCCCAGTTGCGCCAGCGCCAGTGCGCCATCGGCGGCCGACAGCACCTGGAAGCCGGCAATTTCCAGGCTATTTCTTAAACTCATAAGCATGGTGACGGAATCGTCGACGATCATGATGGTCTTGGCCATATCAGCTTTCCACGGTGGGAGTAGGGGCGAGTGCGCAGCACAGCCAGCTGCGCAGGATGGCGTCACGGGGCCAGGCGAGGACAGCGACGGCGCCGGCCATCAATACCTGCAGGTCGGCCGCGTGCAGATGGGTGCATGCCGACAGGTCGGCGCGTCCGTGCGGATGCTCTTGCAGCCACTGCAGCAAGCCTTCGGCTTCTTCGACGCTGACGACGTCGTCGAATCGGGCCAGATCGTCGGTGTAGGTAATCGCCATCAGATCAACTCCTTCAAATTGAGCACCATCAGCACGGCGCCATCGCCCAGCAGGGCCGAACCGCTGTAACCGGGCAGGCTGCCCAGCACGCCGCCCAGCGGTTTGAGGATGATGCCGGCCACTTCGCGGAAGTCATCGATCACCAGGCCGACCGGCTCGCCATTGATGCGGACCACCAAGGTTGCCAGTTCGTCGTGGTCATTGGCGCGCGGCGGCGCCCCCAGCACCAGCAATTGGTCGAGGGTGCGCAGCGGCACGATGCGCTCGCGCAGCACGGCGGTGCTGGCATTTTTCAGGGTGTGGACGGCGCTGCGCGGCAGCCGCACGGTTTCCACCACGATGTCCATCGGCACGCCAAAAATCTGCCCGCCCGCTTCGATGATCATCACGTGCGACAGCGCCATCGACAGCGGCAGCGACAGCCGCAGGCGGGTGCCCTGCCCCACCGTGCTGTCGAGTTCGACGGTGCCATGGACCTGTTCGACGGCGCTGCGCACCACATCCATGCCAACCCCGCGACCGGACAGATCGGACACCACCTCGGCAGTCGAAAAGCCGGCGGCGAACACCAGGTTGAGCGCGTCACGCTCGCTCATGCGGGCGCACTGGGCGGCATCGATCAAGCCCCGTTCAAGCGCGCGCGCCTTGACGACCTCGGGGTCGATGCCCTTGCCATCGTCGCTGATATCGATGATCACGCGGCCCCCCTCCTGGGCGGCGCGGATCAGCAGGCGGCCGCTGGCATGCTTGCCGGCCGCCAGCCGCACGGCGGGCAGCTCGAGGCCGTGATCGAGGCTATTGCGCACGATGTGGATGAGCGGATCGGCCAGCGCTTCGATGATGTTCTTGTCGGCTTCGGTGTGTTCGCCTTCGAGCACCAGGTTCACTTCCTTGCCCAGCTTGCGCGACAGGTCGCGCACCAGCCGGGGAAAGCGCTGGAAGACGAAAGACACCGGCATCATGCGCACCTGCATGATGGCGTCCTGCATCTCTTCGGCAATGCGGTTGATGACCGCGTATTGGGACTTGATCTCGCGCGCCAGTTCGCGCACGCCAAAGACGTTTTCGGCGCGCGCCGCCAGGTAGGGCAGGCTGTTCTTGGCCACCACCATTTCGCCGATCAGGTTCATCAAGTGGTCGACCTTGGTCTGGTCGACCTTGAGCGTCTTGACGCCGTCATCCTGGCGCCGCTGGTGCGCGGGGGCGGCGTCGGTGTCGGGCTCGGCAGCGGGGGCCGCAGCAGCAGCAGCAGCAGCCTCAGTGGCAGCGGCCACTGGAACCACGGCAGCCACGGCAACCACGGCTGCGCCGGCCGCCGTCAATTCCTCCAGCAACCAGTCGTGCAGCGGTGCGCCGCTGTCGGCGGCCAGCGCGCTGGCGAGGGCGGCGTCGAGCGCTGGCAGGCGCGCGCGCCGCTCCATGCTGCGCAGGCAGCCGGCGATGGTGACGGCAGCCGCGCGCAGGCGCCCCGCCAGTCCGGCGCCAGTGTCGGGCGCGGCCAGCACCCCCAGCTGGGCGGCGCAGATGGCAGCGCCAATGGCGGCGCGGCTGGGCAGCGCGTCGGCGCCGTCGCCGGACGCAGCCGCTGCCGCCGGGGCCAGCGCAGGCAGCAGCAGTGCCAGCACGCTGACCTGCTCGGGCACGTACCTAAAATGCTCATCGAGGGCGGCGCGCGGGGCGTCGCTGACCACATCGAAACTTAGCGCGCACCGGTAAGCGTCGAGCTGGGCCAGCGGCGGCCAGGCGGCGGCGGCCCGCACCTGCTGCCACAGGATCTGCGGGCTTTGCAGGACGTGATAAAACGGGTCTTCACCCTTGAAAAAACATTCGGGCTCAGGGGTGTAGCTGAGCCACCAGAGGGGGGCGGCATCGGCCGGGCGCGCGCGCCAGGCCGCCAGCACGGACGGCGGCAGCGCCGCCAGCACGCTGTCAGCCAGCGTGTCTTGCGGCGGCGCGGCAGCGTCGGCGGCGGCGGCAGCGCTCGCGCCGAGCAGCGCGCGCAGCGATTGCGCCAGCGCTGCGGAAGTCGCTGCGTGGCGCGCACCGCCGCCTTCACCGCCCTCGCCCAATTCATCGAGCAGCAGGCTGACAAAATCCATCGCCGCCAGCAGGCGGTCGGCCAGCGCGACGTCAAAGCCGCGCGCGCCTTCGCGCACCGCCACCATCAAGTCTTCGGCCGCGTGCAGCACGCGCGAGACTTCCGGCAGCTCGAACAGGCCGGCATTGCCCTTCAGGGTGTGCACCAGCCGAAACAGTTCGTCCATCAGGGCGCTGTCAGCCGGCGCCGACTCGAGCTCGATGAGGCGCTCGCCGATGCCCTGCAGGCCATCGCGCGCTTCGCTCAAAAACTGTTGCAGCAGCGCTGTCACAAGTCGTCCCCGATCAGGCAGTTGACGTGACCGAGCAGCACATGCGGTTTGGTCGGCTTGACCAGGTACAGGTTGGCGCCGGCCTGGTAGGCCTTGTCGCGGTCGGATGTCTTCGACTCGGTCGACACCATCACCGCCGGCACCTGGGCGATCGACGGTTCGGCGCGCAGCGCCCGTACCAGGGCGTAGCCGTCCATCTTCGGCATGTTGACATCGACCAGGTAGAGGTCGTAGGCCACGCCGAGCGCCTTTTCCAGCGCCTCGAAGCCGTTGATCGCTTCATCGACCTGGTAACCGGCCGCTTCCAGTATGCCACGGTGATACATGCGCACGGTGGCGGCGTCGTCGACGATCAAGATATGCTTCATGGGGTCCCCCGGGGTTTCTGATAGACGATCGCGGCAGGAAACTTGCGAATCTTGTATAGCGATGAAATACGGCTCATCGACTCCGAATGGCCCAGGCAAATGAAGCCGCCTGGCACCAGAGCGTCATAAAAAGTCTCGGCCGCCTGCTTTCTCGACAGGTCGTCAAAATAAATCAGCAGGTTGCGGCAAAACACCACGTCGAAATTGCGGTAGGGCCGGGTATCGGCCGCATCCATCAGGTTGACGCGGGTAAATTCGACGGCGCTGCGCAAGTCTTCGCTCAGCTGGTAGCCGTCGGCGGTGCTCTTGAAGTGGCGCTGCAGATAGGCGCGCGGCACGTGCTTGATCGAGCGCTCGCTGTAGCAGCCGGCGCGCGCCTGCGACAGGATGCGCGTATCGATGTCGGACGAAATGATTTCGACGTCCCATTCTTCGATGCCGGGCCAGCGCTCGAGCAGGCACATGGCAATCGAATAGGCTTCTTCGCCGGACGACGACGGCAGCACCCAGATGCGGATCGGCGCGCGGTCGGTCTTGCGCGCCACCAGTTCGGGCAGGATGGAATTGATGAGGCAATCAAACTGGTATTCTTCGCGAAAAAAATAGGTCTCGTTGATGGTCATCAGGTTCACCAGCGCCTGCAACTCGGCGCCCGAGGCCTGGAAGCGCAGCATCGTAAAGTAACTGCGAAAGCCGTCGCAGCCATTCGCTTCGATGCGTTCGACCAGGCGCTTGTCGACAAAATAGCGCTTGGCGTTGTCGAACTGGATGCCGGTCTTGCGATAAAAATATTCCTGAAATTTCTGGAAATCGTCTTCGCTGATGGTCACTTTCGCCATGGCTACTCCTTGCCGATACGCTGTTGTGCCAGCCCGGCGGCGAACACGATATATGGCTCGTCGGCAAAGCGCGCCAGCAGCCGTTCGAGGGGCGCGCGGGACGCTTGCGTGCCCACCTCGCCCAGCAGGTCGACGGCGGCGCCGCAGACGTTGACCACGGCGTCGTGTTCGATCACGCCGATCAGCCATGCTTCTACCTGCGGGTGGCGCAGCGACTCGAGCACGTTGACAGCCATGATGCGCACGTCCGAATCGGCGTCGGCCAGCAGCGCGCCCATCACCGGCGCGACTTCCTCGGGCAGCGCCTTCATCGCTTCGATCGCCTCGTTGCGGCGCGCCGCTTCTTCGCTGCGCAGCGCCGCCACCAGCGCGGCGACGGCGTCACTGTCGCCGCGCCGGGTCAGACTGGTGAGGATGACGTCGCGCACGGCGACCTCCTCCTCGCAGGCCAGCCGCGCTGCCAGCACGGCCGAGGCGCCGGCGTGAAACTGCAGGTCGCGCGCGGCCCAGCGCCGCACACTGGCGTCAGCGTCGTCGAGTTGGCGCGCCAGCGCGGCGGTATCGTCGCCGACCTCGGGCGCTGCAGCAGGGGCGACCGGGGCTTGCCCGGCGGCGCTGCGCGTGGATGAAATAAAAGCCATGGGATTCCTTTGCTTAGCAGCCGAGCCAGGCGTTGACCTGGGCGGCGATTTTGTCTGCGGGCAAGATGACGGTGGCGCCGTCACGCTTGATCAATTCGGCCGGCATGCCGAACACCACCGCCGACGCTTCCGATTCGGCGATGGTGCGTCCGCCACGGCGGCGGATCTCCGTGAAGGCGGCCGCGCCATCCGATCCCATGCCAGTGAGCATGACGCCGATCAGATTGGCGGGCTCGAGCTGTTCGAGGGCGCTGCGGCCGAGCAGCTCGGCCGAGGGATGCCACATGTGCTCAGTGTTTTCCGGCTTGGCGATCAGGGTCAGGCGGCTGGCGCGACGCACGAGCACCATGTCGGCGCCGCCCTTGCCGATGTAGACAGTGCCCGCTTCGAGCGGCATCGGGCGGTTCGCTTCGACCACCCTGAGGGGACACAGGCCGTCGAGGCGCTGGGCGAACGAGGCGGTGAAACTGGCTGGCATGTGCTGCGCCACCAGCACCGGCCATGGCAGGCGGGCCGGCAGCAAGGGCAGAATCTGTTCGAGCGTGCTCGGCCCGCCGGTCGATACCCCTACCACCACCACCCCTTCGCGCGCCACCATGGCCGGCTTGAGCGTCGCCGGTGCACGCGCGGTGCTCACCTGCGGCAGCGCCGACAGCGTCGCCACGCCGGCGCGCGGCGCGCGCAGCCTGGCGCGCGCGGCGGTGCGGACTTTTTCGATGATGGTGGCGCGCACGCTGTCAATCGACAGCGAAATGGTGCCGCCCGGTTTGGCGACGAAATCGACGGCGCCCAGGTTGAGCGCCTCGAAGGTGATCAGGGCGCCCTTTTCCGTCAGCGACGAAATCATCACCACCGCCACCTGGCGCTCGGCCATGATCATCGCCAGCGCAGTCAGGCCGTCGAGCTCGGGCATATTGATGTCGAGCGTGATGACGTCCGGCTCGAAGCGACGGTTTTCCGCCACCGCTTCGACCCCGTTGCGCGCCAGCCGCACCACAAAATCAGGCAAGTCTTCGAACAGTGACGCCAGCTGGCGTCGCATCAGCGCCGAATCGTCGACGATGAGCAGCTTGATCTTGGCACCGGCACGCATGCGCTCTCCTAGGCCGCCATGCTGGCCAGCGCGGCGCGGCCGCCGGCGTCGACCAGGTATTCGGGATCAATCAGCTGCAGCAAGCGTTGCGCCTGTTCCAGGTTGGCCATGCGCGAGAGCAGCGCCGGTGGCGCCGCCGACAGCCGCGGCGCTGCCACGATGGCGCTCTTTGGCAGCATCAAGACTTCAACGACCGAGTCGACGATAAAACCGGTGCGGGCGCCATCGACCAGAAATACCATGATGCGCTGGCGGTCGCTGCGATCGATCGCCGCCAGCCCCAGCCGGCGACGCAAATCCATCACCGGCAACACCGCGCCGCGCAGGTTGATCACGCCTTCGACTTCGGGCGGCGCCTTCGGCACCCGCGTCAAGGTGTCGGCCACGCGCACGATCTCTTGCACGCTATCGATGGGCGCGGCAAATTCTTCCTCGCCCAGCAGGAACACCACCACCTGTTCTTCATCGTCGGCGCCAGCCTCGCCGGCGCCGGCGGCCTGCGCGTCGTCGCCGCCTGTCATGGCGTCGGCGCCGGCCAGCGCCGCGCGCACCGCCTGGTGGCGAAACAGATTGTCGACCGAGAGGATGGCAACGAGCCGCTTGCCGCCATCGAGGCGGCAAATTTGCGTGATGTCGGACATGGCATCATCAGCGGCCAGCAGGGCTGGCATGGCATCGACCTCGGCGCGCGCCACCCGCAGCACGGCGTTGACGCTGTCCATGACAATGCCAACGGCGGCGCCGCCCAGGGTGACGACGACGATGCGGCTGTGCTCATCGACGGCGCGCTCGGGCAAGCCAAACATGCAGCGCAGCGAAATGAGCGGCAGCAGACGCTGGCGCAGGGTGATCACGCCGAGCACATGGGCGCCGGCATTGGGCACCTTGACGATTTGCGCCGGCACCTGGACGATTTCCTGGACGTCATCGATGGCGATTGCATATTCCTGGCCGGCCACCTCGAAATTGACCAGGTGCAGCTCGTCGTTGCTGTGCTCCAGTTCGGCCGCTGCCACCGGCGCGCCGGCGCCCGCGCCAGCGCTGCTGCTGACGACGCCCTTGACGGCGGCGCTGCCGGCAAACTGGGCGGCGATGATGCGCTCGACATCGAGCACCATCACCATCGGGTAGCCGCTGACATTCTTGAGCAGGCCGGCGACCAGTTCGGTGTCGACGGCGGCGCGGATGGCGCCGGTATCCTCGATCTGCGCCACATCGACGCCGACCACGCTGACCACGCGGTCGACGACGAAGCCGAGCGGCTGGCCGAGATCGATCACCACGGCGCGGGTGGCGTCGTCATGGGCCCGATCGGCGAAACCAAACAGGCGGCGCAGGCTGACGATGGGCAGCACGCGGCCGCGCAGATTGGCCAGGCCATCGAGGGTGGGCGGCGCCAGCGGCACCCGCACCACGGCTGGCGCGCGGATGATTTCCTGCACCGGCGCCATGTCGACAGCGAACACTTCGTCGCCGACGATGAAGGTGACGAACTGGCGCTGGGTCGCACCGCTGACGGCGGTGGCGGCGGTGGCGGCACTATCGTGGACGCTGGTGCTCATGGCGTGCTCCTTTGACTGATGCGCGGGTGGGCGGCGGCGTCCATCAGGCGCTTTGCAATTCGTCGGCCAGCGAAGCGATCTCCTCGACCGCTGCCGACAGTTGCTCGGCCGCCTGCGACTGCTGGGCGGCAACGGTGGCCGCTTCGCTGGCGGCCTTGTCGGCCTGCTGGGCGGCCGACGAAATCTGGTCGACGCCGGTCTTGACCTGGGTGATGGCGACGGCGATTTCGTTGGCCGCATTCATGATTTCACTGGTGCCCTGGTCGACCGCGGCGATATCGGACTCGATCGTCACCAGGCTGCTGGTGATGGTCTTGGCCTTTTCGGCCGCACCGGACGCGGTGGCCATGATTTCTTCGAGGTCGCGGCCGACGATGCCGATCTGGTCTTGCACGGCGCGCACCAGGTCCTTGATGCGGTCAGCGTTTTCGGCCGAGTCGTGCGCCAGGTTGCGGATGTCGGTGGCGACCACCACGAAGCCCTTGCCAAATTCACCAGCGCGGGCCGCTTCGATCGAACCGTTGACGGCCAGCATATTGGTCTGAATCGACACGGTGGTGATGGCGTCGACGATCTTGTCGATGCGGCGCGACACCAGTTCGAGTTCCTTGATCTGCTTGAGGCTGCCCCGTGACGACTGCACCGACGACGAAATGCCGTCAATCAAACCGTCGATGCTGGTCTTGTTGGTGTCAAGCAGGGTCTTGATCGCCACCACCTTGGCGCCACTCGAACGGCCCCGTTGCTGGGCGATTTCGACCCCTTTTTCGATTTCGGAGACGGCGGCGGCGACCTGCTCGGTGCCGGACGACTGCACCTGGGCGCCCTTCTGGATCTGGTCGAGGGCGGCGGTAATTTGCGCGCCCGAGCGGTTAATCTGCTGCACTGCCGACGACAGTTGCTCGGCCGCCAGCGCCACTTCTTCGGCACTCTTGGCGACATCGGTCGAGTTTTTCAAGTCTTCGGCCAGCTCGGCCAAGGTCTGCGCCGTCTGTTCGCATTCGCCCAGCGCATCGGTCTGCTGCTGGACCGTCTTGGCCGATTCCTCGGCAGCGGCCGACTGCTGCTCGGCGGCGGCGGCGATTTCTTGCGAGCCCTTCAGCGACTGGCGCGCCGCATTGCTCGATTGCAGGGCGCCAGTGGCGATGTCGCGGACGCCGCCGACGATCTCGATGGCATCGATGCGGATCTGTTCGAGCTGGCTGGTGATGCGCTTGCCATTGTCGACCTCGGTGAGCACCCGTTCGACCGACACGCCCATGCCTTCGGCAATCAGTTTGACTTCCTGCTGGATCTGGCCGACCAGGTCCTGGATCTGCTTGGCGCTTTTTTCGCTGGTTTCGGCCAGCGTGCGCACCTCGTCGGCGACGACGGCAAAACCCTTGCCGTGCTGGCCCGCCCGGGCCGCTTCGATTGCCGCGTTCAGCGCCAGCAAATTGGTCTGGTCGGCGATGCGCGCCACCGCCTTGACGATGTCGCCGATGTTGGCCGCCTGCTTTTCCAGTTCGGCCACCATGGTCACCGAGGCGCCCTGGCGTTCGGCAGCCACGCCCACATTGGCGATCAGCGCGGTAACTTCACCGTTGATCTGCGCCACCAGCGTCTGCACCGCCTCGGCCTTGAGCTGGCTGATGTCGGCATTTTGCAATTGCCGGGCAATTGCCATTTCCACCTGCTGCAGCGCCGCCAGCGCCTCTTGCGCGGCGCCGGCGGCCTGCTCGGCGCCACTGGCGATCTGGTCGGATGAACGGCGCAGCAATTGCGCCGCTGACGATGCCTCGTTGATGCCCGACGACAGTTCCCCGGTGGCGGCGGCAACCCGCTCGGCCGCCTGCTGCTGCTTGGCCAGCGTGCGCGCTTTTTTGCGCTGCACTTCGGCGTCACGGGTGGTGACGGCAGAGACCCTGGCGCCGTCGCTGGAACGGACTGGCGCAGTGGAGGAAAACTTTTTAACTAGCGCCATGGAGCGCTCCTTTCGGGTCAAGTCGGTACCGGCAGCCAGGATTGGCAAGGCGGTGATGCGCGTCGTGTTGTCGAGCCGGGGAAGACACTGCAACATCACCACGACCGAACTGATCGTACTTCTAATTTCTCAAATGCAACATCTATTTGTGAATTTTGTGGAATTTATTACGCCACAGTTCACATATTTGTGAGATAGTCGGGCGGCGCCGTTGCGAGCCCAAAAATGGCGCAGGGTGTGGTAAAACGCAACAGCGAGCGACAGCCAGCGACAGCCGGATGGGCTGCCTGGGTGACAAATCATTAAATTCGTTTAAAAATCATGACGAGAATGTCCACAGCAGTCAGTCCCGGCGGGTGCGCTGTCCCGCGCAGGGTGCGGGCGACAGCGCGCGCCGCGGTCGAGCTCCGGGCGGCCGGGTGAGGTCGTACCGGCTGATCGATCCGGTCTATCTGCTGCGCGAACTCAATGGCGACGTGGCCGCCTTTCGCAACTTGTCGAGAATGTATTTGCGGATCACCCCGGCGATGCTGGCCAGTGTGCAATGTGCCGTCAGCGCGGCGGCCGACGCCGGCGCGCTGGCCCGTGCCAGCCACGCCCTGCGCGGCGCCACCAGCTTGATGGGCGCCACCGCGCTGACCGCGCTGCTGCTCGAGTTCGAACAACACGCCAGACACAACAGCGCCTGGCCTGACACGGCGGCAATGGACCAGCTGGCATGGCTGTTCACGGCGGTGGCCATCGAAATCGGCGAAAGCATTCTCCATTTCCACGGAGAACGAACGCCCGAATGTTCAACCGACCTAAACCAACTTAAATCAACGTAAATCAACTTCACCAGCAACGGTCCAACACGCCGCGCGCAGTACAGCGCCGGGTAGCGCCGGCGCGGACGGCGGGATCGGCTTTGGACTTTAATGCGGACTTTGCTGCGCACGTTGCTGCGTACTCTACTGCGCACGTTGCTGCGTACTCTGCTGCGTACTCTGCTGCGTACTCTGCTGCGGACTTTGCTGCGGACTTTACCGCGGACTTTACCGCGTACTCGAGTGCAGACTTTACTGCGGACTCTACCGAGTACCGTAGTGCGGACTTTACTGCGACCTTATAAATCGAAGCCAATACATGCACCGCAAACGCCCCACGCTTCTTTGCGCTCAATGGGGCTGGCGCTGCCAGGATTGAAGCCGCAGCTCCACACTGCCTGGCAGAGTTCAACGACGCCAATGCACTTCATGTCATGTCGGTGCGGAAAAACGCACAGCCGGGGAAACGGGGACTTCGGCTACCCGGACTCGCCGCCGTCCGGTGGCGCACATTGGTGTTGGTCGCCCACAAGGAGCGGCCGCTGACGGCATCACCGGGCCGGTAGATGACGACATTACCGTCCGTTTGTGCCAGCAGCCAGGCGCCCGGGTGCTTGTCCGTGTGCGAGGACCACAAGACCCTGCCATTGCCGGTGGTCAGTACCAGGTTACCATCGCCCTGCATGATGGCGGCGCAAGCCGAACCCTTGTTGTTGGTGTTGGTGGCCCACACCGCCTGGCGGCCATGATAGACCACCAGATTGCAGTCATGTTGCATCACAAAGCGCGTCTCACCGGCCACCAGTTCCTGGTCCGAACTTCCCACCAGGATCTGACCCGGCCTGAGAAAGCCCCGCAGCGGCGCTTGCGCGCTGGCGGATGAAGCCCACAGGGTGGCCATCAAAGCACAGCATACACAAAAGTATTTCATGGGATCGCCACCTCGTCTGCGAACAGGACATGTAAGGAAACGGCAACGCGCTACGACATCAACTATGCGTCCATGGTAGCGGAGCGCAGCGCGGATTCCTGTGGCGTTTTTGCCAATGTGGCATTAACAGCACGGCATGTTTGATCTGGCGCATGGAAAGCGCTTGAGTGGAGCGCGGGGGGGGGCTGGCGCGCATGCCTGTCGCATGTGTGAACCGAACGACAGGCGCATCCGGCCGAACGCCAGTTCAGACCCGCCCGCCATAACTGGTCACCAGCAGGCATAGCGCCGCCACCACTGTCAGCCGCAAACGCATCGGCACATACCACGGTGGCAACGCCACCTGCCGGGCCAGACGCCAGTCCTGCACAAAGTGAAAAGCAAAGCCGCACGCCATCAGGGCGCTGCCGGCGATGGGATCGAGCAGCAGGGCCAGCCAGGCCAGCAAGGCGGGCATCACGCTCCACGCAAAACTGAGCAGGCGCAGGCGCTCGCTCATGGCCAGCGTGCTCATGGCAAAACCCCAGTGCAGGGCGCCGACAAAACTCAGGATCACTGCCCCATAGTTGAGCGACAACTGTTGCCAGACCCCGCTGCGCGCCGTGTCCAGCAGGCTCGCTGCCATCAGCGCCAGAAATGGCAGCAGGCCGCCATAGGCCAGCGCGCTGACCAGCCGCGGTGGCGCCTTACTCATGCTCGCCAGCGGCCATGCACATCCTGTCCATCGTCAAGCAACTGCGTTTCATACTGTCTCCCTGTGCCTGGCGCCCGCCGCCATAATCGGGGAGTCGCCCTCATTAAAAACCGATCTTAGCTATACTGAACCTGTTCTGTCCAATCCTGCAACGGTTCATTCACGGTTCATTCGTGCCGTGACTTTGCCCGCAGCGCACTGCGCGCTTTTAAAAGAGACTCTCTGATGTCCAACTTCCCCCCTCCCGCTCGCTGTACCACCGTGTTTTTCGATGGTTCCTGTCCTTTGTGCCGACGGGAAATCGGCCTCTACCGGCGCCTGGTGCCCACCACCCCGATCGCCTGGGTCGACGTCAGCACTGGCGACGCCGCGCCGGTGGCGGGACGCAGCTGCGGGGAACTGATGGCACGCTTCCATGTGCGCACGGCCGATGGCAGGATGCTCAGCGGCGCCGCCGCCTTCGTCGCACTGTGGCTGCTGTTTCCCGGCTGGCGCTGGCTGGGCAAGCTCGGTTCGCTGCCCGCCATGCCGTTTTTGCTCGAACGCCTGTACCGCGGCTTTTTGTATGTGCGTCCAGTAATTCAGTGGCTGTTCAAAAAATTCACCAACGATAAACAATAGCGGCCCCACGATCACGGCACCAACTGCACATCAGCCTCGCTTCGCTATTGAGCCCAGGCAAGCCGCCAATCACCACGGTGAGCGCGCCCGTCACCGCCCGTCACCCGCGGTCCGTCAGGTGGCGCCGCACACGGCGTCGGGGTGAGCAGCCCGACAGCAGCCGGTCGACATTTTCACTGGCATCGACAAGCGAGACAGTGACAGTGACAGTGACAGTGAGGATGGTTTTCGTTGAAGCTGGCCGTCGCCCGCCTGTCGCTGTTTCGCGGAAATACAACAGCAAGTGGCCGCGCATGGACAACGCACACACAGGCCTCGTAAATAACGTTTGGTTACAATCAGATGATCGCGCGCGGCTGCACAAGCGCGCCACCTCGCGATATAAAAAAATCAATAGAGTTAATCTAAATAGCAATAAATACAGCGTACTTTCTGATTAACTCAGTTGGTAAAAAATGCTAAAAAAATAGAGGTTGGTGAATCGCGCCCCAGTTTTGGAAATGGTCAACGTTGCCAAATAGTATAATTTTTATAACTGCACCGATCGGCCTGGCCTCCGCTGCCGCAATCACATCTGCTCCCTGGCGGCGACAACTTCTCTGCGATCATTAGCACGGCTACATTGCTATCCATGCAGCATTGCAAGTAAGGCAGCAATGCATAGAGTTGCGCGCAGCGCCCCACTCTATGCAATCCGCATCGCCCTAAAAATTTCTCTCCAATATTCTTAATTTCTTTTATTCGACACAGAATATAATCGCAGTGTCATTGATTGTGCACACGGATTCACGCCGTATTGAGTAACCAATAGTATCGATTATCTTTTTTAAATTTCCGAATAACTTGATGGCGCTTGGCGGTGATGCGATGGCCTCGACCAGTGGCAACCGGCCCTTGCTGCATCATTGTTTACAAAATGGCTTTTAAAGACATGAACCAGTGCTCCATAAAACTGACGACTCTTAAACTGCTGGCAGCGGCGTGCATGACGCTGAGCGTGTGCGCCTGCGGCGGTGGCAGCACGGTGACGCCAGCCATGGCACCGACCACGACGCCGACCACACCAGGCACCACACCAGGCAAAACCCCGAGCACGCCCCCGACTGTCCCAAGTTCGACGCCGACCACCACGGCGCCGGTCACCGTGCCCGTGACAGTGCCGGTCAGCAACGCGGCATGGCGCCCGGCCGTGAGCGATACCTGGCAGTGGGAATTGACCGGCACCATCAATACCTCCTACTCCGCCAGCGTCTACGACATCGATTTGTTCGACGCCAGCGCCAGCACCATCGCCGAACTGCAAAAAGCTGGCCGGAAAGTGATCTGTTATTTTTCCGCCGGCAGTTCGGAAAACTGGCGGCCCGATTTTTCTGCCCTGCAGGCCGCGGACATGGGCAATCTACTCGACGGCTGGGAAGGTGAGCGCTGGCTCGACACCCGCTCGGCCAGTGTGCGCGCGCTGATGCGCCAGCGGCTCGACATGGCCAGCAGCAAAGGCTGCGACGGCGTCGAACCGGACAACGTCGACGGCTACAACAACAGCAGCGGCTTCGCCCTGAGCGCGACCAGCCAGCTCGACTTCAACCGCTTCCTGGCCAGCCAGGCCCATGCACGCGGCTTATTGATTGCCCTGAAAAACGATGTCGGCCAGTTGACCGAGCTGGCGGGAGATTTTGATTTCGCCGTCAACGAGCAATGCCACCAGTACGACGAATGCGGCGGGTACGCCGTCTTTGTCAGTGCCGGCAAACCGGTCTTCAACGCCGAATATGCGGCCATCTACCGCAGCGCCGGCAGCGCGCGCGACGCCCTGTGCGCTGACGCCAAAAAGCTCGGCCTGCGCACGCTGGTGTTATCGGTCAAGCTCGATGACAGTTACCGCTACAGCTGCGACCAATAACACCAAGATCGCCTGGCAATACCAACAGCACCAGGCGTGCCGGCGCAGACAGTACGACTGCGCGACAAGCGGGAAACGCAGTCGTGGCGCCGGTTCAGGCGCTGTGGGGCGGGCCGTCGAGCAGCTCGACGGTGATGCGCATGTCATGCGCCTCGAGCGCCGGGCCGAACTGGTTGAAGATCGCCACCTGGGCGGCGTCGTGGCCGTAGCCGAGCGTCACCCGGCCGCCGCGCGGGGCATCCTGGGTGGCATCGAAGCTGTACCAGCGGCCACCCACGTAGGCTTCAAACCAGGCGTGCAAGTCCATCGGCGTCAAGCCATGCAGATAACCGACCACCATGCGCGCCGGGATGCACAGGCTGCGGCACAAGGCAATGCCCAGGTGCGCCAAGTCGCGGCACACCCCTTCGCGGCGTTGATTGACTTCGCTGGCCGCCATGTGACTGTACACCGATGCGGGATTGAGACGGACCTCGCGGCCTATCCACTGGCAGATCGCCGCGACCTGGTCGTAACCGGGCGTGGCGCCGGCGGCGACGCTCCTGGCCATGTCGATAAACCGCTCGGAATCGCAGTAGCGGCTGGGTAACAGGTAAGTGAGCACGGCGTCGGGCAGATTCTGAACGTCGACGAAAGCAGCGCCGGGGGCGACATCGATGCCGTCGGCGGTGAGCACATCGGCCGCCGTGTGGATGGAAAATTCGCCGGGCGGCGCCACAAAGCGCTGGCACAGATTGCCATAGGCATCGGTAAATTCCTGCACCGGCACGCTGGGCGTGAGCGTATAGGTCTCGCGTGCCACCCACTGGTGGGCGCCGCTGCGCGGACGCAGCATCAGGATGAAGGGGGTGGGTTCAAGAACGGTAAAGCCGAGCTTGCAACCAGTACGCAGCCACATGGGTGCTCGCTTTCAAGGTCGGGATGGGCGCAGCAGGACGGCGCGCGGAAGGCGATCTTAGCATGCGCGCACAGGGCAGCATGCGCCTGTTAGACTGCACAGGGTGAATACTGCCCGGCTGGCATTGACCAGCGGTCACCGGCCGCAGTGCGACTGCCTTTTTGCTTGCGCCGGCAGGCCGATTACCCTATCGTTCGGGGCCCACAAGAAAGCAGGCGCACGCCCATGCCGAATTCTCTCCTGGCCCACGTTCCACTAGCCGATGGCCTGCTCGCCCACTACAGGGCGGCGCCGGACAGCTACGACGAAATGCTGGCCGACGGCCAGCCGCGGGCGCACTGGCGCGCCCTGCTGGCCAATCTGGCGGCCGAAACGCCCGACGCCATGCGCCAGCGCTTCGAGATGGTGCAGCGCCAGGTGCGCGAAAACGGCGTCACCTACAACGTCGCCGCCGATTCCGATGCGCGCCAGCGGCCGTGGGACTTGAACGTGCTGCCGCTGATCCTGCCCCATGACGAGTGGCACGCCATCGAGCAGGCGGTGATCCAGCGCGCCGGCCTGCTCAATACAATTCTCGGCGACGTCTATGGCCGCCAGCAGATGCTCGCCGATGGCCTGCTGCCGCCGGCGCTCATCGATGGCCACAGCCGCTTCCTGCGCCCCTGCCACAATCTGCGCCACCACGACGGGATTGGCCTGCACTTCTACGCGGTCGACCTGGCGCGCGCGGCGGACGGCCGCTGGTGGGTGATGGCCGACCGCAGCCAGGCGCCGGCCGGCGCCGGCTATGCACTGGAAAACCGCGCCATCATCTCGCCCACCTTTCCCGACCTGCTGCGCGCGCTGCAGGTGCAGCCCATCAGCCCGTTCTTCCGCACCATGCACGACAGCCTGATGCACTGGGGTCGCCGCTGCGCCGCCGGTGGCGACGCCCCGGCGCCCCTGCGCATGGGTGCCATGCCGCTGGCGGTGCTGCTGACGGCCGGCCCGCGCAGCGAAAGTTATTACGAGCAAGCTTACCTGGCGCGCAGCCTGGGCTTGCCGCTGGTCGAAGGCGGCGATCTGACAGTGCGCGACGGCGTCGTCTATCTGAAAACCCTGGCCGGCCTGCAGCGCGTCCACGTCATCATGCGCCGCGTCGACGACGACGCCTGCGATCCCCTCGAACTGAGCAGCTCGAAACTGGGGGTGGCCGGCCTGGTCCAGGCCGCGCGTCGCGGTAATGTGCTCATTGCCAACAGCCTGGGCGCCGGTCTGCTCGAATCGGGTGCCCTGCTGGGCTTTTTGCCGGCGCTGGCGCAACGCCTGCTGGGCGAGCCACTGAAGATGCCGTCGGTGGCCACCTGGTGGTGCGGCGAGCCGGCCGCGCTCGAAACCGTCATCGCCAACCTCGACCGGCTGGTCATCAAGCCCGCCTATGCCTTGCCACAGCAGCAGCAGGCCGTGTTCGGCCAGGACTTGCAGGGAGAAGCACGCAGCAGCTTGATCGCCAGCCTGCGCGCCCAGCCGCACCAGTACATCGCCCAGGAATTGCTGCCACTGTCGCAGGCGCCGGTCTGGCGCGACGGCGCCGGTCTGCAGGCGCGCGCGGTCGGCTTGCGGGTGTTCGCCTGCGCCACGCCAAACGGTTACGTGGTCATGCCAGGTGGCCTGACCCGGGTGGCCACCGGACCTGATGCGCGCGTGCTGACCATGCAGCTCGGTGGCGCCAGCAAGGATACCTGGGTGCAATCGCGCGGCCGGGTGGCCCTGCAGCCGCCGCCCACGCCGCGCATGCGCAGCGACGACCTGGTGCGCCAGGACACCAATTTGTCGAGCCGGGTGGCGGAAAACCTGCTGTGGTTCGGACGCCATGCCGAACGCTGCGACAATCTGGCACGCCTGCTGCGGGTCGCCCTGACGTTTCTGTTCAATGCCCGTTTTGACGATAGCGGCGCCGAATGGCCGGCCGTCAAGGCGCTGTGCGTCCGCTACCATGTGATTGCTGCACCCGCCGCCGAATCCAACGCCGTCATCGAGGCGGCGCTGCTGCTGGCGGTGGTGTCGCCGGCGGTGCCGGGGCTGGCGCGCCAGCAGCAGCAGTTGCACCGGGTCGCGGGCCAGCTGCACGAACGCTTCTCGGTGGACAACTGGCGCGCTCTGAACCGCATGGTGCGCTCGCCTTCCCACACCGGCGAGGCGCCCACGCAGTCGGAAGTGATGACCATCCTCGACGACGCCGCCGCCAGCCTGATGATGCTGTCCGGCTTTGCCCTCGATGGCATGACGCGCGACCTCGGCTGGCGTTTCATGTCGATAGGCCGCCGCCTTGAGCGCCTGCAATTTCAGAGCGTTGCGCTGCAGCTGGCACTGGCCATGGATGGCGACCTCGACTGGCTGCTCGAACTGTCCGACAGCATCATCACCTACCGCGCGCGCTACCGCACCCAGCCAGAGTGGCTGCCGGTGCTGGACCTGCTGCTGCGCGACGAGAGCAACCCCCGCTCGATCCTGTTCCAGATCGATGGCATCCTCGGCGCGCTCGGCAGAATCGCGCTGGTCCACGGCGCCTGCGGCGAAGCACTGCTCACGCCGCTGCGCGCACAACTGCTGGCGCTCGACCCCGCGCTCGACTTCAATTGCGCCAATGCCAGCGTATTGGCCCTGCTCAAGCGAATCGAACTGGCCAGCAGCGCCCTGTCGGAACAGATCAGCGTGCAATTTTTCAGTTACAGCGGCGGGGCCGGCCAGCAGCGGCGCCACCTGCCATGAGCGCGCCGTCGATCGCATCCATCGATGCCGCCGTATGCGCCCGCTACAGTGTGGTGCATGACACCCGCTACCGCTATCAAAGCAAGGTGACGCTGTCGCAGCAGCACCTGCACATGCGGCCGCGCTCGTTTGCTTTCCAGGACACCTGCTCGCACGCGCTGTGGCTCGACCCCGCCACCGACGAAGGCAGCGATGGCGTCGATTACTTTGGCAACCACACCCGCCACGTCGCCTTGACGGTACCGCACGATCATTTGCTGGTGCATGCCGAGTCGACCGTGGCGCTGCGCGCACGGCGCAACCTGGCGCAGATCGGCGGCTCGATGGCGTGGGACAGCGTGCGCGACCTGCTCGCCGTTGATCGCAGCGCCGCCTGCCTGGAAGCCTGCCGCTATTTGTATCCGTCGCCGCATGTGCGGCCGTTCGCCGCGCTCGAAGCGTATGCGCGGCGCAGTTTTGCGCCGGGCCGCCCGCAGCTGCAAGCGGCGCTCGAACTGACCCAGCGCATTTTCGACGACTTCGAATTCGACAGCCGCGCCACCGACATTTCAACGCCCCTGGAACAGGTGCTGCAGGGCCGGCGCGGGGTCTGCCAGGATTTTGCCCAGCTGATGATCGGCTGCCTGCGCTCGCTGGGCTTGCCCGCACGCTACCTGAGCGGCTATATCTTGACGCACCCGCGCGCCGGCCAGCCGCGCCTGATCGGCGCCGACGCCTCGCACGCCTGGGTGTCGGTGTTTTGTCCGCTGCTGGGCTGGGTCGACTTCGACCCCACCAACCGCGCCCTGGTCCAGCACGAACACATCACGCTGGGCTGGGGGCGCGACTTCAGCGACGTCACCCCGATGCGCGGCATCGTCCTCGGCGGCGGCCAGCAAACCCTTGACGTGCAGGTGACGGTGACGCCGCTGCCGCTGACGCAGCTCAGCTAGACTAATTCATTGAATAAACAGGCCAACAAGCGAAGGGGGCACTGGCGCCGCAGGTGCCTGAGCCAATTATTCACATAGAAACATTCTGGCAATCGAGCTTCAGCAATAAACTAGCCACGCGCAAACCGCACTTCCACCACCAGCCCGACAGCGCCCTCGCCGTCCCCCAGCGTCACGCTGGCGCCATGCACGTCAGCAATCCGCCGCACAATCGACAAGCCCAGTCCGCTGCCCGGACGGTTGGCATCGGCCAGCCGGAAAAACCGTTCAAACACTCGCTCGCGCAGCTCTGGCGCAATGCCAGGACCGCAATCGCTCACGCGCAGCCAGGCGCTGCCGCCGTCGTCACCGCAGGCCAGCGTCACCCTGCCGCCGTCCGGCGTGTAGCGCAAGGCATTGTCGAGCAGGTTGCGCACCAAAATGAGCAGCAGCTCGCCATCGATGGCGCACGGCGCCGGCGACAGCGCGCTCACCAAGGCATGCCGGCTGTGGCGTGCGCTGGCGTGCCAGCTTGCCAGCTGGGGGCTGAGCAAGGTCGCCAGATCGCCGCCCGCCAGCGGCACGCTGTGTTGCTGCGGATCGAGCTTGGCCAGCGTCATCAACTGGTCGACCAGCCGGCTGGCACGCTCGACGCTCACCCCCAGGCTGGCGATGCATTCAGCGCGCTCAGCATCATTTCGAGCACGCCCGATCACCTGCACATTGGTCTTGATGGCCGCCAGCGGGGTGCGCAACTCGTGCGCGGCGTCGGCCGTAAAGCGCTGCTCGTGCTCCATCGTGTGGCGCACGCGGCCAAACAGGCGGTTGATCGCCAGCAGCAGTGGCAGCAGCTCGTCGGGCGCGCCGTCGAGGCTGACGTCGGCCAGGTCGTTGGGGGTGCGCCGCGCCACTTCGTCGGCCGAGGCTTGCATCACCCGGAACACCTGGTTGACGCTCCACCAGATGGCGATGGCGGCAACGCTGACGGCCAGCAGGGCGTAGCCGAAAAATTTCCAGGCAAACCTGGTACTGATTTCCTTGCGGTGGGTGACCGGCTCGGCCAGCTGGATTTGCAGCCGGTGGCTGCTATTCCAGCTGGCGTACACGCGCCACTGCCGGCCCTCGCGCACCACCCAGGAAAAGCCGCTCACGCCGGGCGCGACGAAGGCCGATGCGGGCGCACCCGTGTGGCGGTACAGCAGGCGCTGGTCGCCACTCCAGATCTGAAACAGCAAATATTGCTGGTGGTCGCGGTTTTCCTGGGTCGCCATCACCAGTTGCGAACCGGCCGCGTGTTCCATCACTTCATGGTCAGCCAGCGACAGCAGCAAATGGGCCGTCTCGCTGAGCGATTGATCGAACAGTGCCTGGCTTTCGGTTTCCGCATCGAGGTAGACGATCAGCGCGCTGCTGCCCCACAGCAGCAGCGTCAAGCCCATCAACAGCGCCAGCAGGGTGCGCCGCAACGACCAGCGCCGGCCAGCGCTGATGAACAGCGGCGGTCTCATACGGCCCCCGGTTGACCGGTCCGGTCGATGCTATAGCCGACCGCGTGAATGGTGCGGATCAGCGATTTGCCCAACTTGCGGCGCAAATGGTGGATGTGCACCTGCACCGCATTGCTATCGATTTCTTCGCCCCAGCTATACACGCTTTCTTCCAGCCGCTGGCGGCTGATCACCTGGCCGCAATGTTCGACCAGCATCAGCAAAATGCTAAATTCCTTGCTGGTCAAGGCCACCGGGCGGCCGTGCTGCTGCACCTGGCGGGCGGCCACATCGATGGTGATGTCGCCATGCTGGAGCACGCTGCGCACGCGCCCATGGGCGCGCCGGCAGGCGCTGCGGATGCGCGCGGCCAGCTCGTCGATATCGAAGGGCTTGATCAAAAAATCGTCGGCGCCGCCATCGAGGCCGGCAATGCGGGCGGCAATCTGGTCGCGCGCCGTCACGATCAGTACGGCGCCGTCGTAGCCGCCGCGGCGCAAAGCGCTCAAGGCGGCCATGCCATCCTGCTGCGGCAGGCCGAGGTCGAGCAGCACGCAGGCGTAATGGTGCAGGCGCACCGCCGTGTGCGCACTTTCGGCCGATTGCACCCAGTCGACCGCATAGCCGGCCTGCTCCAGGCCGATCTGGGTGGCGCGGCCCAGTTGCGGGTCATCCTCGGTCAACAAGATACGCATGCGGTGTCCTCGGTACGGGTGAGCTGGCAATTCATGGCTGGCAATTCATGGTCGCCCATGATAGGCGCAGCTTGTTAAGAACTTCTTAATATCTTCGCAGCACCATGCGAGCCATCCTCCATCCAACAGAAATGACCCCATGCCGATCCACCGATCCAGGACAGCAACGCCGACGCGGCTGCGGTGTACTTTTGCCATCGCCCTCCTGCTGCCGGGCCAGGTCGCCCTGGCCCAGCCTGCCGCGTCGCTGGTGCGGATCAGCGACGCCGACATCGTCCGCGCCGGCATCAGCGTCACAGCCGCTGTGGCCAGCCTCGATGGTGAAGCCGCCAGCGGCGGGCCGCGCTATGCCGGCACCGTGGTGACGCCGCCGGCCTCGCTGGTGATGCTCAGCAGCGAACTCGGCGGGGTGGTGCAAACGCTGCACGTGGCCAGTCTGCAAGCGGTGCGCGCCGGTGCGCCGGTGGTGACCCTGTTCAGCCAGCCCTGGCTGATGCTGCAGGGCGCGTACGTGCAAGCGGCCACCCAGGCCAAGCTGGCGGCCGACAAGCTGGCCCGCGACGACGCCCTGTTTAATGACGGCATCATCGCGCGCGCCCGCCTCGACGACAGCCGCGCCGCCCTGCGGCTGGCATCGGTGGCCGCCGCCACCGAGCGCCAGGCCTTGCGCCGGGCCGGCCTGAGTGCAGCGCAGATCGGCGCCCTGGCCCGTGGTGGCAATCTGTCACCGCTGCTGGTGGTCAGGGCTGCAGTAGCCGGCAACATCCTCGAGCTGCCGGTGCAAGCCGGTCAGCTCCTTGAAGCGGGCGCCGCCATCGCCAAGATCGCCCGCCCCGCGCCGCTGTGGGTCGAACTGCAGGTTGCGCGCCAGCAGCCAATGTTACGCATCGGCGACCGCCTGCAGATTGCCAACTGCAGCGTGGTGCGGGTGATCGCCGTCTCGCCGCTGGTCAACAGCAGCAATCAAACGCTGCAAGTGCGCGCCCAGCAAGTCGATCAACACCCCTGTCTGAAGGTGAATGCCTACGTCGAGGCGCAGCTGGCCGCCGGCGCCGCCAACAAGGGCGGCGTGGCGGTGCCAGCGGCAGCGCTGGTACGGCGCGGTAAGGACGAGATTGTGTTCGTGCGCACGGCCGGCGGCTTTCGCGCCGTTGCCGTGCACAGCGAGGATGCCGGCGCCGCCATGCAATGGGTGCGCGGGGCGATTGCTGCCGGCGATCAGGTCGCCGTGCGCGGTACCGTCGCCCTCAAGGGGGCGTTGTCGGGTCTCGGCAACGAGGCCACCCCAGCCCCGGCGCCCGCAGGAGCCAACTAATGCTGGCACGACTGATCGCGCTGTCGCTGTCGCAGCGCCTGCTGGTACTGGTGCTGACACTGTTGCTGACGGCGGCGGGCATCGACGCCTTTCGGCAATTGCCGATCGACGCCTTTCCCGACGTCTCCAGCACCCAGGTCAAGCTGATCTTGAAGGCGCCCGGCATGACGCCGGAAGAAGTCGAGGCCCGCATCGTCGCCCCCATCGAACAGGAATTACTGGGCATTCCCCGCCAGGCGGTGTTGCGCTCGCAATCGAAGTATGCGATTGCCGACATCACCCTCGATTTCGTCGATGGCACCGATGTGTTCTGGGCCCGCCAGCAGGTCAGCGAGCGGCTGGCGGGCGTGATGAAAGAGTTACCGGCGTCGGTCTCCGGCGGCCTCGCGCCCGTCACCACACCGCTCGGCGAAATTTATATGTTCACCATCGAGGGTCCCCTCTCGCTGATGGACAAGCGCACCCTGCTCGAGTGGACCATCCGCCCGCAGCTGCGCAATATCGCTGGTGTGGCTGACGTCAATTCGCTGGGCGGCCAGGTGCGCAGCTATGAAGTGGTGCCCGATCTGGCGGCGCTGGCCGCGCGCGGCCTGTCGCTGGCGCAGTTGCAGGCCGCGCTGGAAGCGAATAACCGCAGCGATGGCGCCGGGCGGCTGGGCAGTGGCGAAGAATCACTGCTCATCCGCAGCGATGGCAGCATCAGCGATGCCGACGATGTGCGGGCAATCGCCGTCGGCACCGTGGCGGGCGTCGCCAGCACCGTCGGCCAGGTGGCCGAGGTGCGCTTTGGCGCGCTCACCCGCTATGGCGCCGTCACCCAGGATGGCAAAGGCGAAGCGGTCGAAGCGCTGGTGCTGGCGATGCGCGGCGCCAATGCCCAGCAGGTGCTGGGCCAGGTGCGCGAACGGCTGCGCGAAATCGCTAAAACCTTACCAAGCGGCACTACCATCAGCCCCTTCTATGACCGCGGCAACCTGGTCGAGCGCGCCGTCGCCACCGTCACCCGTGCACTGGGCGAAGCGACCGTGCTGGTGATCGTGCTGCTGCTGGTGTTTCTCGGTAATCTGCGCTCGGCCCTGGTGGTCGCCTGCATCCTGCCGCTGGCGGCGCTGGGGACATTTTTGCTGATGAACATCTTTGGGCTGTCCGCCAACCTGATGTCGCTCGGTGGCCTGGCCATTGCGATTGGCATGCTGGTCGATGCCGCCGTGGTGGTCGTCGAAAACATCGAAGCGCACGGCGCCGGGCGCCAGCCTGGCGTGTCGCGCCTGCACCTGATCTACCGGGCGGTGCTCGAGGTGGCAGTGCCGGTGAGCGCCGGCGTGCTGGTGATCATGATCGTGTTCCTGCCCCTGCTGACGCTGCAGGGGCTCGAAGGCAAGCTGTTCGCGCCGGTGGCGCTGACCATCATCTTTGCGCTGGCCGCGTCGCTGCTGCTCTCGCTCACCGTGATCCCGGTGCTCGCTTCCCTGCTGCTCAAGGACAGCCATGGCCCGGCGCCGCTTCTGGTGCAGCGCATGGAAGGGCTGTATGCGCGGCTGCTGGCGCGCGCGCTGAAGCGGCCGCGCCTGGTGGGCGCGCTGGCCGCCGCCGCCCTGCTGCTGGCGCTGGGCGTGTTCTTCGCGGTCGGCAAATCGTTCATGCCCACCCTCGACGAGGGCGACATCATCATGCAGATCGAAAAGCTGCCCTCGGTTAGCCTGCAGGAATCGGCGCGCCTCGATCTGGCCATCGAGCGCAGCATCATGGGCGCCGTGCCCGATGTCGAACGGATCGTCGCCCGCCTCGGGTCCGATGAGCTGGGGCTCGATCCGATGGGCCTCAATGAAACCGATGCCTTCCTGGTGCTCAAGGCGCCACAACAGCGCCACTACCGCGACAAGGAAGCGCTGCTGGGCGCCCTGCACAAAGCCAGCGCTGGCTTTCCAGGCGTGAACATCAGCTTTACGCAACCGATTGAAATGCGCACCGCCGAGATGCTCTCTGGCGTGCGCGGCGATCTGGCCATCAAGATCTACGGTCCCGACCAGCAGCAACTGGCAGCCCTGGCGACGCAGATCGCCGGCGTGCTGCAGGCAATCGCCGGCAGCGAAGACGTCATGACGGTCAAAAACGCCGGCGTGCAATATCTGCAGGTCGAGGTCGACCGGGTCGCCGCCGGCCGCCTGGGCCTGAGCATCGAGCAGGTGCAAAACGATTTGCGCATTCTGATCGAGGGGCGCGTGGCGGGGGTGGTGATCGAGGGCGGCAAGCGGCTGCCCCTGCTCATTCGCGGCACTGAAGCACTGCGCCTGTCGGCCCCGCTGTTCGCACAGTTGCAGCTGCCGCTGGCCGATGGCCGCACCATTGCCCTGGGCCAGATCGCCCGCCTGCGCAGCACCGATGGCCCGGTCAAGGTCGAGCGCGAAAATGGCACCCGCATGGTGGTGGTGCGCGCCAATGTGCGCGGGCGCGACCTGGTCGGCTTTGTCGATGAAGCCAAGGCTGCGGTGGCCCGTCAGACCACGCTGGCGCCCGGCTACCGCCTGTCGTGGGGTGGCCAGTTCGAAAACCAGCAGCGCGCCTCGAAGCGGCTGGCGCTGGTGGTGCCGGTGGCGCTGGCGGCGATCTTCCTGCTGCTGTTTGCCACCCTGGGCAGCATGCGCCAGGCGCTGCTGGTGCTGGTGAATATTCCCTTTGCCCTGATCGGCGGCGTGCTGGCGCTGGCGCTCACTGGCGAGTATCTGTCGGTACCGGCCTCGGTGGGTTTTATCGCGCTGATGGGGATCGCCGTCCTCAACGCCCTGGTGATGATCACCTGCTTTAACCAGCTGGTGGCGCGCGGCCTGCCGCTCGATCAAGTGGTGCTGCAGGGTGCACTGCGGCGCCTGCGCCCCGTCATGATGACAGCGGCGATCACCGGCCTGGGGCTGGTGCCGCTGCTGCTGGCGAGCGGACCGGGTGCCGAAATTCAAAAACCGCTGGCCATCGTCGTCATTGGCGGCCTGCTCAGCGCCACCTCGCTGACCCTGATCCTGCTGCCGATCCTGTTCCGCCGCTTTGGCGTTGCCCCCGCGCCTGCTGCCGCACGTCCCCCACCACCCGGAATCTCCCATGACTGAGCTGCCCCACTACAACGCCCTGCTGACCCTGGCCATCCCCACCGCACTCGAAGACGAGGTCCTCGACTTTTTGCAAAGCAACAGCGGCTGGGCCAGCGGCTTTAGCATCCTCAACGCGCAAGGCATGGGACAGGGTGCGCCCCTGCACTCCAGCATGGAGCGGGTACAGGGGCGCAGCAGCCGCCGACTGGTCATGGTTGCCGGTGTCGAAGCCGACTTGCGCGAACTGTTGCAGGCGCTGGCGCGCGCAGTGCGCAGCGCCGATGTGGCTTACTGGATCAGCCCCCTCGCCGGCTGTGGGAGACTGGCATGAAGCCGCGCCGGATCAGCGCTGCGCGCGCCGGTGTACCGGCCTGCACTCTCGCCTGGCTGTTGACGACCGCGCTGGCGCCCGCCAGCGCCGCCGCAGCCGAACAGCCGACCACGGGCAGCGCCCTGAGCGTGCTGCCGCCCGAAGCGAGCGTGCGGCGCGTGCTGGAGAATCTGCCGCAGTTCAGAATCGGCACGGCGATGATGGCATTGGCGAGCGCCGAACAGGCCAAATTGCAGGCCGGACCGTATGAGTGGACGCTGCGCAGCAGCCTCAATGCGCGCAGCGTGGCTGGCGGCGAGCGCTACGCCGAGCAGGATCTGGCGCTCGAACGGACACTGCGCTGGTTTGGTAAAGCCGAGCAGGACCGCGCGCTCGGCGACCAGGGCCGTGCAGTGGCGCGCGCGCGCCACGAAGACCTGTGGCACGAAGCCGGCCGCACCCTGATGAAAGACTGGTTCGATGCATTGCGCGATCTGGTGGCGCTCGAACGCTTGCGCGAGCAGATCACCGTGGCGCGGCAGCTGCGCTCTATCGCCGAGCGCCGCGTGCACGCCGGCGACGGCGCCGCCCTCGAACAGCAGCAGGCGGCCACCGAAGTGCTGCGCACCGAGACCCTGTTACTGCAGGCGCAGCAGCGCCAAGAACAGTCACTGGGCCTGCTGACGCAAAGCTATCCCGGCTTGCCGGCACCGCTGGCAAGCGACGGCCCGCTGGTTCTGCCCTTGCCGCAAGCCGACCTGCAGGGCGCCGAGTACTGGTACGCCAAAATCCTCAGCGATAATCATGAACTCGAGCTGGCGCAGGGCGAAGCCGACCTGCTGGCATTGCGCGCCAAACGGCTGGCGGCGGACCGCATGCCCGATCCCACCATCGCCTTGCGCGCCGCGCGCGAGCGGGCCGGCGAAGAACGGCTGATCGGCGTGACCGTGTCGATCCCGATCCCGGGTGCCGGCCGCAGCGCCGACGCCAGCGCGGCAGCAATCCGCGCGCGCGCCGCCGGCGAACAGTTGCTGCAGGCACGCACGCGGGTGCAATCGATGGCACGGCGCGCCGTCCTCGATTGCACCCGCAGCTATCAAATCTGGCACAGCCTGGCGCAGATCGACAGCCAGAGCGCACAACAGGCGCAACTGCTGCTGCGCGCCTATCAGGCCGGTGAAGGCACGCTGGCCGAGGCGCTGGCAGCGCGCCGCCGCGCGCTCGACGCCGCCATGCAAACGGAAAGCGCGCAGATCGATGCGCTGGCCGCGTTTGCCCGCGTGCGCCTCGATGCGCATGCGATCTGGTCGATCGACTGATAATAGCGTGCTCAGCTGATGCAGCCGTCCAGCAGCAACACTTCGCGCAGCGCAGCGCCCTCGCGCACCACAAACAACGCATCGATGGCGTAGCGGCGCGCCAGCGCCAGGCCGTTCTCTTCACCGGCAACTAACAGCGCCGTCGCCCAGGCATCGGCCAGCATGCACGCTGACGCCAGCACGCTGACGGCGGCCAGCGTATTGGCCAGCGGCTGTTGCAAGGCAGGGGCGATGGTGTGGGCGTACTGCCGGCCGCCGATGGTCACCGTGTGGCGATAGTCGCCCGAGGTGGCAATGGCGACGTCGCGCAAGGCCATCACACCGGCGACGCTGCGCACGCCCGCACGCGCTCGCTCGAGCGCCATTACCCAGGCGGCGCCATCGGGTTTGCCGCCGCCGCCGCGCATCTCGCCATCGATGCCAACGAGGTAGTTGTGCAAGCCGGGCCGCTCGAGGCAGGTCGCCAGCTGGTCGACGCCATAGCCCTTGGCGATCCCTGACAGGTCAATCGCAATCGGCGCGCGCTTGCGCAAGCGCGCGCCGGCCTGGTCGAAGTCGAGCCGCTCGGCGGCCGGCAGGTAGGGTGCGTCGAACGGCGCCGGCACACTGCGCAGATTGCGGGCGCCGGCGCCAAAGCCGCAGGCGTCGACCTGCGCACCGACGCCAATATCGAATGCGCCAGCCGATTGCACGCCGACCTGCAAGGCGGCCGCAAGCACTGCCGCCAGCTGGGCCGGGATGGCGATCCAGGCGTGCAGCGGGGCGTCATTGACCCGGCTCAGATCGGAAGCGCGATCCCAGCGCGACATCTGGCGGTCCACCTGCTCCACCGCGCACAACAAATCGGTGTTCAATGCCGCCACGTCCATTGCCGCTGGCGCGTAAAACACGGCGCGGTAGCGCGTGCCCATGGTGGCGCCATGGAGGCGGCGCCGCACCAGCGGCGCGGCCTCAGAACACATCTTCACGGTAGCGTCCCGCCGCGCGCAGCGCCTGCACGCTCTGGCCTGCCGGCGCCAGCAGCGCATCGAGCGCTTCGCGGACGCTGCCGGCCATGGCGCCGCTGCCGCACACCAGCACCTGGCCACCGTCGCCGATCAGCGCGCGCAGCTGCGCGCCATCGTCGAGCAACCGGCTTTGCACATGGCGGCCCTCGGCCACGCGCGAAAAGGCGGTGTGCAGCGCGGTCAGGCGGCGGTCGGCCAGATAGGTCTTCAACTCCGGCTCGTAGAGGAAATCAGAGGCGGGATCGCGCCCGCCCCAGTACAGATACATGGGATGCTTGCCCGTGTTGTTGCGAATGAATCCGGCCAGCGGCCCGATGCCGGTACCGGCGCCGATCAGGATCACCGGCGCGCGCCCCGACTGTGGCCGGAATTGCGGATTGGGCCGGATGAAGGCATCGATGACGTCGCCCGGCTTGAGTTGATGCAGGTAGGTCGAACACAGGCCGCCGGGCTGCTTGCGCACGCAAATTTCGACCATGCCGCTGTCGGCGCCGCTGGCCAGCGAATACAGGCGCGGCACCGGGCTGCCGGGCGCCATCACGCCGAGCAGATCGCCCGCTTCGAACGCTGCCAGCCCTGAGCTGCCAAACAGCCGTGCCAGCGCGCCGGGCGTTGCTGCGCTGCGAAAACGCAGCACCACCGTCGGTTCCTTTTGTTGCACGCCATAGTCGACCCGCTCGGCCAGCAGCAGCGCGAACGTCGGCGGATGCAGCGGCGTGTGGTGCAGCTGCAGGTCGAGCACCAGCAGCTTGGCGACGCCCTCCCCCCAGCGCAAAAATGCCTGGGTCGACTGGCGGTCGATGGTGCTCAGTTCCAGCGCACGCTGCCAGCCTTGGGCCGCCATGGCGCTGTCGACAACGCGGGCGAACTGGCAAAAGCGGGTGAACTGGCGGTCACCGAAACCGAGCACGGCAAAGGTGGTAGAGGCTGGCGCCGCGGTCTTTTTGAGGCGCGCCAGAAAATGGCTGGCGGAGGCTGGCGCATCGCCATCGCCGTAGGTGGCGGTCAGCACAAACAGCTGGCGCGCGGTCCGATAGCGGGCGGCCATGTCGTTCATGGCGGCCGTGTGCACGCTCTGCCCGGCCTGCTGCAAGCCGTCATGCAAGGCCCGTGCAAAGCCCCAGGTGCTGTTGTTTTCGCTGCCGACCAGGATCACCACGGTGGCCGCGCTGGCGCTGCTGTTGTGCTCGATGCGGGGACGCGCGGCGCGGCGCTGCCACCGGACAACGGCGCCGGTGCCGGCCAGCCAAGCGCCACCGAGCGCGCACACGCCGAGCAGCAACCCCAGCCACCACCAGCTTTTGCCGGTATGTAACTGCTTGACCAGTTCATCGGCCTGGCCCAGCCGGCTGTGCGCGCGGTAAGACAGCGCCGCGCCGCTGACCTGGTCGACATAGGCATCGGCGTGCGTCGTGCGCAAGGTATAGACGGCGCTGCGCTCGCCTGGCAGGGGGAACACCAGTTGGCGCAAGTCGGCCAGATCGACTGCAGCGAGCGCCGCCAGGCTGGCCACCGGCGCCGGCAGGCCCGCTGCAGTGGTGGCGGGAAAATCGGGCTCGGCCTGGGCCCCGTCGGCAATCACCCCAAAGTTGACGGCCGACATGTAGGTGCCGGTCAGCGCCGACAGCAACAGCCCGAGCACGGCCAGCCGGCCGACCTGGGCATGCCAGCGCTGGCTGCGGCTGCCGTGCAAGGGGCGCAGCAACTGGCGCCAGCCGCCGACGCGCTTGATCAACAGCAAGCTGCCGGTGATACACAACAGCAGCAGCGCCACTGCGCTGATGCCGGCAGCGGCCCGCCCTGGCGTACCGAGCAGCATCGAGCGGTGCAGCTGGCGCACCCAGCGCGAAAAGGGCGAGCGCACGTACGGCGCGATGGTGGCGCCGGTGTCGGCATCGACGCGGTCGGCGCCGGGCCCGGTGGCGGCGCGGTAATACACGATCAGCGTGCCGGCCGCACTGCGGTCGATCTGCTGGGCGGTGGGGTAGTGGCGCAGCACGCGGGCGGTCATGTCGGCCACGCTCACGCCCGCCGGCACGCTGGCGGCGAAACGCTCGAGGGCTGGATCGATCGACAGGCAGGCGCCGCTGATCCCCAGCAGCATGACGAACAGGGCGCCCAACAGGCCGGCCACAGAATGGAACTGACGCAACATGGCTCTGCCGCCTACATATCGTACGTAAACGACGTGACGATGCCGCGCCCGGCCACCGGCTTGCCGCTACCCTGCTTGCCCAAGGGTGCGCGCAATTCCTGCGGGGTGTCGCGGCCATCTTCGACGGCGCTGTCGATGCGGATGTCGTAGCCGGCATCGGTGAGGACGTCAGCCAGTTCGACGCTCACCTTGAGGGTCTTGCCGCTGCCGACGCTGGCGCCGCTGATGCCGTCAAACTGCGCCGGGCCAAGGCCGCTGCCGCGGGCCCAGTCGCTCAGGTGCCGGTAATACTTGACCTTGCTGCCGGCGACCCACACCGTCTTGCGGTAGTTGCCGGCGGCATCGGTGAGATACACGGCCAGATAGGCGCCGCTGCCGCCATAGTTTTGCAACTGCGCGGTCAGGATCACGGGGCGTGCCTGCACTATTGCAGGCAGCGCCAGGGTGCCTGCCAGGCAGGCCGTGCTGATGAGGTTTTTCATGGGGTATCCCGGTTGCGCGCAGGGACGGCGCCGGCCGGCGGCGGGACCAGATAATCGGTGGCATCGCCGCCACTGCCAAAGTCGATTTCGATGCTGCGCAGGCGCAGCGTCGCCGGTGAATACTTGGCCTTGATTTTATTGCCCTTGCGGTCGCGCCCGCGCAGCTCGTAGCAGCCATCGTCGACCTTGATGCGCTGCACGCTCCAGCCGTACTGCTCGACCTGGTGCTGCAAGGCGTCGCGCGGCTTCCAGCTGGCGATGGGATCGCTGCAATCGGTAGCGGCCAGCGCATTGGCGCCCGCTCCCAATAAAACGAAGAGGAAAGGGAATACGCGCAACTGGGGTCGCATGGTTTTTCCTTTGAAAATACAGCGGAGGCGGCAACAGCCGGCGGGGAGGATAGACGCACAAAGGAGGCAAAGCCGGCAACCAGGGGAGACTGCCACCCGCAGGGTGCCTGTCCCCCCCTGTTTGTCCCACTGATTGTCACTGCGAGAAACGATTTACTTGACTGTAAGGCTACAGAAGTAATAAAAATACAAGGTACATCAAACACCTCGCAGATGACGCACCCGCGCGTGCGCCGCCCACCGGCTCACAGCGGCAGCAGCCGCCGCATCCAGCCCAGCAGTGTGCTTTCCTGGTGAAACACCGGCAGGTACGGCGACTCGGGGTGGACCAGCGCGCCCGGGTAGTGTTCGTGCGCCAGGCACAAGCTGTCGTCGATGTCGAACACCTTGGCGGCGACCGCCGCTTCGATGCACCAGCGGCCGAAATAGCCGCCCTTCTCGAGCGGATGACGCAGCGGGTCGCCATACACATACCACCACAATTGCTGCTCCGCCGGGCGCGCCAGTTCGGCGTACCAGTGGTCAACGAACAGCGCCAGCGCCGCCCCTTTTTGCGCGCGCGGCGCGGCGATGGCGTGCATCAGCCGGGCGTACGGTTTCGGATGCAGCACGGTGCTGCCGATCTTGCGGCTGCGCTGGCGGCTGGCCAGCACCGTGTCGAGCACACGGTCGCGGCCCTCGTTGCCGATCAGGGTCACCAGGCGCACCCACTGCTCCTCGGGGACGTCGAGCAGCAGGCCCAGCCCCGCCACCCAGAAACACCAGTTGTAGTAATTGAGGTTGTGCAGCGATTGCAGCCACTCGCGGCTGTCGCGCTTGCCGCCGGCGCGCTGCCATTCGAGCGCGCGCAGGTTGGCATGGCTCCACGAATCGAGCAAATCCTGGAAAGAGTTGTGTAACAGGGCGTCGATATCGTCACCGCGCGAATAGCGCAGCATGATCAGGCGAAAACTGTAGCGGCTGTGGTGGAACCAGTACTGCGATTCGGTCCCCGGATTCTTTGAAGGAAAACCCATATTCGCCTTTTCGGTGTCGATCCGCTCGCGCAGCTTTCTGACCCGTCCATCCCAGTATGCTGGGTTGCCCAGCGGCGCCCTGTTCATTCACGTTCCTTCGGCTTTTGTTGTGCGATCTGTCTGCTAGCGGGCGACGGGGAAGGCTTTCGCCCCGTACATTGCTTGAAAACAAGCGCGAGTATAGCGTCAGGAAATTGCCGTTCGGCACGTAAATTGTGACCAGATGTATGCGCCGGCCACCAAGAAAAAGTGACCGCCAGTGTATTGATTGGGTATGGATGTCATCACCTTGCAATTTCAATTTTGCAATATTTATTTTCTTTTATTATCAACAGGAGAAGGTTTTGGCTGTTGAAAAGCACAGCAAACCGGATGCGCGTCGCCGCAATTGATTGAAAGCCGGCATGGGTTCTCTGCTCGTACCGGCCATGGGCAGCGACAAATCCGCCCGCGCCGCAGACGACGCCAACGACGCCGCCGCCGGCGGTCACCACCATTTCCAGCTTCGGCCTGGCCGTCTTGCCAGATACGCAGTTCTATTCGCGCTACGCCACCGAAGAAACCAACCGTCAGTTTGCCAAACGCTACGGCAGCACGCCCTTCCTGGCCCAGACTCAGTGACTGGCCGACAATGCCAAAGCCCTCAAGATTGCTTTCGTCATCCACCTGGGCGATATCGTCGACCAGGCCGGCAAGCCGCAGCAGTGGGAAGTGGCGGACAAGGCCATGCAGGTGCTGGAAGCGAAAGGCGTGCCCTATTCTGTTGTGGCAGGCAACCACGCTGTGCTGGTCGATATCGGCGACGAAAGCGATACGGTGGGCAGCGTCGGACGATGGCATTGCGTGGGCCCGCAAGGTGCTCAGGGACCATCCCACCCTGCCCGTCATCCTGGTCAACCACCAGCTCATCGCCATCGCCAACGATGGCGTCAGCCCGCTCGAAGTCGACTACGGCCTGACGCTGTGGGACACGCTGATCAAAGACAACGACCAGATCTTCATGACGGTCAACGGCCACCACCACGGCGCCGCGCACCTGAGCAAGATCAACAAGTTCGGCAATGCAGTCGAGGAAATGGTGGCCGATTACCAGATGGCTTACCAGGGCGGCAATGGCCTGATGCGCTTCTACGAATTCGACCTGAGCGCCAACCAGATCCGCGCCATTTCCTTCTCGCCGTGGGTCAAGCAAAAACCGAGCGCCACCCTGAACGAATTCGACCAGGTCATGCTCAACGCTGCCAATAATGCCGTCGTCATCAATATCGACTTTGCCAAGCGCTTCACCCGCTTCGCGCCCACCTTCAAGGCCGCCGCGCCCAGTGGCACTTCGCTCACGGCGGCGGCGACGACAGCGAATCGCACCTCGACAGTTGTGGCTTTTCCGCTGAATAAGTTATGTTGATGCCATCGCCGATGCGGACAAATGACCATGGCGGCGACAAGGCCAAGGACAACGCGCTGCGAGAGGGAAATCGGATTTCATGATCGTCGAAAAATGCAAGCGCCAGACGCCCATGCTGTCATGCTCAACACCATAGACGTTTTTTTGCTTTAGTACACGGACCGCTTCTGGCCGACAGGGGAACGCCCACCTCGGCCAGCGACGCAATGCCTGCGTCTCGGTTGGCGCAGCGATCGCAAGTCGAGCATCGACTTCGCTGCCGCGCTATCGTCGTTTACTTTCCAGCTTGTTAGCTCCCAAAAGTAGCTGAACCGCACGACGTTTCCGGGTTGTCCGACAAGTCAGCGTCGCGCCATTCGGCGTATCGTATTTGTGTCACAAGCAACGACAATCCGACACTGCCATTGGCAAACGAGACACTGACCGCGGTCGTGCTCCGGGATCGACGCTGCGCCTGCGCACGCACGGTGTAAGCCGGATGATATAGACAAGGAAGTGGTCGTCATCACGGCAACGATTAACGCCATTCGATCGAACGCTTACCGGCACCGGGAATGCTCGACGTGTGGGCCGCCATCGAAGGCGTGCGCTTTGTGTTTGTTCGCCACGGACGCACTGCCGGTTACAAAATTAGCAGCCGGAGCGGCGCCTCAGTAAATTGCGCATCGCATTGCTAAAACTTTCACTTTGCATAAATGTTATGTGGTAACGTACTTTTGGTCGCGCCCCCTCGAGCTTTATCAGCGACTCCTCCATTCATATATGTTTCTCATCATTTTTCTACAAGGGATTATCATGGATAACCTGGCAGCAGTGGTGGAAAAGGCGTCGAAGGACCAAGCGTATGCATTGGAACTGGCACAAAAGTTCATGCGGATCGGGCAAGACGGCGGGAACGTCCGCGGCCCCGACAAAGCGGAGGCTTGGCGCGATTTACTGCAGGATTTTGCCAGTACGCCGGAAGAGCTCGCGCGTTTGGTGAATGAGAGCACGAGCGAGATTGCCGGGCGGACCTGGACGACAACCACGACGGCAACGGCCACCTGCGCATTGCTCACCACTGCCGGTCCGTTGACCGTGACTTCGATTACGACGGTGACGATCACGCAAGAGGCGTGAACGTGGCCGACATCGCAGTCCTGGAACACTTCGGCACGTTGGACAAGGCATGGCTTGAGGCAGTCGATCGCTATCTGCCGGTGCGGCATCCGCCGTGGTGCTTCAATCGTGAAATCGGCGCCGACCTGCCGGGCCAAGGCTGGAAACTGCACGTCTCGGCGACGATCCTGACTGCCACAGAAGTGCTCGACCGCGTCGGGCAATGCCTCGCTGGCGAAAGCGTGTATTTCAAGGCGATCGAAACGCGTGACGAACTCCGCAAGCTCAATTGCGGCCTCTTTTACGGTTATTTTCAGATCGGCAAGTTCATGACCATCTATCCGACGGATGCCTCGGCCGTCGGCAGAATCGCGCACAAGGTGGCCACCGCCACAGCGGGCATGGCGGGTCCACCCGTTCCTTTCGAACTGCGTGTCGAGGCAGGCAGCCCGGTGTTCATGCGCTACGGCATGTTCCGTCCCGGCAGCGGGGATGGCGCAGCGTCCCTGATCAACCCGGACGGGTTGCCGGAGCCAGACAGACGCGACCGTAATCCCGACTGGGCAGCGCTACCTGTTGGCTTGCCGACGGCGCGGCCCGATCGCGTGGACGGGCCGCTAGCGCGCCGTTTTCGTGTCTACAAATGCCTGTCGCAGCGGGGCAAAGGTGGCGTCTACCAGGCCATCGATGTGGCCTGCGGCATGCGCCACTGCATCCTCAAAGAGGGGCGCCGACATGGCGAGGTAGACCTCGACGGCAGTGACGGCTGGAGCAGGCTTGATAGCGAATACCACGCGTTGTGTCGGCTTTCGCAGGCAGGTGTGCCGGTGCCCGCGCCGATCGCACGCTTTGAGCAGGCCGGACACGCGTATGTCGTCATGGAATGGCTGCATGGAGAGGTCCTGGGCAAGCTGCTGATGGACAGCGCAGATCTGCCGTCGACCGACATGGCGCGCGATCTTGCGCGGCGATCCGCCGGGCTGTTGAAGCAAATTCATGCGGCACGCTGGGCTTGGCGCGATCTCAAGTCGACCAACTTGATCATCGGCGTCGACGGGGCGTTGCGGCCCATCGATTTCGAAGGATCGGCCCGCTTCGGAACACCGCTGGACACCGTCTGGGGGTCACCCGGTCACATGCCGCACGATGTCCATTTGACACGCACGGCTGGGCCCGAGCAAGACCTGTTTGCTCTCGGGTCCCTGCTCTACCAGATCTTTACCGGCAAGTTCCTCGCGGACGCCCGCGGCGCACCGGCCAAGTGCGACGTGTCTGGCTTGCCAGAACCGATCATCCGTCTCATGAATGCCTTGTGGCACGCAGATCCGCGCTGCCGGCCCGCCGCCGCCGCTGTCTGCGAAGCCCTGGCTGTAATCTAACTGTCGATCGGAATGCGCGGATTGCTAGGAGTTTGCAGCGATGACAGATTTATTGCGGAACTATGGCGACGCCGTGAATTTAACATCCGCTGACATGCGGAAGATCCTTCAACCAAGGTCTGAACCTGCCCGGCAATCCCTGAATATCGGCAGCAAACGTTTTCGACCGGCCGCTGTCGACCCGCAAGGACGTTCAAGCGAACCAGGCATTGGCGGTTGCAACGGCCGTCAGTCACCGACTTGCATGCCGGCGTATCGATTCGTCGACCACAGCGCCCATATTTTTAACAATACCGTTGCCCAGCCACGCCATCAGCTCACGGTCCAATTTGAAATCTGGACCACATTGACTGGCAATGAAGCGGCGAAGGTTTTGCGTATTACTACCGGACTATTTCTCTTCCGGATGTTGAAGTTGTTGGATCTGCCACTGCAAGGCGAGGATTTGTTTTTGCATTGAATGCGTGACGATACCGACAAAGAAGAAACACATTGTCAGCCAAATGGAGAAATACTGCCAATTTCCCGGGATGACGGCACCGGTAACATATTGATAGACAAGAAACGCACAAAAAGCGAAAGGAATCCAATTTTGAACGAGCTTCATATTCAACATGATTTCTCCATCAATGAGTTCGACGTCAGCGACATTGGCAAGGCCTGCTTGCTGTCAAAACGTTGCCGAAATTAACATATAGTGATTAATAAAAGATTGGCCTATTACTCGCATCAAACACCAGCGGATTGACAGCGCCTGACCAAACCTGCAGGACAAGGCGCAACGTCGACGACAGTTCCCGCTACTGAGGTTCATACTGCGCACGCAGTCTCAAGTAAACTTTCTTGCAATGCTCGAAATATTCGCGCTCGTCATGCTTTCTTTTTTCTGCCTCTTTCCCAAGGACTGGAGCATCGGCGTTGATGGTATCGAACACCTCCACTGAAATGACATCGCCGATTTTTAAAGGTTTTTGTGACATCCAGGTAAGGTGCTCATCAGTGATGCCAGAAGCCCTTGCGGTGAGGCCTCCAACAGTAATGAACAGATCAGCCGATTCATCTTCCCGCAGTGGACGACTGCTCTTTCCGAGCATTCCCACACAGTTGACAGTCGCATGAAGAACGCCAAGATCATCTGCGCCAGCAATGATTGATGCTTCATCGTTGACTTGAACCTTCAGTGCATACATTTTTTTATCCTGTGAAATTGTCCCAGCGGCTGCTCTGATGTTAGCGACTGTCACGTGCCGTGGATGCCTAGTGGGGTGAATCAGAAATTCGTTGATGAATCAATGTGTCAAAATCGCTGCGATTCCCGGCATATTTATTCAACCAATTTCGGATTCACCACACCAGGGAAGCACTGATTGATTCTGGCGGATGGAATCGGTCACGAAAGCATATTTACGAAAAGGCAGCCCGGCGAGGCGCAATACCGCAGCCATGCCCGGGCATGGCGAGGATGTGCAACGCAGCTGGACACTTTTTTAGGGTGCCGAGTCCGCCAATATGAATGAATCAGCGCTTCCTTGGGCCGGGTGTCGGCCACAAGCAGCCGGTTCGAACAAGTAGTGTACGAGCTTATTGCTCTTACAGTAAATAAGGCGTGTTGTGCGATATTCTTAGTCCGCAGCCGCCACCACGCAATTTCTGCCGCTGCGTTTGGCTTCATACAGCGCGGCATCGGCGCGCCCGTAGGCCGACTCAAAACTGCTGCCAGCCGGATTCCAGCTCACCCCAAAGCTGGCGGTGACCTGGCGGTTCACCGGAGCGGCAAAGTCATGGCGGGCGATGGCCGCGCGCAGCTGCTGCGCCAGTGAGAACGCCGCCTGCGCTGACTGCCGCGGCAGCAGCACGGAAAACTCTTCACCACCGATGCGACCCACCACACCGTCGGCGCCAACCAGCAGCACCAAGGACGCGGCGACCGCCTCGATGACCGCATCGCCGGCCGGATGGCCAAAGTCGTCATTGACGTGCTTGAAATGGTCGATGTCGATGACGATCATGGCCATTGCCCCGCACTCGAGATACCGGGCGGCGCGCGTCACCACCGCGCTACGGTTGAGAGCGCCAGTCAGCGAATCGTGGGTGGCGCGGTATTCGAGCTGGCCGGTCAGCTCGTGCAACTGGCGGTTGAGTTTTTGCATCACGCTTTCGGCGCGGTCACTACGCAAGATCAGGCGCCGCGTTTCGCGCATCAGCCGCTCGTAATGGACGATCAGCTCGCCCAGCATGCGCCGGTGGCCGCCATCATCGATGGGCGAGGCATAGGCCGACTTGGCACTATCGAGCAGCGCATTTTCAGCATCAAACAGTCCCGGTCCCTGCACGCGTGGTCCTAGCTGCCGGCAACCGGATGGTCGCAAAATACCAGCGCGCCGAAGTCATCGTGCAGCTCCTGGCCAAATTCGAACATGGTGTCGTCGTCTTCATCATGAAACCAGTTCAGGCGCACCAGATTGTTTGCCAGGGCGGCCTGATTGAGCAAACCGAACAGGCTAAACAGCATCTTGGTGCTGGAACTATTAAAGTAGGCCAGCGACACATTGACGGTGATCGTCGCCATGCTGCAGCTGCTGACGTAAGCCTGCACGCGCTCGATCACCGGGCCGTAAAAGGCGGCCGCATTTTCCGGGTAAGACTCACCCTTGATCGACAAGGTATGCTCGCTGAACCGGCATTCGATCTCCGGCGAGGTGGGCGACGCATTGATGTAAAGATCTTCCATGGTCTTTCGTCATTCGCCTTCGTTAGATAATGGCTTTGATACAAAACAGGGTGACCTGGGGATCGCCCGCATCCTGCACGAATTCGAATTCGAGGGGGGCGCTGGCGTCGCGTGCCATGGTCAAAAAGCCGAGGCCGGCGCCACGGCTGTCTTCCGGCGTTTCTTCGCGCAGCGCTTTTTTGTAGGCATCGCGGATTTCGTCCATCGTCATGCAGTGCAGCTGTTCGAGCCGGCTGCGGATGGTGTCCATGTTTTTTTGCGCCACCGGATTGGTACACAGCAAAAAAAGCGCTCGCCCGCCAGGCCGATGCAAATCGAGCCGCGCCGCATCTGCTGCGCCGATTGCTCAGGCAGGGGCAGCGCATCGGCCGAATAGTGCATGACGTTTTGCGACATTTCGACAAACGAGGAAAAAATCTTGCGCCGCGTGGGGCCGGCGGCGCCTGCCGTGTCCAGGCGCACCTTGATGGCTTCGGCGATGGCACCGACTACATGCTGGGAAAAATAGCCGACATAGAAAAAAATGATGTGCCGCTTGTGCGCCGCATCCCAAAAGTCCTTGAATTCCTGAAACATCAGGGCCGAGCCTTGCGCCGCCGCACTCATGGCCGCACACACAGAAACGTCAGATCGTCGCGGCGCGGCTGGCCGCCCTGCCACTGCTGGAAATCGTCGAGCATGGCCGCGCTCAGAGCGACTGCCGTGGCGCTGCGGTGACGCAGCATGCTGTCGCGGATGCGCCGCCGGCCATAGGCAATTTCCTTGGGGCCGCCGATCTGGTCGACCAGACCATCGGTGCTCACCAACAGCAGGCTGCCCGCTGCGATCGGCACCGCGCGGTTGGTCCAGCAGTAATCAAAGGGCGAATCGACATAGCCAATGCCCATGCGCTCGCCATCAATGCTGTCGACCTCAGCAGCAGCAGGCGGCAGCAGCAGCAGCCCGTTGTTGGCTGCTGCAAAGGTCAGCACGCCGCTGGCATTATCGAACCACATGAACACGCCGTCCATGCCATCGTCGGAACCGCGCGATGGCTGGCGGCCGTCGGTCTGGCCCAGCATGGTCTTGATGCCGCGGTTCACTTCCGCCATCAGCGCGGCCGGGTCGCGCGGGCCGTGCTGTTCGATGGCGCCGGCCAGCGTCGAAGCGGCAATCAGGGTCATGAAGGCACCCGGCACGCCGTGCCCGGTGCAGTCGGCAATCGCCGCGAACCAACCATCGGCGTAGCGGCAAAAGTGGTGAAAGTCGCCGCCGACGATGTCACGCGGTTGCCACACCAGGTAGCCGTCGTCCAGCGTCTCGGCCAGCGCCTGCACCGACTTGTGCAGCATGGCGCGCTGGATCACGCTGGCGTACTCGATGCTATGCATGATGTGGCGATTTTTCTCGGCCTGCATATTGGCCACCACGTTCATCAGCTGCAAGCCAAAGCCGACCCCGGCGAGTTCGCCGTTGCGGGTGATAATGAAACCGTCAGCCAGCGCCTTTTCGCCCGCCTCGACGGCGCGAAAGGCCAGCGCTTCGATGCTCATGTCGACGTCGACCATCAACGGTTCCTTGTCCATGAAGGCGATGCAACTCTTCTTGCCATAGACTTCGTGATAAAACGGTTTCGACATCCGCGACATGAAGATGCTGCGGCTGATCAGGCCGATCGGCCGGTCCTGCTCGAGCACCGGCAAACTGACCAGCTCGCGATGCTCGGCGAACAGCGCCAGCACTGCCGCATTGCTGGCGTCGCAACTGATGGCAACGGTCTTGACGCACAGGTCAGCCACGGTGGGCTGCCGCACACGGGGCAAATGCAGGCGCGAAGCGCTGAACTCCATGGACATGGGACCTTTGTATTGATGGGGCGACGCTGCAGCCTCCCGTTTGAGGTTGCATGAATGTCAATGGGAATGGATGATAGTGAAAAATTATTGCAAGAGTATGACGGCCGCAGCCAGGCTGGCGCCACGTGCAACGACGGCCGATCATGGCAAAGTTGCCGTCGCCTTGCTGGTTGATGAAAGCGACCTGGTCTGCAGGGAAATCGAGATAGGGGGCACGATTTGACGGGCCGCCGGTTTTTTGCCACCTTTTCGACGCCGCGAAAGGCAAACAGCGCGGTGGCGATTTTCAGGCGCTGGTCGTGTTGGCTGAACTGGGGGCTGCATCCCGTGTACCCGCTCCACAAGCTGCGCCAGTGCGACTGCCTGGGCGTGCTGGCAGAGAGGAGACAGCCGCGGTCAGCTACGCGCCGGTTGCAGACGGAGGGTGCCGAGAATCGCAGCGATACTGCGTCTCAAATGCTCGACCGGCCTCGACCTGTCTGTACTTTGCTCCTCGTCTCGCAGCGATTTCGACAAATGTACTCATCAACGAATTTCTGATTCACCAGACTAGGCAAGCACTGATTTATTCTTGCGGATGGCATCGTTCACGAAAAAGGTGCTCAGCAAGGCGCAATACCGCAGCCATGCCGGGGTATGGCGAGGATGTGCAAGGCAGCCGGACGCTTGTTTAGGGTGGCGAGTGTGCCCGCGCATCGCTGGTGGAGCAATTAACTATTCGATTGCGAAGATGGCCTGTAAAACAATGTTGCATATATGCACCTACATGGCCGTTCCAGTCTCAGTTTACCTCAGTTTACATAAGGCAGCGACAGATACAGTTGCCCCAGCTCGCTAAGCTGCCCGCTCGCCCCCAGCAAGCTGGTGAAATGGGGGTCTGGTGACATGCGGCCGATGAACCAGGCATAACGAAACACATCGGCGCGCCCTTCGCACAGGGCCACCAATGCCGTCATCTGGGCCTTTTGTTTGGCCAGCGTATCGATTTGCGCGCCATCGTTCTGGCTGTGCCAGTTGGCCATCTCGGTGACCCAGAACGGTTTGCCGTATTTGAGCAGGCGGTCGAGCTGGCCAGCGAGGCCGTAGTCGTACCAGTGAAACGCCAGGTAATCGATCTGCGGTGCACGGCCGCCATTGGCCCCCTGATAGGCGGCAATGAACGCATCCATCCACACCACCGGATCGCTGTAATTGGCCAGCGTGCCCCAGGTGATGGCCGGCCCGACCAGCTTGACGCCGCTGGCCTTGGCAATCGCTTCATAGGCGGGCCACAGTGCCGCTGCAGCGGCCGGGCTCAGATTGGCCTGGTCGGTCAGGTTCGGCTCGTTCATCAACAGCAGGTACTTGATGCCGGGATTGGCCAGCAGGTAGCTGGTCATGGCGCTGGTGTTGCTGTTTTCGTCCCACAGCATGGGCAGGTAGTCCATCTGGTAGCTCGACTTGAGCGCATCGACCTTGGCGTCCACGCCCGGTTTGCTACCCCAGTTGTACCACCAGCTCACGCCGGCAGAGAGCGCGCCGAGGTCGGCCGTGCTGGCCAGGTCGTAGGCGACGCCGCGCTTGGCGCTCTTGGCGATGGCCGGGGTGACGGGCGCCGGCGCGGCCACCGGTGGCGTGCTCACCGGGGTGGTACTGACCGGCGTGCTCACCGGCGTGCTCACCGGGGTGCTGCCGACCGGGCTGGTGGCGGCAGTGCCGCCTCCACAGGCAGACAGGCCGGCCGAAGCGGCAAGCAAAGTGATCAGTTGGCGGCGGCGCTGAAAGGCATTCGTCATGGTCTCGGACACTGATAAAGTAAGAATCAATCCACGTGTTTGTATTGCCTGAAATTACGATTAGGTTTTTAAATGGTAACAGGCTAGTTGCCTCAAATAAATTTTAAAAGTAACCAAAAGTATATTTTCGTGACCGCGCCGCCGTGCTAGCGGCGCCCACGGTAGCGATGACAGTGCAGCAGGAAGCGTGCGATGTCGACCGTATAGCGGCGCGCCAGCCGGCGCGGCTCCTGGCATAGCCGGTACAGCCATTCGAGCCGCATGGCCTGCAGCAGCGCCGGCGCGCGCGCCCTGGCACCGGCCCAGAAGTCGAACAGCGCCCCCACCCCCATGACGATGGTGGCATCGAGCGCCGGCCGGTGGTTCAGTATCCATGCTTCCTGCATCGGGTTACCCAGTGCGACGAGCACCACATCGGCGGCGCTGCGATTGATGGCGTCAATGACGTCGTGCCGCTCGCGCAAACCGTCATAGCCGTCGCAGGTCCCCACCACCACTTGGCCCAGCTGATCGCGGGCATGGGCGGCAGCGCGGCGCAGCACGTCGGCGCTGCCACCGACCAGAAACACCCGCAGCGGCCGCGCGGCATGGGCGAACAGATAGGGCGTAAAGTCGGTGCCATTGAGGTTTTGCAGAAAGCGCGCACCGCGCAGCAGCACGGCGGCGATGTCCAGCCCGACACCGTCATTGACGATGATGACGCCGGCCTCTTGCATGCGCGGCAGTTGTGCGCGGCATTGCACGATGAAATTGGTGTTGGCAAAAAATACGGTCAGGCGGTCGCCAGCGCCGAGCGCGCCGTACAGGCGACGGGCCAGCGTGGCGGCATCGGTGCGGGTGACCGGATAGCCGGCAATGGCGATGGTGCCGGGCTGGGGGTTGGTGGGGAGTTCGATCAACATTTTCAACTTTCATCTCGACAACGCGCATTCAGCGCAGACGGCATACCTGGCACGATGCTGTGCCGGGCGCCGTCTGCCAGTCGGCCCTCCGGTAGCAACCGTTTAGCGGCGTCCGATGGCGACATACTCGATGCCGTGACTGCGCACATCGGCCGGCGGGTAGAGGTTGCGGCCGTCGAAAATCAGCGGCGTTTTCAACGCTGCCTTGATGGCATCGAAATCCGGCGCGCGAAATTCCTTCCACTCGGTGACGATGACGAGGGCATCGGCGCCAGCCAGGGCCGCCATCGGCGTCTCGGCAAAGCGCAGGCGGGCGTCATCGCCAAACACCCGGCGCGCCTCCGCCATCGCCACCGGATCGTAGGCGCAGACGGTGGCGCCCATCTGCCACAGACCGTCGATCACCACGCGGCTCGAAGCGGCCCGCATATCGTCGGTATTCGGTTTGAACGCCAGGCCCCACAGGGCAAAGCGCATGCCAGCCAGATCGCTGCCAAAACGCGTGCGGATCTTCTCGAGCAGCAGGTGTTTTTGCGCCTCGTTGGCTTCCTCGACCGCCTGCAGCACCTTCAGGCCGGCGCCATGGTCGGCAGCGGTACGCAGCAGGGCCTGCACATCTTTCGGGAAGCACGAGCCGCCGTAGCCGCAACCGGGGTAGAGAAAATCGAAACCGATACGCGGGTCCGATCCGATCCCCAGACGCACCTGTTCGATGTCGGCCTGCAGCTTGTCGGCCAGGTTGGCCAGTTCATTCATGAACGAGATGCGGGTGGCCAGCATGGCGTTGGCGGCGTACTTGGTCAGTTCGGCCGAGCGCACATCCATCACGATCACGCGGTCATGGTTACGGATGAACGGGGCGTACAGCGCGCGCATCAGCGCAATGGCGCGCTCGTCGTCGGCACCGATGACGATACGATCGGGCCGCATGAAATCGTCGATGGCCGCGCCTTCCTTGAGAAATTCCGGATTCGACACCACCGAAAATGGCAGCGTCAGGCCGCGTTCGGCCAGCCCGTCGCGCAGCACCTCGGCCACCTTGTCGCCGGTACCGACTGGCACGGTCGACTTGTCGACCACCACCTTGTATTCGGTCATATAGCGGGCGATACTGGCCGCCGCCGCCGTCACATACTGCAGGTCGGCCGAACCGTCTTCGTCGGCCGGGGTGCCCACCGCGATCAGTTGCAGCACGCCGAAGGCGACGCTGCTTTCGACATCGCTGGTAAAGCGCAGGCGGCCGGCGGCGACGTTACGGCTGATCAGCGCCGTCAGGCCCGGCTCGTGGATCGGCACGCGGCCGTCGTTGAGCATGGCGATCTTGTTTTCATCGAGGTCCAGGCACAACACATGGTTGCCCATTTCGGCCAGGCAGGTGCCGGTCACGAGGCCGACATAGCCGCTGCCAATTACGGTAATTTTCATAAGGTGCTTTCAGGTCAGGGTTTGCCATAATCGAGTGGCATAAATTGCAGGCGATCCCAGGGAAAGCCATTGAGGATGGCAGAGGCGCCGGTGCCCTTGAACAGGGCGGGATAGGGATCGGGCTGACCACGCGCGGTGGCCGACTTGGGGTTTTCCAGCCGCAGCGAGATAGCGCCCGCCTTGTCCCACACCACAAAGCCATAGATTTGCGCAGCGCGGGCGATGGTTTTGGCGACCGGGTGCAGCTTGAGCTGGTCGACGTCGACCGCCGGATCGAGGCGCAGGCGCAAGCCTTCGGGAATGCGGTGCGGCTGGTGCTGCGGGTTGTAGCCGTCGGAGCGGTGCGCCGGCCACGACTTGATGTTGAAATGCTCGGCATCGACCAGCGCGATGCCGATCGCGTGGCCGATCTCGCCCTTCTGTAATTCGGCGGCCGTGATCTGGCCGCCGATGAACGGCAGGCTGGTGGCGGTGGTGCCGTAATGTGCGGGGAACACGCCGTCGCTGCGCGAGACATGGCTCAAACGCCCGCCCCAGCAAGCCTGCCAGGCGCCATCGACCTTGCGCGCGCGCCAGAACTCCCACAGCGTGTCGGTGGACGGCTGGTAGACCGTCATCTCGGCGTCGCTGCCATCGGCCGCTTCGGCGTAGGCGGGAATCGGCACCGCCAGCCATTGCTGCGCCAGCAGCTTGTCCTTGAAGCGCTTGTTCTGGCAGTTCCACTCGGTGACGTCGCTGCCCGCCACGTCGGGGCCGACCACGTAGACCGGGCTGGCATATTTGCTCGTGTTGAGATTGACGTTGCCATAATAGGCTTTTTTCTGGCGCAGGAATTCCTGCACGAAGGCGTTTGAGTCGGGGTGCAGCGGGGCGTTGCGGGCAATCAGCGTGGTCCAGAAACTGTCGGCGGCGAAGATGGTGGGCGCCGACGGCCCGGCGGCGCTGGCGCCGTGCGCCGTCGGCGCCAGCAGCAGCGCGGTGAACAGCCGGCGCAGCGCGATGGTCGTGCTGGTCGTGCTGGTCGTGCTGGTCGTGCTGATAGTGCTGATAGTGCTGATAGTGCTGATAGTGCTGATAGTGCTGATCATACTGGTCATGCTGGTCATGCTGGTCATGGTGGAGGTCCTCGTAACATGGGCGGCGCTCTTCAATCGGGATCGCGCTCGGAGCGCACCCATTTCACCTGGCGGCGAAACAGGAAGGCGAGATACAGGGGAATTTTGATCAGCGCGTACAGTGGCGCAAACGCCAGTTCGCGCCCCCTGAGGATGGCGCGCCCGAAGCGCCACCAGGCCGCCAGCACCGCTGCGGCCAGCAGCAGCGGCGCCACCAGGCCCAGCGTCCATGGCAGGACGGCGCCGCTCCACGCCCAGGCCAGCAGGCCGACTGCGCAACTGGCCAGCGACAGCAGTAGCAGCAGCGCCAGTGGCGGCACGCACAGGTCGAGCGTCAGTGCGCACAGGGCGCCATTCCTGCGGCGCAGGGCTTGCCACAACAGGCCGGGGCCGGCGCGCAGCAGCATCGCCAGGTGGCCGTGTTCCCAGCGCGTGCGCTGTGACTTCAAGCCTTGCACGCTGGCGGGAAATTCGCTGGTGACCAGCGCCTCCGGACAAAACAGCGGCGCCTGGCCGCTGCGCGCAAAGTCCAGCCCGAGGCGCAAATCTTCCACCAGGTCGGCGCTGGCCAGCGCAGCGCTTTCGATCAGGGCCCAGGGAAAGGCCATGCCACTGCCCATCAGCTGGCACGGCAGGCCGGCGCGCGCCAGGCCCAGCGCGCGCGCCTGGTTTTTTACCGTCCAGGCAAATTCGGCGACGCGGGTTTTCAGACTGCTGCCGGCGGGCGCGCGCATCAGATACAGCGCCTGCACCGGCCGCCCCGACCGGCTGCAGCGGCGTGCCAGCCGTTCGAGCGCGTGCGGCGCCAGCAGGCAGTCAGCATCGATGACCACCACCAGCGCCGGCAGCGGCAACTGGCCGGCCAGATGGCGCACGCCGGCATCGAGCGCATAACCTTTGCCGCGCCGCTCGCTGTCTTGGCGCTCGAGCACCGCGGCACCGGCGCTGCGGGCACAGGCGGCGGTGTCGTCGCTGCAGTTATCGGCCACCACCAGCACGCGGTCGCCCGCCTGCAGCTGGGCGCAGACCGAGGCCAGTGTGGCGCCGATGCCGGCGCCCTCGTCGTGCGCCGGCACCAGCACCGTCAGCGCGCCGCGCGGACGGCTGCCAGCGGCAGCGCTGGCACCGGCACCGGCCCCGGCACTGCGCGCAAGCAGCGCAGCGCCGATTTCCAGCACGAACACGCACACCGGCACCGCCAGCAGCACCAGCAGCAGGATAAACAACGGCGCCAACAGCGCGCTCATGCCAGCGTCTCCACGGCCGCCGCGGTGGCCACAGGCTGGCCGCGCACACTGGCCGTAAACAGGCGCGCCAGCTTGGCTGCCTCGACGTCGATTGCGTGGCGCTCGAGCACCCGCACATGGGCCGCCTGCCCCATCGCTTCGAGGCTGGCCGACGGCGTGGCCAGCAGCGCCTCGAGTGCCACCACCAGGGCGTCGACATCGCCGGCGGCGCACAGCCAGCCGTCGCGGCCGGGCCGCACCAGCTCGGGGATGCCGGCCACATAGGTCGACACCACCGGCCGGCGCAGCGCCATCGCCTCCATGATCACCACCGGCAGCCCTTCGGCAAAACTGGGCAGCACCAGCGCGCGCGCTGCCAGCAGCTCGGCGCGCACAGTGTCGCTATCGATCCAGCCGGTAATGCGCACGCGCTCGCCCAGGCCATCCTGTGCGATCCGTGCTTCCAGTTCGGCGCGCATGTCGCCGTCGCCGGCCAGCACCAGTTCGACTTCGCTGCCCTGGCGCAGCAGGCGGCCAACGGCGCGCACCAGCAGCATCTGGCCCTTTTGTTCGCACAGCCGGCCCACGCACACCAGGCGCGGCGCGGCCGGCAGCGGCACCGCCGCGCCGGCGTGGAAGGCTGGTTCGATGCCGCAGTGGACCACCTGCACCTTGGGCCAGTCGCGCTGGCCGATCCAGCGGTACAACTGGCTGCGGCCATACGAGCTGATGGCGACGACAAAAGCGGCGCGGCGGATTTTTTCGGCCAGGTGCAGAAATTCGGGCTGGTCGAATTCTTCCGGCCCGTGCACGGTAAAGCTGTACGGCGGGCCACCGAGGGCGCGCACCAGCATGGCCACTTCGGCCGGGTTGGTGCCAAAGTGAGCGTGCAGGTGGCGCGCGCCAGAACGGCGCAGCCACCCCGCCATGCGGCAAGCTTCGGCCAGGTAGATCAGGTGCACGGGCCACGGCCGCGCCGCCCGCCGTCCCATGCGCAGCGCCAGCCCCAGCGCCTGCAGCAAGCGCAGCGGCGCGCTGAGCTGACCGAGCAGCGCCAGCAGCAGCGGCACCGCCCCCCCTTGCAGTACATAGCGGGTGTGCGCGCGCTCGTCGAGGTCTTGCGCATCGACCAGCGGTTCGGCCCAGCCGCGCAGGGCGATCCGTTCGACCTCGAAGCCCTGCCGTTCGAGCGCGAGAATTTCGCGACGAATAAAACTGTGACTGACCTTCGGATACTGGTTGATCAGGTAAGCGATCTTCATACGGTACGTCCTTGTAAGCGGGCGGCGGGCGTCTTCGCCGCGATGATGCGGGCGGGAGCGCCAACGGCAGTGGCGCCATCGGGCACGTCGCACAGGACCACCGCCAGCGCGCCGATCTTGCAGCCATGACCGATGCGGATGCCGCCGAGCAGCTGGGCATAGGCGCCCACCTCGACATCGTCACCGAGCAGCGGCACTGCCCCGCCCTCTTCCCGGTTGCCGATGGTGACGCCCTGGCGCAGCGTGCAGTTGGCACCGATGACAGTGTCAGGGTGCAGAAAAATGCCGCCAAAATGCCAGATGCGCAGGCCCGGGCCGATCTGCGCCGCCTTCGGCAGGCTCACGCCCACCGCCGTTTCGACCACCCGGAACAGCAGCCAGTAGCAGCGCGTGAGCAGGCGCCGCGCCAGTCCGGGCGGGCGGCGGTCGACGCGGCGGCCGAAGCGATAGGTCCAGACTGCCCACGCCGACTGTTCCTTGAGCAGGGGACGGGCGAGCCCATAGCGCTGTGCATCGGCATGCCAGTCGGGGTCATATGCCATCGTGTTCTCCGGTGGGTTGCGCTGGCGCCGGCAGCGAACAGCGCGCCGCCCAGCGGCGGCCCCGTTCGATGAACCAGCGCTCAAAATAATGGGTGGACCAGTAAGCCAGCACGAACAGCACCAGCAGCAATAGCGGGCGCTTGGCATATTTTTCGAGCAGGCCGCCGTCACCGAGCCACGATGCCGCCAGCAGCGGATGGATCACATACAGCGCATACGAGAGCAGCGCCAGCTGGCGCAGCCATGGCTGATCGAGGTTGCGCACCAGCGATTTGTGCGGCGCCGCCAGGGTGGCGCCCACCAGCAGGGCGGCCAGGTACGCCCGCACATAATTGAGCCAGCCGCCCACCGGCAGGCAGGAGCCGATCAACAGCGCCAGCAGCGGCCATTGCGGCAGGCGCGCCAGCAATGGCGCGGCGGTTCTGCCGTGCAGCGCCATTGCCAGCGTGCAGCCGGCGAGGATTTCATCGACCCGGTAGTAACTGATATCGGAGGCATAGATGCCATGGTGGGCGCGCAGCGCGGTAAACACCACGCACAACAACGGCAGCAGCCACAGGCCACGCACGCGCAGCAGCGCCACCAGCAGGGCGACCGCGGCATAGAACTGCATCTCCAGGCACAGGCTCCACAGGTGCAGTGTGAGCGGCAGCAGCTGGCGCGGCGGAAAATTGGCGTAAAACAGATAGTGCGACAGCCAGCTCAGCACCGGGGCGCTTGAGACGGTCAGGGCGATGGCGAAATACAGCCAGGCCAGCGGCACGATGCGGCAGCAGCGGCGGATCAGGAACGCGGGGACGTTCTGCTCGCGCAGCAGCGCGCGGGTGATCAAAAAGCCGGACAGGGTAAAAAACAGCGCCATGCCAAGAATGCCGGCGCTGTAATTGAGCTTCCACGGCTTCGGTCCCAGCGGCAGCAGGTGGGCAGCGAGCACCAGCAGGATGCTCAGCCCGCGCCAGCCGTCGAGCGCCGCCAGGTGCACGCCGCGGGTGGCGGCCGCCATCAACGACTCCCTTCTGGCGCGGCGCCGCGCTGGGCCAGCAGCGCGCAAGCGGCGCCGGCGACGAACCAGAAATACCAGTTGAACGCCAGGTAAGCGGCCATATTGTCGGACACCGAGACGGCCAGATATTGCAGCACCAGCGCGATCACGATGAAGCCGGCCAGGCGATCGACGCCCAGCAGACTTTTGAGCATCCCCAGCAGCCGGGCAAACAGCCACAGATAGGCCAGTAAACCAATTGCACCGAGCTCGAACAGCCACTGGATATAGACGTTGTGGGCACCGAAATGGGTCTTGCCCGCGAGCGGAAAGAAGGTCGGCGAATAATAGGCAAAGGCATCGACTCCATAGCCGAACAGGTAGTGGGACGGGCGCATCCAGGCCAGCCCCGATTCCCAGATATACAGGCGCCAGGCGAAGGAATTGAGCTTGGCATACTGGCGCACCTGATTGCCGCTACCGAGTTCGAGGACGCGCTCGCGCACCTCGGGGATCAACAGCGCCAGCACGGCAATGAGCAGGAGGTAGAGCAGATAACGGCGCTCGAACAGCAGGCCATAGACAAAGAACAGGCCAAAGCAGGCAATCCAGGCGCTGCGGGTCTGGGTCAGCGCCAGCATCACCAGCAGCAGCAGCAGATAGGCCGACAGGCCAACGCGCTGCCAGGCCGACAGCCTGTAGGTGGCGCTTTTAAGCACATAAAATCCCAGTGCCACCACCAGCGTCAAATAAAAGGCATAGATGTTTGGGTGGGCGAAGGTGCTTTGCAGGCGGGCGCCATTCGGACCGTGCACGCCGCCCTGGACGGCGATATCGACCACCCCGTACAGCAGCGGCAGCAGCGACGACAGCAGCACGATGCGCACGCAGCGCTTGAAGTCGTCCAATGTGCGCACGATATAAAAGGCGCTGACGAACACCGCGCAGTACGACACCTGCGCCAGGTACAGGCGCACGGCGTCACCAGGCGCAGGCGCGAGCAGCACGCCAGCCAAGCCGGCCAGCAGAAACGGCAGCCAGAGCAGCGCCACTTTCTTTGGCAGCAGGCGCGGTTGTTCGAGTACCAGCAGGATGGCGATGACGATCACGAACGCATTGATCAAGCCACCGACGCCGATCTGCACCGATCCGAGGGCGACCCGGGTGCTGTCAAAAAACACGTCGCCGGCGGCGCGCAGCAGCAGGATGGCGGTCAGCAGCAGCACCCGACTGTACAGCAGCAGCATGCCCAGCAACAGCAGCGCCGGCAGCGCCAGCGCGTGCGCCGGGCGGCCGTCGACGGCGCCGACAAAAGCGGGAATGGCCAGCCCGATGGCGATGGCCAACACGATCAGCAGGCAGGCGGCGCGCGACGACGCCGCCCAGCTGCCGGTCACACTGGCCGGATTGTCAGCCGATGTATTCGCCGGATTGCTGGCAATCGTCATCGCGCCCCCTGGCGCGCTGCCATCACCAGCGCCAGCTTGCGGCGGCCGGCGCGCAGCAGCAGGCGCGCGCACTGCAGCAGTTCAGCCGGGCGGGCGCCGCTGCGCAGGCGCGCCGCCGCCATGGCGACGGTATCGGCGACGCTGCCGCTGCTGGCAAACAGTGCCATGAACACGGCGTAAGCGCGGCGCCGCACCGGCGCCGGCAAGGCCGCATAGTCGGCGGCGAACTTGGCCAGGATGCGCCGGTGCCCCTGCACTACCGAACGGGGGTTGGTCGAAATGCGCACCTTGTCGGTGACACTTTGCAGGTAGCGCACCAGGTATTCGCGCTGGCAGTGCACCGAGCCCTGGCGGCACAGGCGGATGAACAGATCCCAGTCCTGGCAGCTGCGAAAAGCGACATCGAGCGCGCCGGCCGCCACCAGCAGCTCGCGCCGCACCACCAGGTTGGAAAATGAGCCGATGAAGTTCGAGACCAGGATCTGTTCAAAACAGAAGCCGTCGATGTCGGGATGGATGCGCATCGTTTCGACGCCGTCGTCGTCGACGCAGGTCAGCCAGGTGTAACTGAGCGCGCAGCGCGCGCCGGCGGCGCGCAGGCCGGCGATCTGTTTGGCCAGCTTGTCGGGCAGCCAGATGTCATCGCTGTCAAGAAAAGCGACGAATTCGCCGCGGGCGCGCCCGATGGCGGTATTGCGCGCCACCGCGCCACCCTGGTTGGACGCCAGCGCCACATAGCTGATGCGCGGGTCGCTCATCGCCGCCACCCGCGCGGCGGTGTCGTCGCTCGAGGCATCGTCGACGACGATGATTTCGAAGTCAGCCAGGGTTTGCGCCAGCACGCTGGCGATGCAGGCGGCGATGCAGTAGCCGCGGTTATAGGTAGGGATGACCACGCTCACCAGTGGCGCGACGCGCGCCTTCATTGGGCCAGCCCGTTTGGCGTCAGGCGCAGCAGCGCCTGTTTTTGCCAGCCGCGCAGCAGCCACGATCGCACTGTGCGCTGCTCGGCCGGCCGCACCCCGTAGCGCGCGGCGAACACGCCAAAGCGGCTGGCCATGGTGGCGCGGTCGCGGCGCGCCAGCACGCGGCGAAACGCCAGTTCGCGCTCGAGTTCAAGGCCGGCCGGCGCCAGCTGCTGCAACAGCGTTGCCAGCGCCTGGTAAGAGGCCGAGAAATCGCTCTGCCCTTCAATCTCGAAGAGCCGTTCGCCATGGTTGCAAAACGGCGCCGGGTCGGCATAGGCGGCGCCATGCACGATGGCGGCCGATTCGGCCAGCGAGCGCGAAATGTCGAGCGCCACCTGCATTTGCGCGTGGTGGCGGGTGGCGCCGACGTTGGCGCCGTGCCAGCGGTACTGGATCAACTTGCGCGACAGGTTGACGCACGGCGCCAGCAGCGCCAGCTGGCCAAACAAAAAATAGTCTTCCGCCAGCGCCGGCACCTGCAGGCGGCGCGCCGGCGCAAGCGCACCAATGAAATCGTCGCCATAGCGCACCGCCAGCCCGCTCGCCTGCCCCAGCCGCTGCAGCGCATCGAGCCGCAGGGCCGCAGCCGGATGGCAGACAGGGGTGCGAAACAGTGCGCTGGCAATCACCCCGTGCGGGCCGGTTGGCATGTCGATCTGGCCGATGGTCTTGCCGCCAGCGTCAATCACGTCGCCGAGCGAGCCGACCACCACCAGGGCAGGATCGGCTTCGAATGCGCGCGCCAGCACCGCCATCCGCTCCGGCAGCGAGACATCGTCGGCATCCTGGCGCAGCACGTATTTGCAGTCGCACAGATCGAGGCCGCAGTTGAGCAGTCCCGACAAGCCGCGCGCGGCGGGAAACGCCCGCACGATAATGCGCGCATCGCGCATCGCATAGTCGGCCGCCAGTTCCGCGCTGCCATCGGTGGAACCGTGATCGAGCACGATCAGGCGCCAGTCGCGGTAGGTCTGCGCGACGATGCTCTCGAGCGCCTCGGCGAGGAAGGCGATGCCGTCTTTGACTGGCAATAAAACGTCGAAGGTGGCCATGTTATGCCTCTGCTTTCTTGTGAAGACCGATAAGGGAGCGCAGGCTGAGCAGCTGCGGGCGCAGCAGCACCAGGCTGGCCGCGCCGTAGGCGATGACGCCGATGGCAATCTGCAGCAGCAGTGCCAGCAAGGCGCTGGAGGTGGCCGCAGTGGTCGCAGTGACCGCAGTGACCGCAGTGACCAGCGGCGCGCTGGCGCGCAATGCCAGCACCATGAAAACGGCGGCCGCCACGGCCGGCGCGATGGCCCGCAGCAGGGCGCCAAAGCCGATGCCGATCTGGCGTGCGCAAAAGTACAGCGCCGGCACGGCGTTGAGCAGGTTGGCGACCAGGTAGCCGGCCGCCACCCCTTCGACGCCCCAGCGCGCGCCGATTGCCACCGCGCCCACCTGCAGCACGGCGCCGACCAGGCCGAGACGCAGCATCAAGTCGGTGCAACCGCGCGCCATCAGCACGGTGCCGGTGCTGCTCACCAGCGACTGGATAAAACCGACCGGCGCCAGCCATGCCAGCAATACCACCGACGCTTGCCAGCGCTCGCCCAGCATCACCTGGACGAACGGTGCGCGCAGGGCGAACAGGCCGGCCATCAGCGGCGCGCTCAAAAAGGCGATGAAGCCGAGCGCGCGCAGGTACAGCGCAACGACTTCGGCGGTATCGCCCTGTTTGCGGCTCATCACGGGAAACAGCACGCGCGCCACCACGAAGGTCATGTTTTGCAGCGGGAATAGCATCAGGCGGTACGCCATCGCGTAGCCGCCCAGGGCGACGGTGCCGAGCATGCGGCCGACCACCATGCTGTCGGCGTTGCGCGAGATATACAGCACCACGTTAAACAGCGACAGGTTGCCGCTGAAGCGGGCGATGGCCTTGAACTCGGCCAGCTGCCAGTGACGGTCGGGGCGGAAGGTCGAACGCACGCTGATGATGGTGGTCGACACCACGGTCGATGCGATCATCTGTCCCACCAGGCTAAACACGCCGGCGCCGCGCCAGGCCAGCAGCAGGGCGACGCCGACGCCGACCAGGGCGGCTGCCACTTCGGCGCCAGCGACGACGGCAAATTTCGAATCGCGCTCCAACAGCGCCTGGTGCACCACGGCCGCACCGGTGATGGGAAATACCACGGCCAGCAGCAGCAGCACGGTGGCCAGCTGCGGCTCGCGAAACACCTGCGCCGTCAACGGCGCGCTGATGGCGATGGCCACGCCGATCAGCAGGCCCAGGGCGATATTGGTCCAGTGGACCGTGCTGGCCATTCGCGGCGACACCGTGGCGGCCTGGATCAGCGCCGCCCCCGTGCCCATGTCGCGAAACAGGTAAGCGAGGTTGGTGACGATCGCCGCCAGCGCCATCAAACCATAGGCGTCCGGCGCCAGCAGGCGTGCCAGCACCGTCATGCTGACCAGTTGCGAGACCACGCGGGCGCCTTGCGACAGCGCGACCCAGCGCGTATTGGAGAAATTCGACGCCATTTATGCTGGCCCCTTGCTGCGTGAGGTAATCCTGCGTAGCCGTCGCGCCAGGCGCGACAGGCGCGCCTTGAACGCCGCCGACGCGCTCATTTCGACGATCTGGCGGGCGCCCGGCAGGCGCCGCAGGGTGAGCAGATGGGCGCCGACTGCGCGGTAGTGCGGCCGTGTGCCACTCGCCTTGCACAAGGCCAGGTAGCCGGCCAGCAGCGCATAAAAGCGCCGCACCAGCTGCGGCGCGATCGGCGCCAGTAGCCGGCGCTGCTGGCGGAACTGCTGCGCCAGCGAGGCCAGCGTGTGCAGGTAGCCGTCCGCATGGCGCTGTGAGCGCGCCTGCGTCATGGTCGACCCGGGGCGCAGGCGGCGCTCAAAATACACCGTGTCGAGGCACACTGACAGGCCGGCGGCGCAGCTCAAGCGGGTGATGATTTCTTCGTCTTCGTGGACGATCGGCAGGAACAGCAAACCGCCCTGCCCCCACAGGCGGCGGCGCGACAGGTACAGGCAAGGGCTGGCGAAACAGCTCCCCGCCTGCAGCAGGGCGCCGGTGGCGGCGACGCCGCTGGCAAATTCCCTGTCGATGCCACGCCGGTAGTCTGGCAGCAGGTCGGCCTGGTAGTGGGGATCGAGGCCCTGGTCAACGAATGACTGCCCCGAAAAATACACGATATCGATGGCTGGCCGGCCGGCCAGCAGCGCCTGCATGGCGGCGACAAAATCGCGCCTGAGCAGATCGTCGGCATCGAAAAAATAAACGTAGTTGCCGGTGGCCATCCTCAGTGCCAGATTGCGCGCGCGGCCCTGGCCGCCATTGGCGGTGCGGACGATGCGCACCAAGGGGTGCGCCAGGTACTGCCCGAGCATGGCGGCGGTGCCGTCGGTGCTGCCATCGTCGACGATGAGGATTTCATGGAACGGCGCGCTCTGTCCCAGCAGGGAGGCCAGTGCCGCCTCAATATAACGTTCGACGTTGTAGGCGGGGACGATGGCGCTGATGTTGACCTGGCCGGTCATGGCGCCACGCCTGTCGCCGGCGCGCGGGGGCGCCGTCCCAGCAGCAGCCGCGACGCCAGCGGCGAGCTGCTAATGAGCACATGCGCCAGGTAGCACAGCAGCAGCGCAGCGAGAACGCGCGGCGCCGCCGCCATCACCCCGAGCTGCTTGGCCATGGTCAGCTGCACCAGCTGGTGCAGGAACATGATCGTCATCGAAGCGCCGCCCAGTGCGGCCAGTACGCGCCCGGCGACGCTGGCGTGGATGCGCGCCGCCAGCACCGCCAGCACGGCGACCACCGCCAGGGCGCTGGCCAGCGTCACCACCGGCACACCGAACTGCCCCGCTTTCAGGTCGAAGGTGTTGGCCACGCCGGCGACATTGAGCAGCAGCGCGGCGCCGGTCAGCAGCACGGAGACGGGCAGCCAGCGCGCCAGATCGACCTGGCGCGCTGCATAGCCGATCAGGTACAGCGGTGCGCTCACCAGCACCACCTGCGCACCCCACGGCAGCGCCAGCTCGGGCAGCAGCCACGCCAGCACCAGCATCAAGCCCCCAACTGCCGCGCACACCGGCAGCCGGGAGCGGCGCAGCAGCAGGTGGACCAGCTGCTGGGTAAGAAAATAGCAGGTGACGAACCAGAATACGCTGGCAAAGCCGGTCAGGCGCTGGCCACCGAACAGCAGCGGCGCGCCCAGCAAGGTCCAGGTCCAGCGGCCGCCGGCGCTGTGATCGGGCACCGCCAGCAGCAGTTCGAGTGGCCACAGGATCAGCAAAAAACAGCCATACGGCAGCAGCAGGCTGCGCGCTTTCGCCAGCAGATAGGCGCGCTGCGGGGTCGCCGGGTCATGCAGGGCACCGCCGACCAGGAAAAACAGCGGCATGTGAAACATGAAAATTTGCGCCACCAGCGCGCGGTTGAAACTGATATGACCGACCACCACGGCGACGATGCCGATGCCCTTGAGGACGTCGAGCGCCGGCTGGCGCCGATGCAATGGCGGCACTGGCGTGGGCATGGGCGCGCGGATCGGGATCATCCAGTTCACGATGGCTGCTCAATAGTCATTCAAAACGGCGCCCAGCACGGCGATGCCGGCCGCGCTCATCGTCGTTGCCAGTTGCGACACCGCCGCCAGATCACTGGCATCCTTGCGCGCCACCACCAGGGCAGCGCCGGCGCTGGCGGCGACACTGCGGGCGTCGACGCAGTCGAGCGCCGCGGGGGTGTCGATCAGTACGACATCGTAGTCGTGCGCCAGTTCGTCGAGCAGGCGGGCGAACGATGACCTGGCCAGCAATTCGGCAGGATTCGGTGGCGCGCTTCCCGAAGTGAGCAAGGACAGGCCGGGCAAGCCGCCCACCGGCACAATGGCAGACAGTCCGGCCCGCCCCGACAGCAGGGCCGACAGGCCCATGCCGTTCGGCAGGCCGAACAGGGTGTGCTGGCGCGGCTGGCGCAAATCGGCATCGATGAGCAGGGTGCGCTTGCCCAGCTGGGAAAACGCCACTGCCAGATTGGCGGCGAGAAAACTACGGCCATCCTGGGCCTCGGCACTGGTGATGGCCAGCGCATGGCGGCCACTGGCAACGCCGAACCAGCGCTGCAGCAGCTCGGTGCGCAGCAGGCGCAGCGCTTCGGCCTGGGCGCCGAACGGTTGATAGGCCAGCACCAGCTCATCGCTGAGCGCACTCTCGCCCTGCAGCAGATAGGGAAAATCGAACTGGCGCGCCAGTCCCATGTCGACATCAGCCGCGGTCAGTAAACCCATGCTGATGGCGGCCTGACCGAAGCTCTGGCCGTGTTCGCGCTGGCGGCGCAGGATCTGTTCGGTATCGCCTGCCGCCAGCCGGCCGGCGTCGACCAGGATGGCGCCAAGGGCGCGCTGGGCGGCGCCGGCGGGGGCGGCAGCGGCGGCGGCAGCGTCGCTGGAACGCACAGGAATGTCATTGGTGATCATGGGGGGTCCCTTCAAGGTGGAGCAGGCGGACGATGCACACTTAGCCCGCGATACGGTTGGCGGCGCTGCGGCCAAAGTCGGGCCAGCGCGCCAGGCGATGCGCGGCAGGCACGCGCTTGATGGTGCCCAGCACGGCCAGACCGGCAATGTCGAGGTCGTGCGCCGAGCGTACGCGGCGGTCGAACAGTTCGAGCATGATGGCGCCACCCAGGCCCAGCAGGGTGCCGGCGATCACGCCGATCGCCAGATTGAGCAGCACCTTTGGCCCCGACGGCTTCAGCGGCGCCAGCGCTGCAGTGAGCACAGCGACGTCCGACTGGTTGGCCTGCGCTTCGATATTGGTCAGGGTCAACCGCTGGGCGACCGTGTCATAGGCGCGCTGGGCACTGTCGACTTCCCTGCCCAGCACGTTTAATTCATCGCGCGTGCGGTTCAGTTGCAGCACCTTGTTTTTTTGCCCCTGCAGGGCGGCGGCGGCTTCGCCACGGCGCTGCTGCAAGATGGCGGCATTGGCGCTGACAGCGTTCGAGGTCACCCGCAGCTGGCGCTTCAGTTCAGAGCGCAGCTGGTCCACTTCCGCCTTGGCGCTCTGGTACAAGGGATGGCTCGTGCCCAGGCGCTGGGCGACGTCGGCGAACTTCGATTCGGCATTGCCCAGACCCAGCTTGAGGTTCTGGATCAGCGGATTGTTGGCCACATCGGGCGACTGCGCGCCGCCACTGCCCTGCGCCTGGCGCTGGCGGGCCGAGGCTTCCATCGCCTGGCCCTGCGCCACCACTGCCTGGCTCGACAGTTCATTCAGGCGCACCGATTCGACGTCGAGGCTCTTGTCGGTGCTGACAATGTCATTGTCCTGCTGGTACTTCGACAGGCGCTGCTGGGCCACTTCGAGCTTGTTGCGCAACAGCTTGACCTGCTCGTTGAAATACACCGAGGTGCGTTGCGACGGCTCCACTTTTAATTGCACACTGGTTTGCTGGTAAGCGCTGGCGAAGGCATTGGCCACCTGCGCGGCCATGCGCGGTTCGCGCCCCGTGTAGCTAATTTGCAGCACGCTGCTCTCGCGCGCCGGCACCACGTCGAGCTTGGACAGCAAGCCGGCAGCGACCCAGTCGCGCACATTGCCGGCGCCGTCGGTGGCGTCGAGAAAGCGCTGTTTGACCAGCGCGCCCTCGGCCAGCCTGAGCGCATCGACCACCTTCAGCGCCACGCTCATGCTGCCGACGATTTCGATTTGCGTGGCCATATAGCCGGGCAATAGCTGGGACGCCATCGCCTGGCCGGTGACCGGATCGCTGCCCTTGTAATTGAGCACCAGGGCGGTGGTGGCCTTGTAGGTTTTCGGGCTGAGCAGGGTGGCCACTAGCGCGGCGGCTACCGTCAGCAACAGCAGCAACAGTGCAATCCGGTAGCGCGCGCGCAAGATCAGCAGAAATTGGGCGGGCGTCAAAACAGGCTCTCCTTGACGTAAATGACGTCGTCGATCTGCACCAGGTCGCCCTGCTTGGCGCGCAGCTCGGTGATGTTGCCGGCGCTGTCGCGGCGCTTGATGCGCATGCCGCGCTCGGTGCCGCGGGGGGTCAGCCCGCCACCGAGCGACAACACCTGTTGCACCGTCATGTTCGATTCGAGCCGGTAAGCACCGGGCTTTTGTACTTCGCCATAGATGTAGAAGCGCGCAGCGCGCTCGACGTAGACGACGTCGCCGGTGACCAGATCGAGGTTCAGTTTGAGGTCGCCCGCCCGCATCATCTTGACCAGGTCGACGGTTTCCTTGGTGCTGCTGCCGTCGCGCTTGCGGATCAGATAGACAATGTCGCCGCCGTCAGGCAGCACGCCGCCGGCCAGCGCCAGGATGTCGATCAAGCCCTGCTTGCCATCGACGGGATAGCGGCCCGGCTTGTTGACCTGCCCCAGCACCGATACCAGCTGGCTTTGCGGCGCGGTGACCAGAATGTTGACCTGGGGCTTTTTGACGAAGCCACCGCTGACCAGCAGGCCAGCGAGCCTCGCCTCAGCCGCCGACACCGCCAGACCACCGACCTTGACCTGTCCCAGCAGCGGAAAGCTGATGGTGCCACTTTGGCTGACGCGGGTTTCCAGCGTCAGATCGGGGTTGCCATACACGGTAATTTTCACCACATCGCTGGGGCCCAGCAAGACCTCCTCGGCGTTGGCGAAGCTGAAGACTGCACTGAGCAACAGTGCAGTAAGTCCGATGACCATCTTGTTCATTGTTTCTCCTGGTTATGGGGCGCGCCGACCGAGACCAAGGGCGCCGTGGCTTGCTGCTGATTGAAGTAGGTGATCGTCGCCAGCTTGCGCAGGCGGGCAATTTCCGCTTCGCTGATGTGCTGGCGCTGCTTGTTGCGCAGGAAGGCGTCGATTTGCGGCACCGCCGCCGCTGCCGTCACCGGGCTGGGGCTGACGCCCTGCAGCGCATCGATCATGGTGTTCGGCCCGGCCTTGACGACGAACAGGGTCAACTCCCGCATGCCGTCGAGCTGGGCCAGCATTTCGGGCGCCAGTTCAGCGCTGCTGCGCGCCTGTTGGTCGCGCTGGTACGGCACCTTGCGGGCATCGAGCCAGCGCGCCACCTGCTCGATCGAGCGGACGCCTTCGACCAGGCGCTGCAGTTGCGGCGTAAAGTCTTTGCTGTCGAGCACCAGCTCCTTGATGTAAAAGAATTTGCGACCGCTGAACAGTTGCGGGTGGGCGCTAAAGTAAGCGGCGATTTCGGCGCTGGTCGGCGCCGCCGCTGCCGCCACCTTGCTTTGCAGCTGGGCCTTGGCGAGGATGTCGGTCTTGGCCCGTTCGATCGCCTGCAGCACCAGTGCATTGCGGTCGAGCTTGTTGCGGATGGCTTCTTCTTGCAGCAACTGCTTGTCGATCAAGGCTTCCAGCTGTGCCTGGTCGCCAGGCGCGCGGATGGCGTCGGCCGCCGCCAGCAGGCTGATGCGCACATCGTTGACGCTGGCCAGCGGCAACGAGCGGACGGCCTTGGCATCGGCGCTGGCGGACTGGCCGCACGCCGCCAGGACCAGCGCGGCCAGCGTGGCCGTCATGGCCAGCGTGGCCAGCGCGGCTGTGGCGGCGACCGCGCCGGGCCTGGCCAGCGCGCTAGCGACGGGTCGGCGCATGGTCGCTCCGTGCAAGCAGGCTGCGCGATGGCCGCAGGGAAAACCCGTGCTGGCGACTGCGCCCCAGATAGATCAGACAGCCCAGCAACAGCAGCAGCACCGGGCCAGAGGCCGGTAGCAGCGGCGCCGTCACCAGCGCGCCGTAGCGCGTGCGCGCCGAGAGCGGCATCAGGGCGGCGCCGCCGGCCGGCAACTGCCACATGGCGGCCGCTTCGGTGGCGAACGAACCGTCGCCCAGACGCTCGGTGGGGTCGGCAAGCGGCTGCAGGAGTGCAGCGGCAGCGGCAGGCGCTGTCGTGCTGGCGCCATCGGTGGCGCCTGCCTCTACCGGCGACGTCAGCCGGATCACCGCGACTGGCGTCTCGGCAGCGCCGGCGCGACTGGCAGTACCGGCGGCCAGCAGCAGCGCTGCCAGCGTGAAGGTGATGATGCGCATTGCTGCTCCCTGGCTAATATGCATTGTGTCGTCCCAGCACCACTTTTACGGTGCGCAAAATAATCCACAGGTCGAGCGACAGCGACCAGCTGCGCAGGTAGTCCAGGTCGAATTCGACCCGCGCCGCCATCTTGTCGAGGGTGTCGGTTTCGCCGCGCAGGCCGTTGACCTGGGCCCAGCCGGTAATGCCTGGCTTGACCTTGTGGCGCAGCATGTAGCCCTTGATCAGGCCGCGGTATTGCTCGTTGTGGGCGACCGCGTGGGGGCGCGGGCCGACGATGCTCATACTGCCCTCGAGCACGTTGATAAATTGTGGCAGCTCATCGAGCGAGGTGCGCCGCAGCACGGCACCCAGCCGGGTCACCCGTACATCGCCCTGGCGCGCCTGGGTGACGCGGTCGCCGTCTTCGCACACCGCCATCGAGCGGAATTTGTAGACCACGATGTCCTCGCCGTTCAGGCCATAGCGGCGCTGGCGGAAGATGACGGGGCCGGCGGAGGTCAACTTGACGGCGGCGGCAATGCCCAGCATCACCGGCGAGAGTAGCAGCAGCACCAGCGCGGCGATGACGATGTCGCTGGCGCGCTTGACCAGGCTGTTCACGCCGGAGAATGGGGTCTCGCAGATGGCCACCACCGGCATGCCACCGACCTCGTCGAAACGGGCTTGCATCAGGTTGAAGGTGACCATGTCGGGCAGGAAATAAATCGACGCGGTGGTGTCCTGCAGCTCGTCGAGCAACTGGCGCACGCGCGGCTGCGCGGACATCGGCTGGCTGATAAAGATGACATTGATGCCAGCCTCGCGCACGTAGGCGCCGATGTCGGCCATCTTGCCCAGCAAGGCGATCTGGGTCGGTGGCGCCAGTCGCACGCTGGCGCGGTCGTCGAAAAAGCCGCGCACTTCCATCATGCGGTCGGGGGAGTCGGCAATCCGCTTGGCCAGCTTCAGACCGGTCTGATTGGCGCCAACGATGACGACCGAGCGCAGCGGTCCGCCCCGATGCAGCTTGGCCGCATATCTGCGCAAGGCCAGGTGGGCCGCCACCAGGGCAAACGGGGTGACGATGAACCACCAGCCGATCACCGGCGCCGAATACTGGTAAGCAAACCCGGTGGCGTAGCCGATCAGCGCGATGATGGCCACAAAGACCGCCCAGCCGAAAAAAATATCACGGGCAAAGGCCAGCAGGCGGCCGCTGCGCCAGTGGCGGTGCGCACCGATCTGTTCATGCAAAAAAGCAGCGACGAAGAAGGCGATGATGGCCAGCACCAGGTAATGCCCGGAAAACGGCTCACGGTACAGGCTGGTGAGCAAAACCAGGGTGCCGAGGATCACCAGCGGATCGAGTACGCGCTTGAAGTAGGACAGCAAGGGAATGTCGCTGACGCTGGTGACGTGCATGCGTTCAGAACTCATAGCGCGTAGTGAAAAGTATGCCGGAGGTGGGATAGCTGTTGCCGGCCAGGGTCGAATGGCGCTCGGCGCGGTAGGCTTGCGCACTCAGGCGCAGGTGCGCGCTGGGCTGGTAGACCAGGGCGACGGTGGCGCGGCGCACGGTGTCGGACCGTTCGGCCAGCATGGCCGCCAATGCCGCGCTGCCGCTGTAATCGCTGGTCTCGCGCCTGAGCTGGCCGTCCAGGCGCAGCTTGTCGGTCAAGTCCCAGGTGGCGCCCACACTGGCGCCCTGGTTGAGCGTGTAGCTGGCAGTAATGTCATCGAGCGCGCCGATCTCGCGCCAGGCGGCCACCGCCACGCCCAGCTTGGCGCTGGTTTGCCAGTTGCCGTTCAGGCGCGCATTAAAACCGCGGTAATCGCGTAGGGGGAATTCGTCATGCTTGCGCTGCACCAGGCCGCCCAGAAACAGCAACTGGGTCTTGCCACTGATGAGCCAGTTGACCTTGGCTTTCAGCTCGTTCTGGTCGTAGCTGTTATCGACCGACAAGCTGCCGAACTGTTGCCGATTGGGGAACTGGCCGCGCGTGTGGCGCAGCTGGGTGCCGATGGTGCTGCCGCTGCGGGCCAGGTAGTCGAGGCCGGCTTCGCCGACGTTGTCGACCCGGTTGCCGGCCTGCTGCGTATCGAGCTCGTAGGCGAGCGTGTCGCGTGTGAAGCCGCCGCGCACGCGCCAGCTCGGGTGCAGCAGCCAGCCGCCGTCGACAAACTCGCGCCGTTCGACACGCAGGTTGCGCTCGCGGCCGTGGAAGTTGACGAACGGTGCCAGCGACTGCACATAGGTGGCACCGATATTGCCGTCGAGGCGATTGCCCACATGCCAGTTCCAGTTGAGCAGCAAGTCCTTGCCATCATTGTTCAGTTCCGGCAGTTGCGCATAGGTGGTGCGGTTAAAGCGCAGGGCGGCCGACAGCGCTTGCTGACTGATCCGTTTGTCGAACAGCACACCGGCCTCGGCACGGCGGGAAGACGATGACACCGAATCGCCCGTTGCGCCCGCACCGAGCACATTGTCGTCCTGGCCGAAGCCATAGCCGACGTAGGGGCGCAGCACCTGGCCGGGGGCGGCCAGCGCAGGTATACTCGCCAGCAATCCGAGTTGCAGGATGCCGCGCAGCAAGCGCGTGCTTGGGGGGAACGACGGCGGCCAACCGAGGGCGGCAACGAAAAAATCAAGCTTCATCAGCAAAGTCCCATTCTTGGGGGTGCACAAAGGCTGGCAGCGGGCCCAGCGTGCTAAAAAAGAATGCAACAACTGCTGCACATTCGCGGTTTGATTGGGCCCGGTGCACTGCACCCGGCAGCACTGTCAATCGTTCGAGGCGGTGAAAGCGCACCGGGGACCGGACGCCGACGCTCACTGCGGATGTAAGTACGGCTCTGTGGCTATATTGCGTACGCCGCGTGGACAAGGTCGTTGGATGTTTTCCAATCGACATGTAAATACTAGTCGAGAACCATTGTTGGCTATGTACGGGAACGCACGCCCAGGGAAAGTTTGGCGCTTTCACCGTCAAGTCCGGACAGCGCTGGCACTTCATTTTTAACATGCGGCGCCAAGTTGCTCGACCAGCGATCAGCAGAGGGATAGGGACGGCGCCGCCGTCGACCGGCTGTTGTGACGCCGGCGCAGGCTGGGGCTGCACGAGCGTGAGGAGGTGTGCCTGTCGATGGCCAGTCGATTTTTGGCGAGCGCACCTGCGCCCTGATCGTCTGGCCAATGACCTGGGTTGGCGCTGGGCCATTGACGGCAATCGGATCGACAGCGCCGATGGCTTCCTCAGAGCGGCGCTGGGGGTTTTCCGGAGTTAGCGGTGAACGCGCCGAAAGTCTCGAAAGTTTCGAAAGGCGGTTTTATATGGCAGCAAGTTTTATAATGTAGCAAGTTTTATATGACAACAAGTTTTATATTTCAGCAAAATGGTTGCCGCCAGCATCCTGGCGCGCCTGCCGGGCGCCGATGCCCTCATCAGCGGCACGCCCGGTAAAGCACCAGGCGCACGGCGCGGCAGATCGGAGGATCTACGGCTTGCCGAAATCTTTCGGCAAAAATTGCAGGCGATCCCATGGAAAGCCATTGAGTACCGCGTAGGCCGGCTGTCCGGCAAACAGCGCAACGTAGGGGTCGGGCTTGCCCAGTGCTGTGTACGACTTCGGGTTTTGCGCGCGGATCGACAAGGCGCCCGCCTTGTCCCAGACCACGAAGCCATATTTTTGCGCCGCCCTGGCGATGATCTTGCCCGCTGTACTCATCGACAGCGCCTCGACATCGATGGCGGGATCGAGGCGAAAGCGCAAGCCTTCCGGTATGCGGTTGGGCGCACCCTGTGGATTGTAGCCATCCGAGCGGCGCGCCGGCCACGACACCACCGAGGCGGTCTCGGTATCGACCAGCGAAATGCCGATGGCGTGGCGGATCTCACCGCGGCTGAGCTCTTCGGCAGTGATCTGTCCGCCAACGACGGGCAAGCCGGTCGCGGTTGTGCCGTACGGAAAGGGCCAGGTGCCATCGCTGTGACTGACATTGCTCATCTTTCCGCCCCAGCAAGCCTGCCAGCCGCCAGCCGTGGCACGCGTCACCCAAAATTCCCACATGGTATCGGTCGACGCCTGGTACACCGTCATTTCGGCGTCGGTGCCATCGGCGGGCAGGGCAAACGCCGGGATCGGTACTGCGCTCCACTGGGCTTCCAGCGCTGGCTCCGGATACGATTTATTCTGACAATTCGAAAACCCGACTTTGGCGGTCGGCGTGTCGGCAGCGGCAAAATAGACAGGGCTGGCGTAAGCCGAGGTATTGATATTGACAGTGCCGTAATAGGCCTTTTTCTGACGCAAAAACTCGGCAACAAATCCGCTGGAATTGGCGTGCAGCGGTGCATTGGCAGGGATGGCAGCGTACCAGAAACTGCTGGCGGCGAAGCTCACCTCGCTGACCGCGGTCGCCGGCGCCAGGGTGGCCGTGGTACTGGCTGGCGCCGCGGTTGCAACGGGCAGCGCCGGCGCCACAATCGCCGCGGCAAGCGTCGGCGCAACCAACGCTGCAGACACCGACGGCGCTGCTGCTGGCGTTACAACGGTGGCAACTTCGACAAGTGTACTGGGCTTGTAAGCGCTTGCAGCGACGTCGCCACCGCCACCGCCGCCACCACAGGCGGCAAGCGAGAGCAAACCGGCCAGGCCTGCCGGCACGGCCGCGCGACGGCGAAAATCGTTTGCAACGCGGCTGGCGGCGCAGCGTGCACTCAATAGGACAGACATAGATATTCCAAAAAAAATTTTCCGTGCGGCAATGTTATGCCAAAAGCGAAGGTAGAAATATTTTCTCATGGAAATATTGGTTGCAAGCGCAACAGATTGACGTCAATCCGCCATTTTCCGGCATTTACAGCGCGGCAATCGCAGTAAGACGCTGCCATTGCGACAACATCAGACAGCCGCCGTGGCGCCGGTGCCATTGATGAAGATGGCGGTATGGACTACCACCTCACGGGCAGCTCGCCAAGCCAGCGGCCGCCACGCTACAGCGGCAGTCGCCGACCTGCCACGCGCGATCCCTGAACGCCAGCGTGCCCGGCAGCCCCAGCTGATGGGTCACGCCATCCGGCTCTTGCAGCTGCGCCTGCCTTTGGCCAGCGACCTCGCTGCTCGGCCATTCGACGTCGCCGCTGGCCGTGCGCGCCGGGAACAGCCAGTAGTCGCCCGTACGAAATTGAGCCTCAGCGGCAGAGCCGATGCGCACGCCATCTTCGAGGACAAAGGTGGGCGGCGCCGAATGCCGGCATCGATGGCTGCCGGGCTGTATTGCTGGTCCGCCTGTGAATCGCTCTGAGTTTGATACTGATTAATAGCCCATTAGATATTTCTAAAAAAGCAAACTTGCATCATGTGCTAGCGCGCGGCGCTGCCTGACGCAGGGGGGGCACGCGCGGCAGCGCGCGGTGCCTGTCCCGTGTCGGCAGCCATGGCGGCGCCCCCCGCGCCAGCGCCCCTGCGGCAGGCAACAAGCAAGCCATTTAAGTGTTGCAATAAGGAACATTCGGTTGTCAGCGATCGCCCGCTGGTCTAGAATTGATAAGCCGGCGTTTGTTGCCGCCCAACCAAGTTGCAGGCGCTTGATCGGCCCGCTTCGACGCAGGTTTTATCCGCACTCACTGCCTCCCCATACCGAGGTTTCTTGCAAGCTGGTGCACCAACCCGGCCAGCGCGCTGCAACGCACCTTTCCGTGCGCCCACCCCGATAGGCAAGGAACGCCAATGTCCCAACTCATCGCGCGCCACCAGGTCACGGACATTGCCGGCCCCGGCCCCACCATCCTGTATGCGCACGGTTTTGGCTGCAACCAGGACATGTGGCGCCGCATCACCCCGGCCTTCGAAGGCCACTACCGCCAGGTGCTGTTCAACTACGCCGGCAGCGGTGCCGACGCCGCCCCCACCGACCGCGAGCGCTACAGCACCCTGGCCGGCTACGTCGACGATCTGCTGGCGGTGTGCGACGCCCTCGACTTGCACGAAGGCGTCCATTTTGTCGGCCACTCGGTCAGCTGCAGCATCGGCTGGCTGGCGTCGATCGCGCGGCCGCGCCTGTTCGAACAAATGATCCTGCTGGGGCCGTCGCCGTGCTTTTTGAATTACCCGCCCGCCTACCAGGGCGGCTTCGAGCGCGAAGACCTCAACGGTTTGCTCGAACTGATGGACCACAATTTTATTGGCTGGGCCAACTACCTGGCGCCGGTGATCGCCGGCGCGCCGCAGGCAGACAGCACCGGCCGCGAACTGGCCGCCAGTTTTTGTTCAACCGATCCGGATGCGGCGCGCCTGTTCGCCCGCGCCACCTTTTTTTCGGACAACCGCAGCGACCTGGTCAAGGTCAACGTGCCGTCGCTGATCCTGCAGCACCGCGAAGACACCTTAGCGCCCATGGCCGTGGGCGAATTTGTGCACCGCCAGCTGGCCGGCAGCCAGTTGCAGGTACTCGATGTCACCGGCCACTGCGCCCACATGAGCCACCCCGAGCAGGTGGTGGCGGCGATGCGCGGATTCTTGCCTGCCCCAGCCGTGGCGGCGCGCGCCGCGTGATCGCCTTCGACCAGCTGCCCTGTGCCATCCTGCACACCGACCACAGCGGCAGGATCTTGCAGATGAACCAGGAACTGCTGCACATCCTCGGCAGCGCCAGCGGCAGCGCGCCGCCGGCGGCGGTAGAGCAGATGCTGCCGCCAGCGAGCCGGATTTTCCTGCAGACGCACTTGTGGCCGATGCTCATGCGCGACGGCCAGGTGCGCGAAATTTACCTGCACCTGCGCACCCACGCGGGCGAACGGCTGCCGGTGATGGTCAATATCGGCCGCAGCGTGCTCGCCGGCGCGCCCTGCTATGCGTGGGCGCTGTTCGTCGCCCACGAGCGCAGCCGCTTTGAAGCGGAGCTGATCAAATCGCGCAACCGCAGCGAAGCGAGTGCCGAACTGGCCGAAGTGCAACAGCGCTTTGCCCAGCGCGTGGCCGACGCCAGTGGCCAGGCCATCGCCTTCTTCGACCTGGCGGCGCGCTGCCGCTTTGCCAGCAGCCGCTTTGCCGTGCTGGCCGGCCGCAGCCTGGCCAGCCTGCAAAACTGTGCCTGGCACGAAGTGTTCGATGCCGCCACCTGCGCCCAGCACCGCCACTCGCTGGAGGCGGCCCTGCGCGGCGAAAACGGCAGCGTGCCAGCGCCGCTGGTCAGCAGCGACGTCATCAGCGACGTCAGCGGCAGCGCCAGCGCCTGGCACGTCGCCTACCTGAGCAGCCGCGACAGCGCCGGCATCGTCGATGGCTGCTTCATGGTCGAACAGGGTGCGGCGCCGCCATGCTAAAACGCCGTCACCTGCTGATGCTCGCCATGGTGTTGCTGGCCGGCGCGGCGCTGGCATGGCGCTGGCAGGCAGCGCCGGCGCCGTTGACGCTGACCATCGCCGTCCCCACCCAGCTCAGTAGCGGCGCCGTTTTTGTCGCCCGCGACCATGGCGAGTTTGCGCGCCAGGCGCTCGACGTCAAGGTGCGCTCGACCACCCTCGGCAAACAGGCACTGCAGGCGGTCATCGATGACCAGGCCGACCTGGCGCTGGTGGCCGATGTGCCGTTCATGCTGGCCAGCCGGGGCGGTGCGCCGATTGTCGCGATTGCCACCGTGTTCGCCTCGCGCCAGGCGATGGCGCTGGTAGGCCGGCGCGACCGCGGCATCGGCGCCTTTGCCGACATCGGCGGCAAGACCGTCGGCACCATCGGCGGCACCAACGCCCAGTATTTTCTCGACCTGATGATCAGTACCGGCCAGTTGCCGGCGCCGCCGCGCGCCATCATCGATTTGCCGCCCGACCAGCTCGGCAGCGCCCTGCAGGCCGGCACGGTCGATGCCGTCACTGCCTGGAATCCGCTGCTGGCCAACATGTTGCAGCAGCAGGGCAGCAACGCCGTCGTCATGCGCATCCCCGACCTGTTCGTGTTCCGCTTTCTGCTGGTCGGCAAGCGCAGCCACATCGACGCCCATCCCGACGCCATGCGCCGCACCCTGCTGGCGCTGGCACAGGCAGTCCAGTATATTCAGGCGCAGCCGGCGCCGGCGCAGGCGCTGATCGGCGCTGCGGTCGGTTTGCGCGATGCGCAACTGGCGCCGTTCCACCCCGACGACTTCGCGCTCTCGCTCGACCAGTCGCTGCTGCTGTCGCTGGAAGACCAGACCCGCTGGGCCGTGCGCAAAGGCTTGCTTGCCGCCGCGCCGGCGCCGAATTACCTCGACGCGCTCGATGTGCGCCCGCTGACGGCGGTGGCGCCAGCGGCCGTCACCCTGATCGAATAGCAGATGACGCTACGCCGCCAAACCAGCTGGTTCATGATCGTCACTGCGGTGGCGGTGCTGGTGTGCCTGTCGATCACCGGCTACGCCAGCGGTCTGGTAAAGGCGGAGGCGGCGCAGGCCGCCAGGGCCGAAGCGGTGGCGCGCGCCGTCAGCCAGTTCCGCTATCTGGCGATCGAAACGGCGCTGTACCAGCAGGACCGCACCGACGAACAGTGGCGCCGCCGCGTCAACAGCTTTCGGGGCGCGCTCGACGCCCTGTCAGCGGGCACGCCGGCGGCGCTGTCGCTGCAGGCGCGCGAACGCAGCAATCTCGACGTCATCGACCGCCTGTACGCCACCCTCACCGCGCCCGGGGTGGCGCCGCTGCTGGCGGCCGGCACCCAGCGCGCATCGGCGGCGCCGGTGATCGGTGCGCTGCTGCTGGCCACCCAGACCATGACGGACGATGCCTTCGCCCTCGCCCGCATCAGCCGCGCAGCGCTCGACAGCGCCCATTACCAGTTGCTGGCCCTGATGCTGGTCAACGTGGTGCTGCTGGCCAGCCTGATCGCGCTGGGCTGCGTGGCGATTCGCCGGCGCATCCTGCGCCCCATCGCCAGCATGACCCTGGCAATGGAACAGGTCGGCGCCGGCAACCTGGCGGCGCGCTCAGGCATGCAGTCGTTCGATGAACTGGGCTATCTGGCGCACGCCTTCGATGCGATGACCGGTCAGCTCGAACGCAGCGGCGCCAGCAGCGCCCAGGAAATCGCCGCCACCCGTCAGGCCCAGCAGTCGCTCGAAGACACCGTGCGCGCCCTGCACCGCACGCGCGCCGACCTGCAGGCAATCGTCGACCATACGCCGGCGCTGGTGGTGTACTGGGACCGCCACCTGATCAACCGCTTCGCCAACCGCGCCGCGCTCGACTGGCTGGGTATGGCGCCCGAAGCGATGCGCGGACGTTCCATGGCCGAGCTGATTGGCCGCAAGCGCTTTGCCACGCACCAGGCGCGGCTCGAGCAGGTGCTGCAGGGCCAGCCCACGCTGTTCGAGGCGGAAGTGGCGATGGCCGATAGCAGCATCCGCCAGGTGCTGTTTTCGTATATCCCCGACGTCGACGGCGCCACCGGCGTGGTCAAGGGCTTGTATGGCTTCGTCAGCGATATCAGCGCCCTGCGCCAGGCCGAACAGGGCGAGGTGGCGGCGCTGGCGCGGTTGCGCGGCGTGGTCGATGCGGCGCGCGATGTGGCCATCATTCTGATGGACCTCGATGGCACCATCGATCTGTTTAGCGCCGGCGCCGAACGCATGCTCGGTTACACAGCAGCCCAGCTGATCGGCCGCAGCAGTCTCGCTGTGCTGCACGATGCCGATGAACTGCGCGCGCGCGCCGCTGCGCAGGCGCACCCCATCCCAGCTGACAGGCTCGCCGACGTCGTCCTGGCGCCGGTGCGCGGCGGCGGCTCCGATTCGCAGGTGTGGACCTTTTGTCGCAGCGACGGTGGCCGTCTGCCCGTCAATCTGACGGTGTCCGCAGTGACGGCGCCCGGTGGCAAGGTGATCGGCTTTCTGGGGCTGGCGCGCGATGTCGGTCCGGAACAGAAGCGCCAGCAGGAACTGATCGCCGCGCGCGATGCGGCGCAGGCGGCCAGCCGCACCAAGGGCGACTTTCTGGCCAATATGAGCCACGAAATCCGCACGCCGATGAATGCCGTGATCGGCATGCTGCAACTGCTCACCTACACCGAACTGGACCAGATACAACGCGACTACGCCGGCAAATCGCTGGCGGCCGCCCGCTCGCTGCTCACTTTGCTCAACGACGTCCTCGACCTCTCGCGCATCGAGGCCGATGGCTTGATCCTCGACATCCATCCGTTCGAGCCAGCCCAGCTGGCCAGCGAACTGTCCAGCGTGCTGGGCGGCCTGATCGGCGACAAAGATGTCGACCTGCTCATCCGCATCGACCCGGGTCTGCCGGCCAGCCTGTGCGGCGACGCCCTGCGCCTGCGCCAGGTGCTGATCAATCTGGCCGGCAATGCCATCAAGTTTACCGCGGCCGGCAGCGTCAGCGTGACCATCGCCCAGGGCGAGCACGGCACCATCGCCTTTGCCGTCAGCGACACCGGCATCGGCATCGCGCCCGAGCAGATCGAAGTGATTTTCGATCCGTTCAGCCAGGCCGAAGCCTCGACCACGCGCCGCTTCGGCGGCACCGGCCTGGGGCTGGCGATCAGCCAGCGGCTGGTGCAGCTGATGGGCGGCCAGCTGAGCGTCGACAGCACGCCCGGCGCCGGCAGCGTGTTCCGCTTTGCGCTGCCGCTGCCGGCAGCGCCAGCGCACAGCGCCGGCATTGGCGCCGTGCCGCTCGAGCAGCCTTACAGCGGCGGTGCAGCGGCGTCGCTGCCGCTGGCCGGCCTGCAGATTCTGCTGGTCGACGACAATGAACTGAACTTGCAGGTGGCGCGCGAGCTGCTGGTGATGCGCGGCGCCCGGGTGACGGTAGCCGATAGCGGCCAGGCCGCGCTGCGACTGGCACTGGCGCCGTCAGCACAGTTCGACGCCATCCTGATGGATGTGCAAATGCCCGACCTCGATGGTTATGCCGCCACCGGCGCCATCCGCGCCGCCGGCACCCACGCCAGCCGCATGCCGATCCTGGCGATGACGGCCAACGCCATGCAGGGCGACCGCGAGCGCTCGCTGGCGGCTGGCATGGACGACCACATCAACAAACCGATCGATCTCGATCACATGGTAGCGGTGCTGCTGCTGCACTGCCGCCAGCAAGCGCTGCCGGCCACCGCAGCGGCAACCGGGGCGACGGCGGCGCATGGCCCAGCGGGTACGGCTGGTACAACTAGTACGGCTAGTACGGCTGGCGCGGCCAGCATTGATTACGCCGGCGCCATGCGCCGCGTCGGCGGCAACGCCGAGGTCTACTTTACGGCCAGCGATGGCTTTGCCAGCCAGAGTAGCGCTTTGTTGCCGCAGTTGCGCAGCCTGTTTGCCCAGGCCGACTGGCGCGCCGCCGCTGACTGCCTGCATATTTATAAGAACAGCGCCGGGCTGGTCGGCGCCGACGCCCTGCAACAGTTGGCCGCGACGCTTGAGCAGCAACTGCGCAGCGCACCCGCCCAGCTCGACTGCACCGCCGCCTTGCATGAACTCGCTGCGATCACCGACGATATCGTGCTCGAACTGCAGCTGATCGAACAGGCCAACCGGCCGGCGCCGCCAGTGCTGCCGGCGGCGGCGCTGAGCGAATTGCCGGCCGCGCTGGAAGAGCTGGAAACGCTGCTGGCCGAATCAAACATGCGCGCCAGCGCGGTGTTTGTTAAACTGCAAGGCAATTTTGGTTCACAACTGGGACTGCAGTTGCAGCCGCTGGCCATGGCCATGGCGCAACTCGATTTCAAGACCGCCGTCACCTGCAGCCGGACGCTGCGCAAGGATTTGATTTGATGACAGATTTCCACTATGTCAGCGACCGCCTGACTGGCAACACCAGGAATGCCCCGCTGGTGCTGGTGGTCGATGACCAGCCCAGCAATATTCAGACGCTGTATGCCATTTTCCAGGACCGCTACGAAGTGTGCATGGCCGTCAACGGCGCCGACGCCCTCGCCTTTTGCGCGCGCCGCACACCCGACCTGATCCTGCTCGACGTCGTCATGCCGGGCATCGGCGGCTATGCCTTGTGCGAAACGCTCAAGCACGACCCGCGCAGCTGCGACATCCCGATTATTTTTGTGACGGGTAACTCGGACCCGCTCGACGAGGTACAGGGCTTCGACGTCGGCGGTGCCGATTTCATCACCAAGCCGTTTCACGCCACCGTGGTGCGCGCCCGCGTGCAGACCCAGCTCACCCTCAAGCGCCAGTCCGACCTGCTGCGTCTGATGGCGCTGGTCGATGGCCTGACCGGGGTGGCCAACCGGCGCCAGTTCGACCAGGTGCTGGGCGCCGAGTGGAGCCGTTGCGGCCGCAGCGGCCAGCCGCTGTCGCTGTTGATGATCGACGTCGATCACTTCAAGCGCTTCAATGACCATTATGGCCACCAGGAGGGCGACGTCTGCCTGCGCGCCGTTGCCGGCGCCATCAAAGCGGCAATGCGGCGCCCGCACGACCTGGCGGCGCGCTACGGCGGCGAGGAATTTTCCTGCATCTTGCCCGATACCGGACGCGAAGGCGCAGCAGTCAAAGCGGTCGAGATCGAGCAGGCGGTACGCCAGCTGGCGCTGCCCCACCTCGATGCTCCGCAAGGCATCGTCACCGTCAGCATCGGCGTGGCCAGCATGCTGCAGCAGGGCGCGGCCGAAACAGCTGCCAGCCTGGTGCTGACCGCCGACACCTATCTGTACCGTGCCAAGCGCGAAGGGCGCGGGCGCGTCTGCAGCGTGCTCGATCTGGCTTGAGCGGGTTTGCCGGACGCGCTCGGTTGCACGCTCGGTTGCACGCTCAGTTACGTGCTCAGTTACGTGCTCAGTTACGTGCTCAGTTACGTGCTCAGTTGCGTGCGCGGGCTCCGGCCGGTGCCAGCAAACTATGCAAGCGATCTATGTAAGCGATCTATGCAAGCGATCTACGCGAGAAACAGCAGGGCGGCGCTGAAATCGAGACGATCGATGGCGGCGCGCAGTTGCCCGGTGGCGTGCTCACCCAGCAACTGCGGCAAATCGGCCTCGATGCTGGCAAACACGGTGCCGGCGGCCAGGTTGCGGCCGTGTAGCAGCTGGCGCAACTCGGTGAGCTGCGCGCCGTCGACGCTGCCGGCGCCAGCGCTGTCGCGCTGCTGCGATGGGGGTTGCTGCTGCTGCCAGCGCTCCCGCCAGTCGCTGGCGGCCGCCAGCGTTGCCACCAGTTCGAGCCGCACGGCGGCCAGCAACTGCTCCAGCCGGGCCGCGGCAGCCGCGTCCTGCAAGGCCTGTTCGAGCTGGTGCGCGGCGGCGACCAAGCGCTGCGCGCCAAAGGTGCCGAGCGCGCCGCGCAAGGTGTGCAGGCTGCGGGCGGCGGCGGCGCGGGCAGTGGCGCTCCAGTCGTCGCCCAACTTGTCCAGTTCGCTGGTGCCGGCATCGAGCAGCATGCCCACCAGGCCGGCCAGGGTGCGCCCCTGATCGTCGCCGACGCCGGCAAGCGCGCTGACATCGAACACGCCCTCGGCCGTCGTCGCTGCCGCCGTCACCGTCAATGCCAGCCGGCGCGCCATTGGCAGATGCTTGCAAACCTCGCCGATCAACTGGTCGAATTCGATTGGCTTGGCAATAAAGCCATTCATGCCGGCGCCAATACAGCGGCTGCGTTCGTGCGCCATCACCCCGGCCGTCATTGCCAGCACGGGCAAACCCAGCCCCAGCTCGCCGCGGATCACGGCGATCGTCTCAAAGCCGTCGAGCACCGGCATCTGGATGTCGAGCAGCACCAGGTCGAAGCGCCAGGGCGCCGCGCGCAGCATGTCGATGGCTTGCTGGCCGTCGCCGGCGATGGCCACTTCGGCGCCGGCTGCCTCGAGCATGCGCCGCGCCACCATCTGGTTGAGCGGGTTGTCTTCGACCAGCAGCAGGCGGCAGGCCAGCACCGGCGCCGCCGGCGGCAACGGGCGGGCCGGCGCCGCCCCGGCTTCGGCCAGCGCCAGCAGACAGGCCAGCAGCGGCGCCGGCGTCACCGGCTTGTCGATGATGGCGTCGACACCGAAGCTGGCAGCGTCGTAACGTCGATGGCTGCGCTCGCAGGCATCGAGCATATTGATCACCGCGATGCCAGGATGGGCGGCGCGCATCTGCCGCACCTGCTCGACCAGCACAGCGTCATTCGGGGCACCGATAAAGACAATGTCGGCGCCGCCGGCGTTGACAGCGGCGCTGCCGCCGCCATCGACCAGCGCAGCCTGGCAACCGAGCGCGCGCAAGGCATCGAGCAGCACCGTGGCAGCGCGGCCCGGGCGCTCCCATACCAGCACCCGCAACGGCGGCAGCGCAGGCTGCTGCGGCTGCGCTTGTGCCAGCACCAGCGGCAAGCGCACGGTAAATACGCTGCCCTGCCCCGCCACGCTGTCAACGTCAATGGTGCCGCCCATCAGTTCAACCAGCCGGCGTGAAATCGCCAGTCCCAGTCCGGTGCCACCAAAGCGCCGCGTGGTCGAACTGTCGGCCTGCTCGAAGGCGCCAAACAGTTTATCGATGGCCTCAGCGCTGATGCCAATGCCAGTGTCGCTGACGGTCACCCGCAAGCCCTGCGCGGCGCGCTCGAAGCGCACCGCCACCTCGCCCTGCTCGGTGAACTTGAGGGCATTGGCGGCCAGGTTGATCAATACCTGCTGCAGGCGCAAGCTGTCGCCGATGACCAGCGCCGGCAGCGCCGGATCGAGCGCCACCGTCAGCATCAGCGGCCGCTCGCGGGCGTTCAGGCCCATCATCGTCGCCAGGCTGGCGGCCAGCGCGTCGAGGCGAAATGGCGCCTGCTCGATGGCCATTTTGCCGGCCTCGATCTTGGAGAAATCAAGGATGTCATTGAGGATGGCCAGCAGCGCCACACCGGCGTGACGAATCGCCGCCAGGTCGCGCTGCTGCGACTGGTCGAGGGTGCTGTGTTCGAGCAGTTGCGCCATCCCCAGCACGGCGTTGAGCGGGGTGCGCAGTTCATGGCTCATATTTGCCAGAAATTCGCTCTTGGCGGCACTGGCCTGGTCGGCCCGCAGCATGGCCCAGCGCAGCTCCTCGTCGGCGCGCCGTTGCTCGGTGATGTCGCGCGCGATACCGAGAAAGCCAGTCAGGGCGCCATCGGCGTCGCGGATCGCGCTGACGGTCAGCTGCACCGGCACGGTGCTGCCGTTTTTGCAGCGGTAAGTCCACTCGCGCGTTTCCGCCTGGCCGCTGCGGGCGCGCTTGACGAACACCTCGAAGCCGGCGGCGCCATCGAGTTCGGCCGCGCGGGCATTGACTTCCCCTGGCAGGTGGAACAGGGCTGGCGTATGGCGGCCGATCACCTCGTCGGCGCGATAACCGAGCATGCGCTCGGCGCCCACGCTGAACACATCGATGACGCCATCGAGGCCGGTGGCGATGATGGCAAATTCGCCGGCCGAATCGACCAGCACGGCGAAGCGGCGCTCCGACTGCCGCAGCGCGCCAGTCATCTGCGAGGCCAGCGCCAGGGCGTCGTCACTGGTCACGCGCAGCGCCCGCGTGATGCTAAACATCAGCAGCGCGATCAGGGTGCCGGCGAACAGCACGATCAAGCCCTTGGCGCGGTCGATACCGGCATCGAATGCGGGCAGCGAGACGATGCGCAGGGTCCAGAAGCTGTCGCCGACGGCGACGCTGGCGCTGCCGTGGTAAGCGGCGCGCACGCTCTCCTGCTCGGCGAGGGAGCTGGCGTACAGGCGGGCGTCAAGCGCGGTGGTCTGGCCGTCGAACAGCTCGATTGCCACTGGCGGTACGCTGCTGCCGAAAATCCCGGCCATCAGATCGTCCATCCGGAAGGCGCCGTAGACATACGCTTCGAGGGCCTGCTGGCGCTCGCTCCAGTTGCCGTGCGCGGCGCCCTTGCGGTACACCGGCAGGAACATCAGAAAGCCGTTTTGCCGGGCCGCCCCCCGCTCCTGCACCAGGGTGACTTTGCCGGTCAGCGCCAGCGTATCGAACTCCATCGCCCGCACCAGGGCGGCGCGCCGCACCGGCTCGGACAGGATGTCGTAACCGAAGCTGAGCGCATTCAGGCCGGTGGCCGGCTCGGCGCGCACCACCGGCACGTAGGCATCGCGCTGACCGGCGGGCCAGATGGTAAAGCCGCTGGCGCCCGCGCTGCGCATGCGGCGCTCGAGGGCATTGCGGTCGGTCACCTTGAGGGCGATGCCGAGCGACTGGATGCCGGGGTATTTGTCGGCCAGCCCAAGGCCGCTAACAAACTCGTGCCATTGCGGTGCATCGATGGCGGCCGCCCCGTGCAGGGCAAAACGGGCACTGTGCAAAATCTGGCCGTAGGCGGCGATGCGGTCACCCACCCGCTGGCGGACATCGGCGATCTCGCGATCGAACTGTTCGACCGCCCGCTGCTCGGTCGCCACCGTGACGTAATGCCAGGCCCCCACGGTGAGCGCCATGGCGCCCAAAAATACCGTCCAGTGCAGCCAGTCGGCCGCCAGCCGTGGCGCCCGCCGCTTCGCGCTGTCGGCATCGGCGGCCAGCACCAGGCCGACCAGGCTGAAGATGCCGATGAAGATCTCCAGCGCAAACAGGGCGTCCTGGCGCCCGGCGGCGGCAAATGGTCCCTTGCCGGCGCTGGTGGCGAGCACCGCCGCGGTGGCGATCACCAGCAGCGCCAGGGTGACCCCGCGAGCGCGGTAGCGGTAGGCGCAGGCGGCGATCAGGGGCAGCAAGACAAACACCAGGATGCGCCGCGCGGGGTCGGCGGGCGCCGCGAACAGCCAGTACAGCAAGGCGAGCAGCACGGCCGCCGCCAGCGCCCCTTCCAGCAGGGCGGCGCGGCCAGGCAGACGGCGCCAGCCATGCCAGCAGAGCAGGAACGGCGTGACGATGAACATGCCGGCGAGGTCGCCCACCCACCAGGTGGTGGCGATGGTGCTGGCGCTCGCTGGCACGACCAAAGCGGCAGACAGCAGCGTGGTGGTGCCGACCAGCGCGCTCACGGCGGCGGCAGCGGCGGCGGCGGCGGCGAACTGGTAAGCACGTTCCGGCCGCTTGAACAGGGCGCCATCGGCGACCACCCGGCGCAACAGCCAGGCGCCGCTCAAGGCTTCGAGCGTGTTGCCGCAGGCGATCGCCAGCGACGGCGCCAGCGCTGCTGACAGCGTCAGCGTACCGCTCTCGGTATCGCTAAAGCCCGCCAGATTGGCGGCCAGGGCGCCGAAAAAAATCCCCGGCCAGAAACGCCAGCCGATCAGCAACAGGGCGGCCAGCGCAATCCCCGACGGCGGCCAGACCGGCGATACATTGGTACCGGCGAAGGCCAGCAGCAGGCCGGCACGGGCAGTCAGGTAGTATACCGCCGCCAGCAAACCACATTTTGCGCATCGTAGGACGGCCACTGGCAAACGCTGGTGAAACAAGCAACCCTCCGGACCGTGAATGTTTGTTCTGACCTTCCCATTACGATGAAACAATATAGCCGCCACCGCTGCGTGACAAGGGTTAATCTAGCGATTTGGCAACTTTCGGTGGCTGACAGCACGCGAAAAAGACAGCCCGATACCTTGGGCTGTCCTGCGTGTTTTGTCGCGCTGTGTGCAACCTTGCACGGAACGCCATTTTATGGCGCAACAGGCCCGCTTTTTGCCCGCCTGCTGCCCGCTCAGGCAGCCGTCATGGCCCCGATGTCGATCACGAAGCGGTATTTGACATCGCTGTTGAGCATGCGCTCGTACGCTGCGTTGATGGTGCCGATCTCGATCAGTTCGATGTCCGAAGTGATGCCATGTTCGCCGCAGAAATCGAGCATTTCCTGGGTCTCGGCGATACCGCCGATCAGCGAGCCGGCGACTGCCTTGCGACCGCCGATCAGCGGCGCACTGTCCAACGGTGGCGCGATCGGGCCCAGATAACCGACCATCACCAGGGTGCCGTTGGTGGCCAGCGTCGGCACGTAGGGATTGACGTCGTGCACGTCGGGCACCGTATCGATGATCAGTTCAAAAGTATTGGCAACCAAGGCCATTTGCGCGGCATCGGTCGACAGCACCACGTGGTCGGCGCCCAGGCGGTGCGCGTCTGCCTGCTTGCCGTTCGAGCGGGTGAACAGGGTCACTTCCGCCCCCATCGCGTGCGCCAGCTTGAGCGCCATGTGACCGAGGCCCCCCAGTCCCACCACCGCCACCTTGCTGCCGGCCTTGACGTTCCAGTGGCGCAGCGGCGAAAAAGTGGTAATACCGGCGCACAGCAGGGGCGCCGCACCCGCCATGTCGAGCTGTTCGGGCACGCGCAGCACGAATTTTTCACGCACCACGATGCGGCTTGCATAGCCGCCGAAAGTGGGCGTGCCGTCCTGGCGGTCCACGCTGTTATAGGTGAAGGTCGCCTGCTTTTCGCAAAACTGTTCGAGATCGGCCGCGCAAGCCTTGCAATGCTGGCAGGAGTCAACCATGCAGCCGACGCCCACCTTGTCGCCTTCCTTGAAACGGCTGACGCTGGCGCCGACCCGCTTGACGCGGCCAATGATTTCGTGGCCTGGCACCATCGGATAGCTGGCGTTGCCCCAGTCGTTGCGGCTGCTGTGCAGGTCGGAGTGGCAGACGCCGCAAAACAGCACCTCGATGTCGACGTCATCGGCGCGCAGTGCGCGCCGCTTGAACGTAAAAGGCGCCAGCGGGGTGTCGGCGGAATGGGCGGCGTAGCCGGAAACGGTAAATGTCATGTGTGATCCTGTGGATGGATGAAAGGTGGCGGCGCAGCGGCTGAGAAGCGCCGTCGATGTGCTTGGGTGATTTGTATCAGTGTAGGGGCTGCACGCTTGAATCGGCGGTACGTCTGGCAATCACGCATTTTGTTGACGTTGAGCGGCCAGCCACGCACAGCGCGGCCGGCGCTGCGCCGATGATGGCGGCGCCGGCGCGTTGCCAGAGCTGCCGGCCAAGGCGCCAAGAGTCAGCCGGTGATCCGGTATTGCGTTAATCCGCTCGCTGAACTGCGGGGCACAGATCACGCGCTGCGCGCTGCGGGGGCCGCCTTGCCGCGCAGCCGCAGCGCATTGCTGATCACCGAGACCGAGCTCAGGCTCATCGCCAGCGCCGCAATCATCGGCGAGAGCAGCTGGCCGGTCCACGGATAGAGCACCCCCGCCGCCAGTGGAATGCCCAACATGTTGTACATAAAAGCAAAGCCGAGGTTCTGCCGCATATTGCGCACGGTCGCAATCGACAGCTGTCGCGCGCGTGCAATGGCGCGCAAGTCGCCGCTCACCAGGGTCAGGTGGGCGCTGTTGATCGCCACGTCGGTGCCGGTGCCCATGGCGATGCCGACATCGGCACGCGCCAGGGCGGGAGCGTCATTGATGCCGTCACCGGCCATCGCCACCACCTTGCCCTCCTGTTGCAGGCGCTCGACCAGGGCCAGCTTGTCCTGCGGCGTAACCTCGCCATAGAACTCGGCGATCCCCAGCTGCGCGGCGACTGCCCTGGCGGTGGTCACGCCGTCACCGGTGGCCATGATCACCGTAATGCCGGCCTCACGCAGGGACGCGATGGCTTCCATCGTGCTGTCCTTGAGCGGATCGGAAACCGCCAGCAGGCCGGCCAAGCGGCCGTCACAGGCAAGCAGCATGACGCTGGCGCCGCCGCCGCGCAGCGCCTCGGCCTGGCGACCCAAGCCGTGCCAGTCGATCTGCTCGCCATCCATCAGCGCCGTGTTGCCCAGGGCGATGCGCTTGCCGCCCAGTACAGCGCGCACGCCGATGCCGCTGGCCGATTCAAACCTGTCCGGCTGCTCCAGCGCCAGGCCCCGCTGGTGCGCCTCGGCGACAATCGCCCGCGCCAGCGGATGCTCGCTGCCCTGGTCGATACTGGCGGCCATCTGCAATACCGCCTGCTCGCTGAAACCAGGCGCGGCAATGACGCGCTCAAACGCCGGTTTGCCGGCCGTCAGGGTGCCGGTCTTGTCAACGATCAGGGTACTCACCTTGCACAGCGCCTCGATCGCCGCCGCATCGCGAAACAGCATGCCCTCGCTGGCGGCGCGGCCCGTGGCGGCCATGATCGACATGGGCGTGGCCAGTCCCAGTGCGCAGGGACAGGCAATGATCAGCACCGCCACCGCATTGGCAAAACCAAACACCCAGCCCGGCTGCGGACCGGCCAGGCCCCATACCAACAGCGTGAGCAGCGCGATGGCAAGGACGATCATGACGAAATAGCCGGCGACAACGTCAGCCAGCCGTTGCATGGGCGCGCGCGAACGCTGCGCCAGCGCGACCATCTGCACGATTTGCGCCAGCATCGTCCGGGCGCCGATTTTTTCGGCGTGCATCAGTAGCGCACCGCTGGTGTTAAGGGTGGCGCCGGTGACCTGGTCGCCCGGACGTTTATTGACTGGCATCGGCTCGCCCGTCAGCATCGATTCGTCGACGGCGCTGTCGCCCTCGACCACCTTGCCGTCGACCGGTACCTTTTCGCCGGGACGCACGCGCAGCGTATCGCCCACCTGCACCGCGGTGAGCAACACATCTTCTTCGCTGCCGTCAGCGCGCACGCGCCGCGCCATTTTCGGCGCCAGCCCCATCAGTGACTTGATGGCGGCCGAGGTGTGCGCGCGCGCGCGCAGTTCCAGCAATTGCCCCAACAAGGTCAGCGAGATGATGACGGCGGCCGCTTCGTAGTATACCCCCACGCGGCCACCATCCATGGCAAACGCCATGGGAAACCAGCCAGGGGCGAAAGTGGCGACCAGGCTGTAGCCGTAGGCTGCCGTCACGCCCGCGCCGATCAGGGTCCACATATTCGGGCTGCGGTGGCGGATCGAGGCGATGCAGCGAACAAAAAAAGGCCAGCCGGCCCACAGCACGACCGGCGTACTGAGGCCAAGTTCAATGAGGCTTTGATGCGCGATGCCAGCGGGGAACAGCATGGTGCCGAACATCGCCAGCACGAACACGCCCATCGACAGCGGCAAGGTGCACCAGAAGCGCCGTCTGAAATCGGCCAGTTCGGGATTGTCGGCCTCCAGCGGCGACGGCATCAGCGCTTCGAGGGCCATGCCGCACAGGGGGCAGCTGCCGGCTGCGCTTTGCCGAACCTGCGGGTGCATCGGGCAGGTGTACAGCACCGCCGCCGCCAGTGCCGGGCTGTCGCCATCGTTGGTCAGCGCCGTGGGCGCAGTGGCATTATTCATTGGGTCTCCTGGGTCATGGTCAACAGACCATACGCCTTCGCGGGAAAAACGCCCGCTCGCTTGTCAGGCACCTTTTTGCAAGCCAGTGCAGCAGGGGGACTGGTGCGAAGGCACGGTTTAGCCGGGAGACATGGGTGACACTTGCGCTGCCAGCCACAGCTAAGTGCGCAGGCACACAGAACATCTGCCGGCAGCAGCGCAAGCTGAATGATTGACCAGCGCGCAACCGGTCACCACCGGCCAGCTCGGCACGGCCTTCACATGCAAGGGACCCCCATTCATGCATTACAGCAGCGGCAATTACGAAGCATTCGTTCACCCGCGCACGCCACCAGGGGCCGAACATAAAACCGCCTGGTTTGTCGGCGCCGGCCTGGCCGGCCTGGCCGGCGCCGCCTTTCTCATTCGCGACGCGGGTGTCGCCGGTCAGCGCATCACCATCCTCGAACAGCAGCCGCTTGCCGGCGGCGCCCTCGATGGCGGCGATGTGCCCGAAAAAGGCTTTGTCATCCGCGGTGGCCGCGAGATGGAAGCGCACTTCGAATGCCTGTGGGACCTGTACCGCTCGATCCCCTCGCTGGAGATCGAAGGAGCCAGCGTGCTCGACGAATTTTATCGGCTCGACAAGGACGATCCCAACTATTCACTGCAGCGCGTCACCCAGGATCGCGGCGAGGATGTGCTCGACAAAGCGCTGCTGACCCTGAACGAAGCGGCGCAAAAAAATCTGCTGTCGGTCTTTCTGGCCAGCCATCAGGAAATGGAGAACCAGCGCATCAGCGATGTATTCGGCGCCGATTTTTTAAAGAGCAATTTCTGGCTGTACTGGCGCACCATGTTTGCCTTCGAAGAGTGGCATTCCGCCCTCGAAATGAAGCTGTATCTGCACCGTTTCATCCACCACATTGCCGGCCTCGCCGATTTCTCTTCGCTCAAGTTCAACCGTTATAACCAGTACGAATCGATGGTGCTGCCGCTGTTAAAGTGGTTGCAGGGGCACGGTGTGCAGTTCCGTTATGGCGTCGAAGTGACCGACGTGCAGTTCGACATCACGCCGGCGCGCAAGCAGGCCACCCGCATCGACTGGCGCAAAGACGGCGTCGCTGGCGGCGTCGACCTCGGCGCCGACGACCTGTTATTTATTACCATCGGCTCGCTGACGGAAAACTCCGACAATGGCGACCATCACACGGCAGCGAGACTCAACGACGGCCCGGCCCCGGCCTGGGACCTGTGGCGGCGCATCGCCGCGCGCGATGCCGCCTTCGGCCACCCCGACGTGTTCGGCGCGCATATCGGCCAGACCAAGTGGGAATCGGCCACCATCACCACACTCGACGGCCGCATTCCACCCTACATCGCCAGGATCGCCAAGCGCGACCCGTTCAGCGGCAAGGTGGTGACAGCCGGCATCGTCACGGTCAAGGATTCGGCCTGGCTGATGAGCTGGACCATCAGCCGCCAGCCCCACTTCAAGCAGCAGCCGAAACACCAGCTGGTCGGCTGGCTGTACGCGCTGTTCGTCGACGTGCCTGGTGACTACGTCAACAAGCCCATGCAGGATTGCACAGGCGAAGAAATCACCCAGGAGTGGTTGTACCACCTCGGGGTGCCACTGGAGGACATTGTCGCGCTGGCGGCCACCGGCGCGCGCACGGTGCCCGTCATGATGCCTTACGTCACCGCCTTTTTCATGCCGCGCCAGGCGGGCGACCGCCCCGATGTGGTGCCCGCAGGGGCTGCCAACTTCGCCTTCATCGGCCAGTTCGCCCAGACGCGCGAGCGCGACTGCATTTTTACCACCGAATACTCGGTCCGCACGGCGATGGAGGCGGTCTACATCCTGCTGGGCGTCGAGCGCGGCGTGCCGGAAGTGTTCAATTCCACCTTCGACCTGCGCACCCTGCTGGCGGCGGTCAAGCCGCTGCGCGACGGCCAGCCCCTGGCCATTCCGGGGCCGGCTTTCCTGCGCGACTACGTGATGGGGAAACTGGCGGGGACGGAACTCGGTGACTTGCTGGGCAAGTACAAGCTGATCGAGAAATAAGCCTGTTGTCCTATCCTTAATGACCGTGCTGCCCGCCGGGTTTGCGCACCGTCACTTCCACCTCTGGCGCATCGATGGCGGGCATGGCCTGGCCTCCACTGCCGGGCGCGCGCACCGCTGCCGGCACGGCGCCAGTCCATTCATAGGCCCGGGTGCCCGGTGGATGCTGGTACCAGCCAGGGTCGCGGTAGTCGCCACGCCGCTGCTCCGCCCGCACTTTGAGGACGGTAAACATGCCACCCATCTCGACGCCACCGAACGGACCCTGGCCTGTCATCATCGGCAGGGTATTGTCCGGCAAGGCCATGCGCATGGCGCCCATCGAACCGCCCTTCTCGCCCATCACCATGTAGCCGGGAATGAGCTGGTTGATTTTCTCGGCGATGCCGCGGTGGTCGACGCCGATCATGGTCGGCACCGCGTGCCCCATGGCATTCATGGTGTGATGGGATTTGTGGCAGTGCAGTGCCCAGTCGCCCGGCTCGGCAGCGACAAATTCGATGGCGCGCATCTGCCCCACCGCGATGTCGGTGGTCACTTCGGGCCAGCGCGCAGCCGCCGGGGTCCAGCCGCCGTCGGTGCCGGTAACCTGGAATTCGTGGCCATGCAGGTGGATCGGGTGGTTGGTCATCGTCAAGTTACCGACGCGAATGCGCACCTTGTCGCCCTGGCGGACGGGCAAGGCATCAATGCCGGGGAACACCCGGCTATTGAAGGTCCACAGGTTAAACTCCAGCATGGTGTTGATGTTCGGCGTGGCGGCGCCGGGCGTGACATCGTAGGCGCTGAGCAAAAACACGAAATCGCGGTCGACGGCATGCTGCGTGTGGTCTTTCGGGTGGGTCACCCAAAAGCCCATCATGCCCATCGCCATCTGCGCCATCTCGTCGGCATGCGGGTGGTACATGAAGGTGCCGGCGCGGCGCGCTTCGAACTCGTAGACAAAAGTTTTGCCAGGTGCAATTGCCGGCTGCGTCAGTCCGCTCACCCCATCCATGCCATTGGGCAGGCGCTGGCCGTGCCAGTGCACGCTGGTGTGTTCCGGCAGCCTGTTGGTCACAAAAATGCGCACGCGGTCGCCCTCGACCACCTCGATGGTGGGACCGGGCGACTGGCCATTGTAGCCCCACAAATTGGCCTTCATGCCAGCAGCCAGTTCGCGCACGACGGGTTCGGCGACCAGGTGAAATTCCTTGACGCCATGGTTCATACGCCACGGCAGCGACCAGCCATTGAGGGTGACGACGGGGTTGAAATGGCGCCCGTCAGACGGTGGCGGCGGCACATGGGTGCTGGCATTGTCCATCACCACCGCTTCCGGCAGCGACGCCGCGCCCACCCGGCTCACTGCCGCGCTGCTGACGGCCAGTGCACCGGCCCCTTTGAAAAAATCTCTGCGTGATGTCATGGCGTGGTCCTGGTGTCGCTGTGATTGGTGGAGTCACCGCTACCGTGCACGGCTGACTGCAGCCGGCTGTCGGCAAGCCAGAAATCGCGTTGCGTCTCGATCGCCATGTTGACGCTGGCCAGTTGCTCGCGGGCGTCGGCCAGCAGTTCGAACACGCTGGCCAGCATGCCGTTATAGCGCAGCAAGACTTGATCGGAGATTGCTTTGCGTAGCGGCAGCACCTGATCGCGATATTGGCGGGCGATGTCGTAGCTGCTACGGTAGGCGGAATAGGCCTCGCGCACCTCGGAGCGGGCGCGCAGCGCCGTGTCCGAGGTGCGGTGGACCGATGCCATGTAGCGCGCCTGGGCCCGTGCCACCGTGGCGCCGCCCCAGTCGAACAGTGGCAATTCGAGCGCAACCTCGTAGCCGCCCTGCCCTGGCTGGGCGCTGCTGCTCTTGCTGGCGTAGCCGGCATCGAGCACATTGATGAAGCCGGTCGCGCGGTTCAGGCCCAGCGCAGCTGCGGTCGCTGCCGTGTCGCGCCGCGCCGCCAGCAGGTCGAGGCGCTGCGCCATCGCGCGTGCTTCGGCGTCGCCCATTGCCTGCGGCTGGTCGGGCAGCGCCGGCAGGCGCTCTGGCAGGACGAACTGCTGCTCACCTGACAGGCCGAGCAGGCGGGTTAACTGCTCGCGCGCGGCCAGCGCCTCATGGGTCTTTTTCGCCTGCTGGGTCAGCGCATCGAGATAAAAGGCGCGTTCACGCTGCATGTCGAGCGCGCTCCAGTTACCGGCCCGGGCCATCCGCTCGGCCAGCTGTGACGACGCCTCGGCGGCGCTGCGCACCTGCGCGGCAAAACTGGCCGATTGCGCGGCGGCGACGGCAATAAAAAATGCCTGGCGTGTCTCAAAGGCCAGTTGCACCGCCTGCGCGGCGCTGTGCAACTTGGCCTGCTCGAAGCGGCCCTGCTCGATGCGGGTGCGGGCGGGCAGCGTCAGCACACCGATGATGTCGACCATGATGCTACGGTCGATCTCCGTCGTGCCACCGCCGCTGAGGCGGCCAAAACTGACGCCCGGATTGCGCAGGCGGCCCGCCTGCACCAGATCCGCCTCGGCGATGCCCAGCTGGTCGAACGCTGCCTGCAAGGCCGGGTTGTTCAGTAGCGCCAGATCGACCGCCGTATCGGCCGTCAGTGGGCTCGCCAGCAGCGACTGCAGCGTGGCGTCGCGGGCGGGGGCGTGACCGATGCGCGCTGCGGTCAGGCTGGCGACGTCATTGCGGCCGCCATCGGCCGAAAAACTGGCGCAGCCGGCGAGCAGGGGCAAGCCGACCGCTGTGACTAGCAGCAAGGGCAAGGATGTCATGGTGTTCCTTAAAAAAATGGCAGGCGCTCGCAACCGGGGGACTGGCCGGGTCACGCGTTGTGCGAATGACCCGGTCCGATTTGTGGGCTGCACGGCGCTACGGCTCCACACGCCCTAACAATGGGGCGTAACAGCGCTTCAACCTTCCGTGCAGCTTTGATTTCAGGAAAGGACGCGCGGCGGCCGCTCCAGCGTGGCAGCAATCGGCGCCGTCATCGCCGGTTCGATGGACGCGCCGGCAAAGCGCGCCGGCATGGCGGGCATGGCCAGCACCGGCACGGTGGGCGGCGCGGCGGCGCCCACGCAGCAGCCGGCGCTGTGGCTGCATTTGCCATGCGGCGCACTGGCGTGATCGTGAACCGACGGCGCGCAGTGCGCTGCAGCCTCAGCCACATGATGGCCGCCGGTCAGCACCACTGGCGTCGCTGCCGCGCCAGCGAATGACGACGTGGCGCCCCCTTGCAAAGGCAGGGACACCATCAATATCCACAACAGCAGGCGGGCGAATAAGCGCATCGGCCAATTGTACAACAGCGCCCCGGCAGCAAGACGGTGCGCCACGCTACCGTGCCGCACCAAGCCGCGCCGTCACAACAATAAAAAGTCACAAAATTCCAATCAGATGTTGTCAATCAGATATACTCGGGCGCCCGAATGTTTCGCTGGACCATCATGGAATTTTGCAACGACAACGCCGTCCGCTGTCACCAACTGCTTGCCTCCTACGGTGCCGGTGCCACCCGGGTCGCAGCGCTGCGCGGTGCTGATCTCGATGTGCGGATGGGTGAGCTGCTCATGCTGGTCGGGCCGTCCGGATGTGGCAAAACCACGCTGCTGTCGATCATCGCTGGCATCCTCGACCAGGATGGCGGCCAGTGCACGGTCCTCGGCCGCGACTGGCTGTCGATGGGTGCCGACCAGCGCATCGCCTTTCGCGGCAGCGCGATCGGCTTCGTGTTTCAAGCGTTCAATTTGCTGCCGGCCCTGACGGTCGCGGAGAATGTGGCAGTGCCATTGATCATCAACGGCGTGCAGCGCAAGCTGGCGCTGGCGCGCGCCCGCGCAATGCTGGCCAGCGTCAACCTGACTGAACGTGCCGACCAGCTGGTAACCAAGCTCAGCGGGGGACAACAGCAGCGGGTGGCGATTGCCCGCGCGCTCGTGCATGCGCCTGCACTGCTGATCTGCGACGAACCGACCAGCAGTCTCGATCATGCCAGCGGACAGCAGATCATGACGATCCTGCGCTCGATCGCCCGCGCGCCACAGCGGGCGGTACTGGTGGTGACCCATGACGCCCGCATTTTTCACTACGCCGACAGGATCGCACGGATGGAAGATGGAACAATAGTTGACATGAGCAATACCTTGGAAACGGCGGTGACGCCGTGATGCGAAGGTACGCGCTGGCGCTGCTGGCGCTGCTCGGGGTGATTGCACTGTCGGTGGTGATCGTGCTCGACCACCGCCCCGCCCCTGCTGTTACACCAGCACCCTCGCCGCAGGCACCATTTGCTGCATCCATCGCTGGCACCGGCATCGTCGAGCCGCTTAACGGCAGCGTCGCCGTCGGCACGCCAGTGGCGGGTATCGTCACGCTGATCGAGGTACGCCCGGGCGACCAGGTCAAGCAGGGCACTATCCTGTTTCGCATCGATGACAGCGAACTGCAGGGGCAACGCCTGGTAGCACAGGCGGCCAGCAGCGAGGCGCAGGTGCGGCTGGCCCAAGCGACCGCCCTGTATCAAATCGCCCTCAAGGTGCCCGACCGGCGCGCGGTAAGCGAAGAGGAAATGGTCCAGCGTCGCTCGGCGGTCGAGGTGGCAAACGCCGCCCTCGTCTCGGCGCGCGCGCGCGCGCAGCAGATCGACCTGGAAGTGGGTCGCCGCAGCGTGCGTGCGCGCGGCCCGGCCCAGGTCCTGCAGGTCAATCTGCGACCAGGTGAATTCGCCCAGCCGGGCGCCGCCAGGCCACTGATCGTGCTCGCCGGCGGCGAATCTCTGGTGCTGCGGGTGGACGTCGACGAGTTTGAAGCGGCTCGCATCAAGCCCGGCGCGCGCGCCGTCGGCTTCCTGCGGGGAGGACCGACGCTGGCACTGCCATTGACTTTTGAGCGCATCGAGCCCGTCGTCGTCGCCAAGACGTCGCTGACGGGGTCGGGCAGCGAGCGCGTCGACAGCCGGGTGCTTCAGGTGATCTACCGCTTTGCACCGTCGCCGTTGGCATCGAGCGCGCTGGTCGGTCAACAGCTTGACGTCTTCATTGCCGTCGACGGCGCGGAGCCGGCACCGTGAGAGCGCTGCCGGCGATCGCCTGCGCGCTGCTGACAGGGTGCGCGGGCACCGCGCCAGCGCCGCCGCAGTTCGCTGCTGCGCCGATACCGCCGGCCTGGAGCGAAGCGGCGCCGGCACCACTGCTGAACGGCACCACGAGCGTCTGGCCAACCCTGTTCGACGATCCCATCCTGAGCTCGCTAATGGAGCGCGCGGCGCTGGCCAACCTCGACCTTTGGCTGGCAGACGCCCGCCTGCGCGAAGTGCGCTCGCAAGCCGACGTGGTGGGCGCCGCCGGCCAGAGTGCGCTCAACGTGAACGCTTCCTATGCGCGCGAACGCGACAGCCAGAATGTGCCACAACCCCTGCAGGTCGGTCGCAGCGGCACGGTCGAGCCGCCGTCGGGGCGCGCGGAGAGCGTCTACCGGGTCGGCATTGATGCCGCCTGGGACATCGATCTGTTTGGCGCGCGCAGCCACGCCGCCGATGCCGTGCACGCCGAGGCGCAGGCATCGGGGCATGCTCGGGACGCGGTGCTGCGCACCGTGTGCGCGGCGGTGGCGTACCAGTATGTAGTGCTGCGCGCAGCGCAACAACAGGGCCTGCTGGCACGCGCTGACCTGGCGGCGCAAACCGACCTGCTGGCACTGCTGCGGGCGCGCCTTACCGGCGGCATGGGAGCGGCCAGCGACGCGGCACAGGAGGTGGCACGTGCGGCCGACCAGGTGGCGCGGCTGGCAGCCCAGGATGCCGACCATGCGCTGGAGGCGAAACGCGCAATGCATCGCCTCGGCGTGCTGCTGGGGCAACCAACGCGGGCCTTGCTGGGCGAACTCGGTGCAGTGCGCCCGATCCCGCGCGCGCGCGCGGCGCTGCCGCTGGTAATGCCGTCGGAACTGCTGCGGCGCCGCCCTGACATCGCGCGCGTGGAACAACAGCTGGCGGCAGCGAGCGCGCGCCGTGAAGCGGCCATCGCCGAGCTGTTTCCCCGCCTTTCGCTGAACGGCGCAGCCGGCCTGGCCAGTGTGTCAGCGGGCGAACTGTTAAGCAGCGCCAGCCTGCTGACGCGGATCGGTCCGACGCTGAGCTGGCCTATTCTGCGCCGCCAGCAGATTACCGCCACCATCGCGGTGCGCCAGGCTCAGCAGGAAATCCTGTTCGTACAGTATCGCCAGGCGGTGGCGGCAGCTTTCGAGGACGTCGAAAATGCGCTGGCGGCGCTCGCTGCCGCCAGCGCCAAAAATGTCGCCATGACCAGTGCCGTGCGCGAGAGAGCGCTGGCGCTTGAGCTGGCGAGCGCGCGCTATCGGGGCGGCATGAGCGACTTGCGCAGCGTACGCGATGGCGAGCACGCACTGGCACAGGCGCGCAGCGAGCACGCCAGTAGCGAGGCAGCGCTTGCCAGCGCTGCCATCGCCCTGTTCAATGCCGCCGGCGGCAACTGGACGCCGGCGGCGCCGTCGACACCAACTGAGGGCTGACGACGATGTGGTTCATTGCGATCAACATGCTGCTGGGAGACCGCGCCAAGTACCTGGGACTCATCTTTGGCATCGCCTTCACCGCCTTCCTGGTGACATTCGCGGCATCGTATTTTTGCGGCTTCATGACGCGCGGCTTCGCGCTCATTGCAGAAAACAGCTTTGCCGACGTCTGGGTCATGGATCCGGCCGTCAGTTCGGTCGAGCAAAACACCGGCTTGCCGCCGTGGGCGCTGGAGCGCGTGCGCAACGTCGAAGGCGTGCGCAGTGCGCTGCCGCTGGCCGTGGCCAGCGCCGAAGCGCGCTTTCCGGGCGGGCGCTTTCAGTCGTTCCAGGTGATTGGCGTGGACGACGCCACGCTCGCTGGCTTGCCGCCGCTGTTACCGTCAGCAGCGGGCCCCGCCGCCGTCAGCGTTCTGCGCGCACCGACAGCGGTGGCGGTATCGTCCGGTGGCAGCAGCGGCAAGCTTGATACACCGCAGCGCAGCCATCGCGGGTGGCCCACATGGCGCAGCGACGCCGCCACCCCGTCGCGCGAACTGGCCGCCGGTGATGAGCTGATACTCAACGATCGCACGGTACACATTGCGGCGACCGCCAATGCACTGCCGCGCTTTCCACCGCGCCCGCTGCTGTATATGCCTTTGAGCCGCGCCCGCGCGCTGCTCCCGGAGCGCCGCCCGGTCACCTTCGTGCTGGTGCGCGCAGCAGCGGGACTGGACACGGCCAGCCTGGCTGCGCGGATCGAGGCGCGCACTGGCCTGCGCGCCCGAACGGCAGCACAGTTTCGGGAAGATACCGTGCGCTGGTTCCTGATCAATTCGGAAGACGTCGGCGATATCGCCTCGATGCTGGTGTTGGCGATGTCGGTCGGCTTTGGCGTGACCGGCATCATGCTGTATATGTTCACGATCGAAAACTTGCCGCAGTACGCGGTGCTTTGCGCCATGGGCACGCAACGACGCACCCTGCTGGCAATGATCTGCATGCAGGCGGCAGTATCTGCACTGATCGGCACCGGCCTGGGTTTTGGCCTGTGCGCCATTGCGGGACAGTTCGCCGACGTTGCCGGCTACCCGTTTCGCGTGATGTGGTTCACCCCCCTGCTTGGCGCAGCGATGGTATTGATCATCAGCGTGGTCGGTGCTGCGCTGAGCGCGCGGCCCGTGCTGCGACTGCAGCCGGTGCTGGTGTTTAGCAACCGCTAAGGTCAGCCGGAATGGACTTCGCTGCCGGCACCGGTACCGGCAGCCCCTGCGTGCGCGGGCATGCGGGCCAGCTCCCCTGAAACGCTGCCCCTTAATCGACCAGCCCGAACCAGCCGCCGAACGCCGGCAAATCGACCACCGTGTCGTTCAGCGCGCCCACCAGGCCATGGCCATCGACGGCACGCGCGCCTTTTGCTGCCGCCCAGGCAAACGTCACCGGCGCCGTTCCCAAATTAAAAATCGCCAGCATCGACGGCATGCCGGCCAGATCGCGGCGCAGCGCCAGGATCGGCTCGGGGGCGTCGAAAAACACGATGTCGCCGCGGGTGAGCTGCGGCTGCGCCTTTCTCCACTTGATCAGGCGGCGGGCGGCGTTCAGCGGCGAGGCCGGCTCGCCATCCTGGACGGCGGCGGCAGCGGCGATGTGCGCCGGATCGAGCGGCAGCCACGGCGTGCCGCTGGTAAAACCGCCATTCGGTGAGGCGTTCGTCCACGGCATCGGCGTGCGGCAGCCATCGCGGCCTTTAAACTCCGGCCAGAAGGTGATGCCGTAGGGGTCTTGCAGCAGTTCGAACGGCACCTCCGCTTCCGTCAGCGCCAGCTCGTCGCCCTGGTACAGGCAGGGCGTGCCTTTCAAGGCCAGCTGCATCGCCAGCACCACCCGCGCCAGTGCGGACGATGGCTGGGTGCCGCCCCAGCGCGTCATCACGCGGATGCTGTCGTGGTTGCCCACCGACCAGGAAGCCCAGCCACCCTTGACGCGCGCTTCAAACTGTTCGACCTGGGTGCGGATGTGGCGTGCCGAGAACTCGGGCGTGAGCAAATTAAAACTGTAGGCCAGGTGCAGCTTGTCGCCATCGGCCGTGTAGGCGGCCATCACGCCGAGCGCATCGTCGGCGCCGACTTCGCCGATGGCGATCGCCTCGTACTCGTTGAGCAGGGCGCGCACGCGCAGCAAATACGGAATGTTTTCGGGGCGGGTCTTGTCGTAGACGTGGGCCTGCATGCCGTACGGGTTGACGTCGGTGACGGTGGCGGTGTCGCGCGTCAGTGCCGGCGGATTGCTGCGCAATGCGAGGTCGTGAAAATGAAAATTGCAGGCATCCATGCGCACGCCATCGACACCGCGCTCGAGCCAGAAACGCAGATTGTCCAGGTGGACCTGCTGCACCTCGGGATGATGAAAATTCATGTCCGGCTGCGACACCAGAAAATTATGCAGGTAATACTGGCGCCGGCGGCTGTCCCACTGCCACGACGAGCCACCGAACACGGACAGCCAGTTATTGGGCGGATTGCCATCGTCGCGCGGATCGGCCCAGACGTACCAGTCCGCTTTCGCATTATCGCGGCTGGCGCGACTTTCGGCGAACCACGGGTGCATCTCGGCCGTGTGCGACCACACCTGGTCGATCATGATTTTCAGACCCAGGCGGTGCGCTCTGGCGATCAGGCGGTCGAAGTCAGCCAGCGTGCCAAACAGGGGATCGACGTCGCAATAGTCGGCAACGTCGTAGCCGAAGTCCTTCATCGGCGAGGTAAAAAACGGCGAAATCCAGACGATATCGACACCCAGGCCAGCGATGTAGTCGAGCTTTTCAGTGATGCCGGCAAGGTCGCCGACACCGTCGCCGTTGGTGTCGAGGAAGCTGCGGGGATAGACCTGGTAGATGGCGGCTTCACGCCACCACGGCGCGTCGTTGACGATCATGAGAATTTTCCGCGAAATGATAAATTTGTAGATAATATACAGCACAGAGCGTTGACCGACAATCTTCGCCACCTTGCGCAATGCCATGCTTATCAATGGCTTAGCGTAGCAATACAGGTACCGGCGTAGTTAAACTACATGAAAAAAAGAGAAAAAAGGGTTACATGAGGATACGTTTAGGGGCCATCCACCGGGTCCTTGCAGTGGCCTGCGCACTGCTGGCGTCGCTCGGCCACAGCAGCGCCGCGGTTGCCGCGGCTGCCGCGCCTGCAAGCGTCGCCGCCTGCGACGGCCCGTTCCAGGCCATGCTGCAGAAGGCGCCCCAGCGTTTCGATGCGCGCGCGCTGTGGTTAGATGCGCACCGCATCAGCTGGCCCGGCGCGCAGCTAACGGTCGACGGCCGCTTCAAGTTGTACCATGCAGCCGGCGCCACCATCAGCGCCGCTGTCGGCGCCACCGTCAGCGGCGACGATGGCACCGTGCCGTTCACAGTCGCCGCGGCGCACATCGATCTTCCCCAGTTTCGCTACACCGGTGGCGGCGCCCAATTCGTCGTCGACGCCGGTGACGAACAACTGCGCGCACTGCAGCGCGGCCAGCTGCTACTGGTGCAGGAAAATAGCGCCGGCGTGGTGCTGGCCGCCACCCGCCTGCAAGCGGCCGGCGCCCTCGACCGCCTGTATGCGGGCGCCGTCGACGTCCCTGACCTCGGCGTGACGGTCACTGCCAGCGGCGCGCGCTTTGCCTTGTGGGCGCCGACCGCACAGCAGGTGGCGGTGTGCATCTACGACAGTGGCAACAGCGGCGCGCGCATGCTCTCTCGCATGCAGCGCGACGACGCCACCGGCGTCTGGCGCGCCAGCGTGGCGGGCGATGTGGACGGTGGCTATTACACGTTTCTGGTCGATGTCATCGTCGATCCGGTGGCGGGCGACAGCGGCCTGGTACGCAACCTGGTCACCGATCCGTATTCGGTCAGTCTGACCACCGATTCGGCGCGCAGCTACATCGCCAACCTGGCTTCGCCCCGACTGGCGCCACCTGGCTGGGACACGGCAGCGGCGCCGCCAACGGTACGCCGCCTGACCGACATGGCAGTCTACGAACTGCATGTGCGCGATTTTTCCATCAACGATGCAAGTGTGCCAGCTGCCCACCGCGGCAAATACAGCGCCTTTGGCGACACCGGCTCGAACGGCATGCGCCACCTGGCAGCGCTGGCAAAGGCCGGCCTGACGGACATTCACCTGCTGCCCATCTATGACTTTGCCAGCGTGCCGGAACAGGCCTGTACTTCACCGACGCTCACGCGAAGCGGCAGCGCCAGTCAAGCGCAGCAAACGCTGGTGATGGCCAGCGCCGATACGGACTGCTTTAACTGGGGCTACGACCCGCTTCACTACAGCGCGCCGGAAGGCAGTTACGCCAGCGATGCCGGCAATGGCCGGCAGCGCGTGATCGAACTGCGCGCGATGGTCGCCAGCCTGCACAGACTGGGCCTGCGGGTCGGCATGGACGTGGTCTACAACCACACCTACCGCTCGGGTCAGCACCCGCGTTCGGTGCTCGATCGCATCGTCCCCGGCTACTACCACCGGCTCGATGGCGCTGGCGCGGTGGCGCAGTCGACCTGCTGCGACAACACGGCGACTGAACACGCCATGATGGGAAAACTGATGATCGACTCGGTAGTCATGTGGGCAAGCGCCTACCGCATCGACTCGTTCCGCTTCGACCTGATGGGCCACCAGCCGCGCGCCGTCATGGAGCAGCTGCAAGAGCGCGTCAACGCCGCCGTCGGCCATCCGGTAGAGCTGCTCGGCGAAGGCTGGAATTTCGGCGAAGTGGAAAACGGCGCGCGCTTCGTCCAGGCGTCGCAACTGTCGCTCGGTGGCAGCGGCATCGGTAGCTTCAGCGACCGCGCGCGCGATGCCATGCGCGGCGGCAGTGCCGCAGACAGTGGTGCACTGTTAATCAGCGAGCAGGGATTCATCAATGGCCTGGTGACGGCGCCGAATGCGCTGGCCGGCGCGCGGCCGCTGGCCAGCCTGCAGCGCGCCGCCGATCTGGTCAAGGTGGGGCTGGCCGGCAGTTTGCGCGACTACCGGCTGCGCACGGCGGACGGCACCGTCAAGCGGCTGGCCGACATCGATTACCACGGCCAGAGCGCCGGCTACGCCGTCGATCCGGGCGAAGCGGTCAATTACGTGGAAAACCACGACAACCAGACCCTGTACGACATCAACGCCTTCAAACTGCCACGCGCCACCAGCAGCGCCGAACGCGCCCGCGTGCAGATGCTGGGGGCGGCGATCGTCGCCTTCAGCCAGGGCGTGGCCTACTACCACGCCGGCATCGACACCCTGCGCTCGAAGTCACTCGATCGCAACAGCTTCAATTCGGGCGACTGGTTCAACCGCATCGACTGGACTTATCAGACCAATTATTTCGGCAGCGGCGCGCCGCCGTTGGCCGACAACGGCAAGGACTATGCGCTGATCAAGCCGCTGCTGATGGACGCGCGCCTGCGACCGACGGCGCGCGACATCGGCTTTGCGCGCGACGTCTTCCGCGAGCTGCTGGCGGTGCGCGCCAGTTCGACCCTGTTCAGGTTACGCAGCGCCGCAGACGTCCTTGAGCGCCTGCACTTTTTGGACAGTCCGGCGCCGCTGATTGCTGCGCGCATCGATGGCGAGGGCTATGCGGGGGCCGGTTTCAAGACGGTGGCGTATTTTGTGAATGTCGACCGGGTGGCCCGCACGGTGGTGGCCAGCAGCGAACAGGGGCGGCGTTACCGCCTCCATCCGGCGCACCGCGCTGATCGGCGCGTGAGGCAGGCACGCTTTGATCGGGCCAGCGGGCGCTTTGTGATTCCAGCGCGGACGGCGGTGGTATTTGTGGAGTGACGCACCGTTTGCAGCAGGCCGACTGGCAGGCGCGCACCGCGCGCGCTGCCGCTGCCACCGCTGCGCAGCCGCCTGCAGTGCCTGGCCGACGCCTTAGACGTCGAGGTGCGAAATCATCAACCGGGCCGGTTCCAGTTCGCCCTCGTCCGGCGCGCCCAGCGATATGCCGACCGACATGATATCGATAAGCAGTAACTGCAGTATCCGCGAAATCATCGACAGGAAGGTGGTGCTGTCTTCGCTGTGATCGACCGCCAGGCAAATGCTGGCTTTCTTCGCCAGCGCCGATTTGCTGCTGGTAATGGCAATGACGTCGGCGCCGGCCGCGCGCGCCGTATCGACTGCCGTCAGCAGGTCAGGCAGCTCGCCGGAGGTGGAAATGGCGATGACGACGTCGCCCGGCTTGAGCAGGTCGGCGGCCAGTTTGAACAGGTGCGAGTCGCCATACGCCGAAGTGGGAATGCGGAAGCGGAAAAATTTGTGCTGGCCGTCGAGCGCCACCACGCGCGCATTGCCCATGGCGTAAAACTCGACGCGACTGGCCTTGCGCAGCAGTGCGATGGCGCGCTCGATAGAGACGACGTCGAGCTGGTCGCGAAATTTTAAAATTGCCGATACCGTATTGTCGATCACCTTGGCCGACAGATCATGGGTGCTGTCCGACACCCGCACCTGGCTGTGACGCACTGGAATGGTGCCGGTCAGGCTGTTGGCAAATTTGAGCTTGAAGTCAGCCAGCCCCAAAAAGCCCAGCGAGCGGCAAAAGCGGATCACGGTGGGCTGGCTGACGTCGGCCAGGCGGGCGATTTCGGCGATCGGTTCGTGCAAGACTTTGCGCGGATGCTCGATCACCAGCGCGGCCACGCGCTGCTCGGCGGGCGAGAGTTCATGCTGCAGATGCTGGACGCGCTCCATCAGGGTGTTGGCACCGCTCCTGCCGCGCAGGTGCTCGGACAAAATGGTGGCCACCCCATAAAAGGCGGGGTTGGGGGTCATGATGACGTAGGTGGGAATCTGCGCCAGATAATCGGTGAACCGCCCCTTCGCTTCAAAGCGCGCGCGAAACGGAGAGGTTGCAAACCACTCGGCCATGCGCGGCACGATGCCGCCACCGATAAAAATGCCACCGAAGGCGCCCAGCGTCACCGCCAGATTGGCGGCCGCCCCGCCCAGCATGCCGCAAAAGCATTCGAGCGTTTCCAGGCACAGGGCGTCGTGCTGTTCGAGCGCGCCGCTGATGATGTCGGGCGCACTGCGCGCCGCGCTGGCGACGCCATTGCGCGCGGCCAGCGCCCGATAAATGATTTCCATGCCGGGACCGGAAATGAGCCGCTCGTTCGACACGTGCGGCCACTCGCGCCAGGCGAACTGCAAGATGGCGAACTCGCGTTCATCGGCCGGGGCGAAGCTGACGTGGCCGCCTTCACTGCCGAGGGTCACAAAACCATCGAGGGTGGGAATCACGCCCGATACACCGAGGCCGGTGCCTGGCCCCAGCACGCCCACCACGGCGTTTTCGGCCGGCGTGCCGCCGCCCACCTGCAGCAGGCTGTCGGCCTTGAGAACCGGCAGCGACATCGCCAGCGCCGTGAAGTCATTGACGATCAACAGGGTCGACAGATTGAGTTGGCGCCGCACGTCGTCAGTGGAAAACTGCCAGTCGCGGTTGGTCATGCGGATCAAGTCGCCGCTGATCGGATTGGCCAGGGCGAATGCCGCGTGGTGGATGCGGGTGCCGGCGTGGTCGGCCAGGTAGCAATGCAGCAGCGGCACGATGCCGCTAAAATCGTCGCACATCAGCACCCGCACGGCGCGCACCGTGCCAGGCGCCGTCTCCAGCGCAAAGCGGGCGTGGGTAGCGCCGATATCGGCCAGCAGACGGGGGCCGTCGGCATAGGCAGTGCGGCTGTAGGTTGTTTCGGTGGCTAATAGTCTGGTCATCGGTTCGCAGTGCGTGGCGTGCTTGGTCGCGGTAGCATATCCCATTGCATCTCTTACATCAAAATACAGCGGATCCTAGTGTGGTGAATCAGAAATCAGGGCGACCGGCGCTGCCACCGCAAACGTGACGGCACCGTTGGCAACCACCGCGCTGGTGCCGGTGTAAGCATCGCGCACGATCTGACCGTCGCTAAATACGCCGTGCACGGCAATCGCCGTCGGCCCGCTCGCTGGCAATCCCAGTGCCACCACCACGCGATCGCGCACGCCGCCTTCATCATAAGTGCGCTTGAACACGTAGGGCGACGCTTGCAGCATCTGGTGCACGCCGGCGCCGACGGCCAGGTGATCTTGCCGGAAACGCCCCAGCTTTGCCCAGTGCGCGCGGACGTCGGCCACGCCAACGCTGGCAGCACCCTGCCCGCGCGGCGCATTGGTCGCCAGCTCATCCCAGTTCATGAAGCTGCGCAGTTTGGCGTCGCCGCTGGCCGCTGGCACATCGAGCAGGCGCGCGCTCTCGTCGCCATAATAAATCTGCGCAGCGCCAGGCGCGAGCAGCAGGCGGGTGCCGGCGTCGATGGCGCGCGTGCGCGCCGCATCGAACGGTTCGCCGTCGTCGTGCGAACTGAGATAATTGAGCACCGAGCGCCCCTGCAGGGGCCCGTGCAAGGCGTGTGAATAGCTGGCAAACAGCGTTTCGTAGGCCTGCTTCGCATCGGTTTTCATGCCGAAGTTGATCATGCTGTCAAAACCCTGGTCAAAATAGTCGACCAGGGTGCCGCCGCCGAGATCGAACTGGCGGCCATTGGCGATGCTGTAGTTATACACTTCGGCGGTGGCATAAAACGCTGCGTCGTCGATGCGCTCTTTGGGATGGGCTCTTTTCCAGTCTTCGAAGGCGCTGGCAGCGACCTTGTTCAAGTCTTTCCAGACGCCTGCCTCGACATGCTTGACGGTGTCGGCGCGCAGGCCGTCAAAACCGTAGGTGCGGATCCAGTCGGCGTGCCATTTGATCAGGTAATAGCGCGGCGTGCGCGGGTAGCCGGTGCGCTTGAAGAAGGCATCGAGTTCGCCCTTCTCCTTTGCGTAGCGCCCTTCGCGCTTCCACTTCACCACCAGCGCCGGCGGCAGCGGCACTGCCTTGACGGCATCGGTGCGGATGTCGGGCAAATTTTTTACCAGAGTGCAGTCGATGGTGCTGGCCGCATCCTGGTAGGTGCAGGCAGGACCGGTCCTGACCCACGCCGCTGGCCACAGCGGGTCTTGCGCGGTGACGGGACCGGTGTGGTTCATGACGACGTCGAGGATCACCCGGATGCCCTTGGCGTGGGCGCTGTCGACCAGCGCGTGCAAATCGGCGGCGCTACCGAGATTGGCGTCGATGGCGGTAAAGTCGCGCGCCCAGTAGCCGTGAAACGCGTAGGATTTGCCGCTGCCTTCGTCGGTGCCGGCGTGGATCTGTTCGACCGGTGGCGTGATCCAGATGGCGTCGACACCGAGCTCGTTAAAATAGCCTTCGCGGATTTTGGCGGTGACGCCGGCGAAGTCGCCCCCCAGGTAGCCGCGCAGGGGCGCGCCATCACTCTTGCGGCCGTAGGCGTGGTCATTTGCCGGGTTGCCGTTGTTGAACCTGTCGGTGAGCAGAAAGTAGATGGTGGCGTTGTCCCACGAAAAAGGTTTGACAGGCAGGGGCGCCGCCTTGACGGCGCCCGCCAGCAAACCGAGGGACAGTACGAGTGCGCGCAGTTTCATGCAGAGGTCACTTTCATGCAGCGCTTAATCGGCCGCTTCGGCGCGGTCGGTCACCAAGAGGGTCAACACGCCGGCCAGGACCATCGATGCGCCGCCGAGCACCAGCGTGTTGACGGTGTGGCCGCCGAAGGCGTGCACCGTCATCCAGCCGAGTAACAGGCTCGAGAGAATCTGCGGGATGACGACGAAAATATTGAACAGCCCCATGAAGTAACCCATGCGCGCAGGCGGCAGCGCCGCGGCCAGGATCGCGTAAGGCATGGTGAGAATGCTGGCCCAGGCGATGCCGACACCGACCATCGGCAGCAGCAGCATGTGCTTGCTGGTGATGACCAGCAGGCTGGCCAGACTGACGCCGCCGATCATCAGGCACAGCGCGTGCACCGCCTTGCGGCTGGTTTGACGGGCCAGTACCGGCAGAATGAATGCAGCCAGCGCCGAGACGCCGTTATACACGCCGAACATCACGCCGACCCAGTTACCGGCCGCCTGGTAGGCGGGCGACTGCGGATCGCTGCTGCCATAGACGGTGTCGGCGATCGAGGTGCCGGTGTAGATCCACATGGCGAACAGGGCGATCCAGGTAAAAAACTGCACCAGCGCCAGCTGCAGCATGGTCTTGGGCATGTGCAGCAGGCCGCCGACAATGCCGCGCGCAGCGGCGCCGAAGCGGCGGTTGCGGGCCCGCTCGGCGCGGAACTGCGCCAGGTCGGCGGGCGGCGTTTCGCGCGCGCTGAGCACCGTCCACAGCACCGCCAGGAAGAACACGGCGCCGCCGACATAGAACGAGTAGCGCACCGTATCGGGGATCATGCCGCCAAAGGGCACGTTGGAGACGCCAAAGCCGTCGGAAAAGATGGTCGGTAACAGCGAGGCGATGACGGCGCCGCAGCCAATAAAGAAGGTCTGCATGGCATAGCCGGCGGTCTGCTGGCTGCTGTCTAATTTGTCGCCAACGAAGGCGCGGAACGGTTCCATCGACACGTTAATCGCGGCATCCATCATCCACAACACCGCCACTGCCATCCACAGCACCGCGCAATTGGGCATCAGGATCAGGGCGATCGATGCGACCACCGCGCCGGCGAAGAAAAATGGCCGGCGCCGGCCCCAGGTCGGGTGCCAGGTGTTGTCACTGAGGTAGCCGATGATGGGCTGGACCAGTAATCCAGTGACGGGCGCGGCCAGCCAGAAAAACGCCAGGTCGTCAGCCTGCGCGCCAAGGGTGGAAAAGATGCGGCTGGTGTTGGCGTTTTGCAGGGCGAAGCCGAACTGGATGCCAAAAAAGCCGAAGCTCATGTTCCACAGCTGCCAGAATGTCATACGCGGCTTGCGCGTCGCCAGGGGGGAATGCAGCTTCATCGTGTCTCCGGAAATAGTGGTTCCGGACGTCGCCGGCTTGAGGCTTTGAGCTTGTCGGCGACGCCGGGCGCACCGGCAGTCAGCCAAGTTTTGTAGCAAAGTAACATGGGCATGCCACAGTGTCAATTCAAACTATTCCATAGTAAAATCGGTGACACACATGCACGCTAATGCATCGATTTGTAGTCAAATAACAGGCACCTGCAAGGGGCCGTAGAACAACTCTGGAGACTCCATGCTGGACATGCAACGGCGCCTGACGCCGGCCTTCAACGCCCTCATCAGCCTGCCCTCGACAGCGATGGGCTTCGCCCTGTGCATTCAAATTTCGGCCTTGAGCTGGCTGCTGTCGACCAAGTACCACCTCGATATCGACGAAATCGGTATTGTCTGGGCGGCCGGTCCGCTGGCCGGGATTGTCGGCCAGGTCATCATCGGCATGGTCAGCGACAAGGTGTGGTTCTGGGGCGGACGGCGGCGCCCGTTCATCCTGATCGGCGGCGCGCTGGCCGCGCTGATGGTGTTCCTGCTGCCGCGCATCGACCAGGTGGCCAGCCTGCTCGGTATCGGCAATCTGCTGGTGGTGGCGGTGATTGTCGCCCTCACGCTCGACCTGTCGATCAATATCGGTTTTAATCCGACCCGCTCGCTCATTGCCGACGTCACCCCGGAAGGCGATGCCCGCACGCGCGGCTTCACCTCGATGCAAACCATCTCCGGCTTTTTTGGCGTGCTCGCCTACCTGATCGGCGCCCTGATCGGTAACAACACGCTGATCTCGGTCGGCGTGGTGATCGTGTTTGCCTTTTCCGTGCTGCCGATTTTCTTCGTCACCGAACCGCGCTCGCTGCGCGTCCAGGACGATCCCGTCGCCGCCACCCCGACCGAGTGGGGCCAGCTGTGGCGCATTTATTTTGCCCACGGCTTTGCCTGGCTGGGGGTGCAGTCGATGTTCGTGTATATCATCGCGTTCATTCAACAGCACATCGTCAGCGCCGGCGTGTCACCGGCCGACTTCGCGGCGCAGTCAGGCCATGTGATTGCCATCTCGTTTGCCGTGATGAACGTGGTCGGCTTTGTGCTGCCGGCGCTGGTGCTGGCGCCTGTGGCCCGCCGGATTGGCAGCGTGCGTTCCCAGGCGGCCTGCATGGCCATCATGGCAGCGGCGTATTTCGCCATCGCCACCGGCGCCAGCACGCCGCACCGGCTGTACGCGCTGATGGCGGTGGTCGGCATCGGCTGGAGCGCTGTCGTCAGCCTGCCATTTGCCATCATGAGCGAAAAAGTCGACAAGAGCCGCATGGGGTTTTTTATGGGAATGTTTAATTTGTCGGTAGTGCTGCCACAGCTGCTGTCGACCGGCGTCGGCTACATCATGAAAAGCGCAGCCGACTCGAATGTGCTGTTTTGGATGTGCGGCGGCTGCCTGGCGGTATCGGCGCTGCTGTGGTGTTTGGTCAGCGAAAAGCAGGCGCCGCAGGGGCTTACGCTGCAGGCGAGCCACTGAGCCGCTGAGCCTGACGATATGCGTCGATGCGCTGCTGATACTTCGATGCGCCAGATATGGGGCAGGCAGCGTGCGGTGCCTGCCCGGCCCATGCCTGCCCGCCCCCACTTCAAGACGTAAAAAAACCCCGCCGCTCGCGCGACGGGGTTGCTGCAACAGCGCTATCTCAACTTAGAACTTGTAGTTCGCGCCAACCAGAATGGTACGGCCGTATTTCTGGTATTCCAGCTGTTTGGCACGGTCACCGTTGTACGTCTCGTAGGCCTGGTTGGTCAGGTTATTGACCTGAGCGACCAGTCCCAGGCCCTTGAGCGAGCCGCTCTGGAAGGTGTAGCCAATCTGGAAATCGACGACATTCTCGCCGACCACGTAGCGCAGGGTGCGGTCGTTCGAGAAGTTGCCGATTTCACCGACGAAATCGGAACGACGACGCTGGCTGATGCGGGTTTCAAACCCATTCTTTTCGTAGTACACGGTCAGATTGCTGGTATTTTTCGACAAGCCCGGCAGCGGGATATTGGTGCCGATGTTGCTGTTCGGGTCTTCGATCTTGATGTCGCTGTCGCTGTACGTGTAGCTGGCCTGGATACCGAAACCGTCGAGCATCGGCGAGACCAGGTTGAACGGCATCGAACCGGACAGCTCGGCGCCCTTCAGGGTGCCGCCCTTGCCATTGAACGGCGCCGTGTAGTTGCCGAACGGGGTCTTGGCGATGGTTCCCGGGATGTACTTCGAGAAATCGTAGTTCAAGGTTTGCGTGTAGATATAGCTGGTCAACTTCTTGTGGAAACCAGCAACCGCCACGTATGCCTTCTTGCCGAAGTACTTTTCATACGAGACGTCGAAGGCATTCGCGCGCCATGGATCGAGCTGGGCATTGCCGCCGCTACCACCCGGTTTGAAGTCGGTGGTCGAGACACCAAAGTCGAGTGCCGAGCGCAACTGATCGACGCGGGCGCGGGCGATCTGGCGGGCAGCGGCCAGGCGGATGGTCTGGTCATATGGCAAGCCAAAGGCCAGATTCAAACTCGGCAGGTAGTCGGTGTACTTCTTGCCATCGTCAACCGGCTTGATCTGCTGGCCGACAGCGGCGGTGCCATCGTAATAGTTGGCGTGCGACGATTGATCGGTGTGCTGGATCTGCACGCCAACGTTACCGCGCAGGCTGATCGTTTCCGACAGGTCGCTATTGATGTTGCCCTTGACGTAGCTGGTGGTGATCTTTTCGTTCACATCCCACGCCTTCGACACCAGGTAGCTCTGGGTATCGGTGGGGTTAAAGATCATGTACTTGGCGACCACGCCTGGCACGTTCCACGACGGGATCATGCCACTGTTGGCAAAGCCGAGGTCGACCAGGCCGTATTGCAGGTCAGACGAAATGGTCGACGGCGCACCTTTCAGATCGATATTGCCTTCCGGCTGGCGTTTGCTCTTGTTGCGGTCGGAATAATTCATGCCGACATCGACACTGGCGATGGCGAAACGGTCGATGGGGAAATTCGCCGAGAAGCGCAAGCTCTTCAGTTCATCTTCGACGCGCGGCGTCTTGCCGTAGCCGGAACCGTAAATGGTATTGCGCACGTACAGGCTCGCCGGATCGCTGTAATTGCGCCCGCCCGTCAGGGTGGGGAACGCGCCCTGGTTGAATGCCAGCTTGACGGTGTCGAGGAACGGCGCGCCGGCAGCGTTGCTGATCTGCGTATTGCTCTCGAGGCTAAGCTCATCGCGCTTGGCTTTCGAGTACGACACGTCCGCCACCAGGGTGACGTCTTGCAGCTTGACCGTGTTGTTCCAGCCGGCAGCATGGATGTCATCTTCGCGCTTGTTGTACATGCCGCGCACCAGGGGATAGACGCCGGTAGCAGTGCCGCCGGTCAACACGCCATTCGCAATCGTCGGTGGATTAAACAGCAGTCCTGGGGTGAAGCCGCCGTTGTAGTTACTCAGGTTCACTTCGAACTGGTTGGCGGTTTCTTCACGCTTGAATTTCGACGCATACAGGTCCAGCACGCTGTTCCACTGCTGGTTCGGGCGGTATTGCACCACCGCCATCACGCCATCGCGCTCATTGGTGCCGCTGCGTGCCAGCGACTTGATGCCGTCGGTAACAAAGGTACCGGCAGGCACGCCTGGACGACCATCGGTCTTCCACGGTTCGTACAGACCGGTTTCCTGATCGAGTACCGGCGAGGACAGATGGGAAAAGCCGAGGGCGATACCGATCGTGCGGTTGGCGAACTGGTCGATGTAGCTGGCGCTGAAACGGTTGCCGGTGGCTTTTGCATTGGCAATCTTGCCCAGCGAATTGCGCTCGCCGCGGGCATTCAAGGCCACGGTGCGGCCACCGAATGACAACGGACGCACGGTCTGCATGTCGATGGTGCCCGACAAGCCCTGGCCGACCAGCGCGGCGTCCGGGGTCTTGTAGATCAGCACGCCGCTGAGCAGCTCGGAAGGGTACTGGTCGAATTCGACACTGCGGTTGTCACCGGTGCTGACCTGTTCGCGGCCGTTGAGCAGGGTGGTGGCAAAATCGGGCGACAGACCGCGCACCGAGATGACCTGGGCGCGGCCGGCCACGCGCTGGGCGGCCAGACCTGGCAGGCGGGCGATCGACTCCGCGATCGACGAATCGGGCAGTTTGCCAATGTCTTCGGCGGAGATGGCCTCGACGATCGAGGTCGCATCTTTCTTGACCGAGATGGCGTCTTCGATACCACGGCGGATGCCCGCCACGGTGACGCTGGTGATCGGTGCGTCGGCCAGCGGTGCGCTGGCAACCTGGGCTTGCGCCTGTGCCGAGATCGCGCTAACGAGCACGGTGCAAGCTGCCGCAACCGGGCTCAACTTGAAGAAAAGGCTGGAACGACGTGCGCCCGACCGCTTGCTTGCAAAGATATTCATATGTCCCCTTGAAATCATGAATGACTGACTGTTTTTTCGCGCCCCGGCGTCCGACCCGTTTGACGGATCATGAAACCGGACTACACGAAATCCTCATGCGAACGCTCTTGGACGTTGTCGAAAAGATTTTGTATTAAAACTAGATTGCAAGTCAACGTGACTTACAGACACAGTGTGTCAACACGGTGTTTTGATGGATTTCTCACGATTCCGGCAATTTTCTCGTTGTATTATTGCTACAAATTGGTGCCAGGCAATCTATACTTGCACTACATTTGTGCGTTTTTAAGAACGGAATGGGGCGTTTTTGCGCTATCTGCGCAATTTTTCGCATGTTGGGCTCTAGCGGGCCCTGCACCTGGCTGACGGCGCTCATTGAAGCACCCGCGCATTAAGCGTATCCTTCCGACACAAATGCACGGGCCAACCGCGGCGCCACGCGCGCTGCCGGCCCCTCTTCGATGTAGTGCAACTACTAAAATCCAATCGGGGCACCCAGCGCAAGATGCCCGCGCGCCGCGCCCCGATTGCGCACAATGAATGTGACCATGCGCCACCTGTTTGCCACCGCCCTGCTCACCGTGCTCTCCCCGCTCACCGTGCTTACCGTGCTTACCGTGCTCAGCGTGCCCGCCTTGCCGGCCGCCGCGCAGGTCCCCGCCATCGACGCTTTCTTTGACAGCATGGCAATTGACGTCGGCGCCGGCCGCCACGCGCGCTTCGTCGCCGGCGACAATCTGGACGGCTACTACGCCGGTTTCACCCAGGGCACCGGCAACGGCGAGGGTTACGTGACGCGCGCCGGCACCCAGTTACTCGACTTCGCCAGCACGGTTGCCGGCGTCGCCGTCGAGCGCAGCGGCGCCGCCGAGCAAATCGTGCCGTGGGGCCGCCGCCTGCGCAGCGCGGAAGGCGTCGTCGAGGAACTGGCGCTGCTATCGAAACAACACGCGCTGGCGATGGCCCTGCGCGCGCCGCACCCTGCGCTGCTCGCCATTGCGCCGCTGTTGCGTGCCCCCGGCACCATCTGGCAGCAGGACGGCGCCGTGCTGGTGGCGCCCGCTGCGGGCGAGAGCGTGTTTGTGGCGCTGGTGGCCGACCAGCCGTTTCGCCTCGACGCCGGCCTGGTGCTGCGCACCACCGTGCCGGTATCGTCGTTGACCGTGGTCGCGGCCGTCGGCACCAGTGCCGACCAGGCGCTGGCGCGCGCCCGCGCGATCGCCCCGGCGGGCGCCATCAATGCAGAAAAAGCGGCGCGCCACGCGGTGCTCACCCGCAGCTACCTGGCCACCAGCGACGCCACCTATAACCAGGCGCTCAACTGGGCCAAGGCGTCCGCCGCCATGTTCGTGGTCGACGAGTTTGGCGCGGGTATCTGGGCCGGTCTGCCGTGGTTCCGCGACAACTGGGGACGCGACACCTTCATTGCGCTGCCCGGCACCCTGCTGGTGAGCGGTCAGTTCGATCAGGCGCGCGCCGTGCTGGCCAATTTCGCCCGCTACCAGCAGCGCCAGCGCGGCCCTGACTACGGGCGGATTGCCAACCGCGTCGCGGCCAGCGCGCCGCTCATTTTTAATACCGTCGACGGCACCCCGTGGATGCTGCGCGAGGCACTCGAGACCATCGCCTACACCGGCGACAAAGCCCTCGCCCGCCAGATGTACCAGCTGGCGCTGCCGTATTTTGAAGGGGCGATTGCCAGTGACATGGATGCCGATGGCCTGCTGCGCCACGACAGCGCCGACACCTGGATGGACGCCCGCATCGCCAACCGCCAGCCATGGTCGGCGCGCGGCCCCTACGCGGTCGAAATCCAGGCGCTCTGGTACACCGCCCTGCAAACCGGCGCCGCACTGGCGCGCCAGGCCGGCGATGACGCCAAGGCGCGCTACTGGAGCGGCCTGGCAAGCAAAGTAAAAGACCGTTTTACGCGCCGCTTCTGGGATGCGCAGCGCCACCTGATGGCCGACCGCCTGCGCCAAGACGGCAGTGCCGACGTCAAGGTGCGACCCAATCAGCTGATGCTGGTGACCATTCCGTTCGACGATTTTGTCGCGCCGACGATCCAGGCGCATGTCATCCACAACGCCACCAGCGCCCTGCTCTACCCCTATGGCATCGCCTCCTTGAGCCAGGACCATCCCTATTTTCATCCGCGCCACGAAAACCCGGCGTTTCACCACAAGGACGCCGCATACCACCAAGGCACCATCTGGGGCTGGAACGCCGGCTTTACGATCAGCGCCCTCACCAAATTCGGCTACCAGGACCACGCCTGGCGCCTCACCGAGAGCCTGGGCCGGCAAATGCTCGGCATCGGCGCGGACGGTGCCCATGCCACCCTGGGCCACATGAGCGAACTGCTCGACGCCGTGCCGCAAAGCGATGGTTCGCTCACACCGTCGGGCACCTACGCGCAATCGTGGAGCGTGGCCGAATTCGCCCGCAACGCTTACCAGGATTACCTGGGTTTTCGACCCGACCTGACCGCCGGCGTGGTGCGCTTCGTGCCGGCCATCCCGGCCGCCTGGACTTCGCTGTTCGCCCGCCTGCCGTTTGGCGTCGACCAATCGCTGACTGTCGATTTCAGGCGCAGCGGCCACAGTGGCCGTGTCCAGTCGTGGCGCCTGAGCTTGCGTGCGGCGGCGCCGCGCACCGTGACTTTCGATCTGCTCGACCCGCTGCAGCGGCGCGTGCGCGTGCGTTTTACGGTGCGCCCGGGGGTGCCGGTGCAGCTGGCCAGCGCGCCATGCGGGGCGCGCAGCGCGCGCCTGTGCGTCACCCTGCACCATCGTGCACTGGCCGGCACGGTGGTGCAGGCGGCGCAAACAGCGATCATCGGCCGCCTGCGCTTTCGCCAGCCGCCAGCCTATGACCCGGCCCACTTCCCCATGCTGCGTTCGACCAACGCCCTGCACGACATCATTGTCGATGGCGGCTACCGCTGATGGGCCGCCTGCGATTGACCGTCGACACACCCGGCACGGCCGGCAAGCTCGCCATCCTGGCCATTTTCGCCTCGAGCTTTTCCAGTCATGCAGCGCCGGCGCCGCTGCCGCAAGCGCTGTTCGTGCGCGGCGGGTTTAATGGCTGGGGCACCAGCGACGCCCTGATCGACGTCGGTGCTGGCCGCTACCAGGCGCGCATCACGATTTACCCCGGCTATCACGGTTTTAAGCTGGGCAGCGCGGACTGGAGCACCGAGTGGACCATTGCGGCGGCCATCGGGGACGCCATCAGCCCCGGCGCCGACACGCCCCTGCTCACCCACGCCGGCGCCGAAACCCACCTGTTTGTCCGCGCGGCAGGCAGCTACCTGTTCACGGTGGACGTCAGCGCAGCGCCAGCGCCGCAGCTGCGCGTCGAGCGGCTCGGCGCCGCCCCGGCTGCCAGCGCCGGCGGCCCTGACCCCCACTCTGCTGGCGCTGGCGTCATCAGCCTCGACTGGCCGACCTGGGACGGCCAGCACGACACCACGCGCTTTTCGTCACCCAAGCCGGCAGCGGCGCTGCGCGACTACACCATCTCGACGACGATGACGCTGCGCGACCGGCGGCCGCCCTTCGTCAGATTGCGCGAGAGGCCAGCCGATGCCGTCAGCCGCAGCGGCAACCTGGCCTTCGACGCCCTGTTCGCGCTGGCCAACCATGAGATGCACCAGGACGCCGTCAGCGCCATCCGCGACGGTAACTACAACGGCGGCCAGCCGATTGCCTGCGCCTGCTTCGAGACCGGCGAGCAGTGGCACTATGTGTGGACGCGCGACCTGTCGTATGCGGCCGACCTGGGCCTGGCCCTGCTCGAGCCGGCCCGCGTGATGCGCTCGCTGGACTTCAAGCTCTCGCCATGGCGCGCTGGCCTGGTCCAACCGGCAGCGGCAGGCGGCAGCGCCGACGGCCTGCAAATCCTGCAGGACACCGGCAGCGGCGGCAGCTGGCCGGTCAGCACCGACCGCGTGGCCTGGGCTTTTGGTGCCGCGCGCGTGCTCGACTTGCTCGACGGCGCCCGCCGCGCCGCCTTCGCCGCGCGCGCTCTGCGGGCGCTGGTCAACACGGTCGAGAACGACCGGCTGGCGGCGTTTGATGGCAGCGACGGTTTGTACCGCGGCGAAGCCTCGTTTCTCGACTGGCGCGAGCAAAGCTACAGCAGCGCGATCGGCGACGATATCGCGTCGCTCGCCAGCAGCAAGGCGCTGTCGACCAACCTCGCCCACTTCAAGGCGCTGGGCCTGACCGCCGCACTGGCGCGCGAGCAGGGCCGCCTGCGCGATGCAGACAAATACCGCCACTGGGCGGGCGCACTCAAAGACGCCATCAACGCGCGCTTCTGGCTGGCCGACGCCGGCATGTACGCCAGCCTCACCGCTGCGCACTTTGATGGCGCTCCCCTGCATAAATTCGACTGGCTGGGCCAGTCGCTGGCCATCGTCAGCGGCGTGGCCGAGCGCGCGCAAACGGACAGCATCCTGGCGCACTACCCCCACGGTCCCAACGGCCCGCCGGTGATTTTTCCGCAGCAGCCGGGCCAGCCGATTTATCACAACCGCGCCATCTGGCCGTTTGTGACCGCCTACGGCTTGCGCGCGGCCGCCATCGGCAAGAACGTGGCGGTCGCCGATGCCGCTTACGCCAGCCTGATACGCGGGGCGGCGCTGAACCTGTCGAATGTCGAGAATCTCGAGTGGCTGTCGGGCCAGCCGCTGCTGCTCGACGACGCCCAGCCCGCCCTGTCCGGCCCCGTGATCAATTCACGCCGCCAGCTGTGGTCCGTCGGCGCCTATCTTGGCATGGTGATCGAGTCGGTGTTCGGCGTGACCGCCGACGCCAGCGGCGTGCAGCTAAAGCCTTTTATTACCAGCCGCCTGCGCCGCCAGACGTTTGGCGCTGCCGAGCGCATTGCCCTGCGCGGCCTGCGCCTGCGCGACAAGACCATCGAGGTCGTCATCGAACTGCCGCCCGCCGAGCAGGCCGACGGTTATTACGCGGTCGCTGGCGTCACTGTTGACGGCGTGCGCAGCGCCGGCGCGATCGCCTGGCAGCGCCTGCGCGCGCACAGCCGCATCGTGCTGCGCCTGGGTCGCTTGCAGGCGGGCCGCCAGGCCATCACACTGGTCGCTGGCGCCCCTGACGCACGCTCGCCAGCGCTGTATGCGCCCGCCGAACCGCAACTGCGCCTTGCCGGTCCGGGGCGCGTGGCGATCGCCGATGCGGCTGCCGGCACATCGACCAATCTGTATCGCGACGGGGTGCAGATCGCCAGCGGCCTGGCGGCCGGCACCTATGCCATCGACGGCGCTGGCGGCTGCTACACCGCCGAAGCGGTGTTTGCACAATCGGCTAACCGCAGTCATCATAGCCAGCCGCTGTGCAGTGGCACTGCCATCGAGGTTGCCATCGCCGACGCCGGCCCATGGGGCGCACCGGGCGCCAGCCGGCGCATCGACGGTATCGAGATCAGCAGCGCCGGCCGCTATCAGGTACAGCTGCGCTACTACAACGGCAGCAACCAGATCAACCTGGGCATCAGCAGCGGCGTCAAACGGCTCAGCCTCATCGATGGGGCCGGCGCGACCATCGCTGCCGGCGTGCTGGTACTGCCGCACACCCGCGCTGGCGCCAGCGGCAGCCCGGCCAATTTTTCGACGCCGCTGACGGCGCAGCTGGCCGCCGGCAGCTACAGTGCCCGCCTCGACGATTTTTACAATATGAGCTACCTGGAAGCGAACCGCAATTTCAGCGGCGCGGGCGGCGTGGCCGGTCCTTCGAACCAGTTCACGCTGTTTGGCATCCGCCTGCGCAAGGCCAGCGCTTCAGGCGATCTTCACGATCTTCACGATCTTCACGACCATCACGACAACCACGACAACTACACCCCGCCATGAACATTCGCCTTTGCGCCCTGCTGCTAACGGTCTTTGCAAGTTCGGCAGGGTCGGCCTATGCCACCACGGTGCGCATCCATTACGACGCCGCTGACGCCGCCCTGACGGTCGCCAGCGACAAGGGTGGCGCGGCGTCAGCGACAGCCGCATTTACCGGGGCCGGCGCCGGCGACCCGGTCTGGACCGCCAGCTGGCCGGATGCGCTTGGCACGATCGTCATGCAGCCCTGCCTCAATGGCGCGCCGTCGCGGGGCGGGCGCTATCGGGTAGCAGGCGGCGCCACCCTCGACATTTACCCCTTCTTCGGCGCCGCCCACGGCACGGTCGACATCGCGCCGGAGGTCTTCTCGGAGCAGCTCAACAACAGCCGCCGCTTGCGCATCTATTATCCGCCCAGCTACCGCGAGAACAGCGCCAAGCGCTATCCGGTGCTGTACATGCACGACGGTCAAAACCTGTTCGACCCGATCACTGCCGCTTACGGCGTCGCCTGGGACCTGGCAGCGAGCCTCGACAGCTTGATCGCCACCGGCCAGATGGAAGAAATCATCGTGGTCGGCATCGACAACAGCGCCGCGCGCCTGGCCGAGTACACCCCCTGCTGCGACCCCAGGCATGGCGGCGGTCAGCTCAGTGCCTATGAAGCTTTTGTGGCCGACACCGTCAAGCCCTTGATCGACCGCACGCGACGCACCCTGCCCGGCCGCCAGCACACGGCGCTGATGGGGTCCTCGCTGGGCGGCCTTGCCGCGCTCGCCATCGCCCGCCACCGTCCCGCACAGTTCTCGATGGCTGCCGGCCTGTCGAGTTCCTTCTGGTGGGCGGGCCAGGCGATGATCAAAGATCCCCCTGGACCAGCGCGCGCCAGCCTGCCGCAGCGTTTTTATATCGACGCCGGCACCGTCGACGATGGCCTGGACGACACCAAAGCGATGCACGACGCCCTGCTGGCCCAGGGATACACCGATGGCCGCGATCTGCTGTTGTACGAAGCGCCAGGGGGGCGCCACAACGAAGCATCGTGGGCGGCGCGGGTGCAGCGGCCATTGCTGTGGTTTTTTCCGTGGCAGGCTGACCAGGAAATCAGGGCAGCTCGCCCTGCTGGCGTCTGCCGCCACAAGGCACGAAGTTATCTCTACGAAGTTACATCTACGAAATTACATAATGGGGCCGCAGCTGCAAGCTGCGGGCGCGCCATGCCAGCACCACCTCGCCGTGGCCGGCGGCAGCCTGGCGCTGCGCCGGCGTCAATGGCAGCGCCACCGCGTTGCCCTGCTGCGCCACGCCATCGCCATCGATGCGGGCCGCCATCAGGTTCATCGGCGGGTTGCTGAAGGTGCGCGCCACGGCAATCGAGGCCGGCGCGCGAAAAACATCCAGCGTCGGGCCCGGTTACAGCAGGCGGCCTTCGTGCAGCAACGTGCAATGGCCGCCCGGCTGCAGCGCTTCGAGCATCTCGCTGGTGGCGTGGACCACGCTGGTGTGCCCCTCCGAAACCAGCGCGGTCAGGTCGCGCCGCCGTTCTTCACGCAACTTGTAGTCGAGGTTGACCAGCGGCTCGTCGAGCAGCGGCAGCAGCAGCGGCAGCAGAGCGGCCAGCTTGATCAGGGCCCGTGCCAGTGCGGTGCGCTGCTGCTGGCCACCGGGCAGCGCGGCCAGCGCCAGCACGCGTGCACGGATCTGCGCTTGCGGCATTTTTACGAATGCGCAGCGGCGACGCGATATTGTCGAACACCGTCAACACCGGGTAGTGGATGAACTGCTGATACACCATGGCCAGCTGGCGTTTGCTGACGGCCACCCCGCTGCAGTCGCGCCCATCGACCAGGATGGCGGCACTGGGCCGGTCCAGTCCCGCCATCAGGCGCATCAGGCTGGTTTTGCCGGCCCTGGTTGTGGCCAACAGCACATTGATGGTCCCTGGCGCCAGCGCCAGCGGATAGACAGCATGGGGCGGTCACAAGCCGGTTTGACATCCTGCTGCCGCTGCAACGGTCGTGTTGACGACAGCGGGCACCAGCATCGAACCCGTCGCGCCATAGCGGATATGCCATGACAGCGCCTGCTCGAGCAGGTGCGGGGTATGGCCGCCGCGCAGCGTGGCTGCCGCCACGTAGTCGCGCAGCATCTGGCGATACGGCTCGGCCACGCAGTGTTCGACGATCAGGGCGGCGCGCTCACGCGGCGCCAGCCCGCGCAGATCGGCCAGACCAATTTCGGTGACGATAATATCGACGTCATGTTCGGTGTGGTCGACATGGGCGACCATCGGCACAATGCTCGACACCAGACCGCCCTTGGCAACCGACTTGGTGGCAAACACCGACAGATAGGCATTGCGCGCAAAGTCACCCGAGCCGCCGATGCCGTTCATGATGTGAGTACCGCCGACGTGGGTCGAATTGACATTGCCATAAATATCGACCTCGAGCGCGGTGTTGATGGCGATGATGCCCAGGCGGCGCACCACTTCCGGATGGTTACTCACCTCTTGCGGGCGCAGCACGAGGCGCTCCTTGTAACGGCCGATGTCGCCGAACACCTGGGCGCTCTTCTGTGCCGACAGCGTGATCGACGAGCCGGAGGCGAAATCGAGCTTGCCGGCGTCAAACAGGTCGAAGGTGGAATCCTGCAGCATTTCGGAGTACATGGTCAGGTGTGAAAATGGGCTATCGATGAAGCCGGCCATGACGGCATTGGCAATCGTGCCGATGCCGGCCTGGATCGGCATCAGACGCTCGGTCAGGCGTCCCCGTGCCACCTCGCGTTCGAAGAAGGCGACCAGGTGCGCTGCAATCGCTGCCGTATCGCCGTCGGCGGGCAGATTGGTCGAGCAGCTGTCGCTTTTCTCGGTAATGACGATGGCAGCGATTTTTGCCGGGTCGATCATGATGGCGGTGGTGCCGATGCGCTCGCTCGCCGTCATCAGGGGAATCGGTTCGCGCTGCGGCCGGTGCTTGGGGATGAAGATGTCGTGCAAGCCTTCGAGCGCCAGCGAGTGCGCCAGATTGATCTCGACGATCACCTTGCTGGCCAGGACGGCGAAACTGGCGCTGTTGCCAACCGACGTGGTGGGGATGATGGCGCCGCTTTCAGTGATGGCGATGGCCTCGATGATGGCGATATCGACCGGCGCAATCTGTCCGGTGCGCAGCAATTCGACGGTTTCGGACAGGTGCTGGTCGATAAACATCACTTCGCCCCGGTTGATCGCCGCGCGCAGCGTGGGATCGGACTGGAATGGCATGCGCCGCGCCAGCACGCCGGCCTGCGTGAGGATCTTGTCGACGTCGCCGCCCAGCGATGCGCCGGTCATCAAGGTGACCTGCAGCGGCGTCTGACGCGCGCGCTCGGCCAGCGCCAGCGGCACCGCCTTGGCATCGCCGGCACGGGTGAAGCCGCTCATGCCGATCGTCATGCCATCGTCGATCAGGGCGGCGGCGGCCGCAGCGCTGGTGATGCGCTCGCGCAGCAACGGGTGGCGAATGCGATCGTGGTACTCGTCATGCATATGTGTCCTTTTGAGCGGGGAAAATACGGGTGCCGGCGAGGTCAGGCCATCGGCGACCGGCGCTGGCGCGCCATCAGAATCGGGCTGGACGTCGACCAAGGAGGGACGAGGCAGACCTGAAATTTACTAGCATATGAGCAATTTAATCACTCATATACTAGTAAGTCAAGGCGAATGTCCTCTGCTGACAGCTCGCCTGTCATCGCCTTCGCGGTATGGCGCTCAGGTGCGTGCGGTGCCACAGCAGCCTTGGCAGGTGCGCTGCGCGTGTCGACGCGCACGATTGCCTGTCGATCCGCACGATGTCGAAAGACAGCGTGGTGCGGCACTGCGACGATGGCACCTCATGAACAGAATTGAACCGAACAGAATTGAACCGAACGACTTCGCGCCCCCCGGCCAACGACCGGCATTGAAACTTCACGACTGAACGCTTTATGATTTCCCACAATAAAACTCTGGTCCTTCAAGGTGGCGGCGCGCTCGGTGCCTACCAGGCTGGCGTCTTCGAAGCCCTTGCCGCGGCAGACTTGACGCCGGACTGGGTCATCGGCACATCGATCGGTGCCATCAATGGCGCAATCATTGCTGGTAACGAAGCCTCGCGCCGCACCTCAAAGCTGCAGGAATTTTGGGACATGGCAAGTACACCGCCGTGGCCGTGGCAACACTTCCAGTACCTGCATGCCTGTCTGCCTCCAGCGCTGTCGGGATGGGCTGAAACATTGCGCACGCTGCCCTTCCTGACATGCGGCGTGCCCGGATTTTTCACGCCGCGCGTGGGCGCCCTGTCGGTGGCGGCGGCACGCTTGCCCCTGCAAGCACCGTCGTTTTACGACACCTCGGCGCTGGCCAGGACGCTCGAGCGCCTGGTCGATTTCGACTATCTGAACGAACGTCACCCCCGTTATACGGCGTGCGCCGTCGATGTCGACACTGGCGAGCGCGCCGATTTCGACACCAATACCATTCGCGTCGATGCGCGCCACGTCATGGCCTCGGGCGCCTTGCCGCCCGGATTTCCCTATGTCGAAATCGATGGGCGCCGTTATTGGGATGGCGGCATGTATTCGAACACGCCCATCGACCTGGCGCTGGAAGCCTCGCTCGACCGCGATCTGGCCTGCGTCATGGTCGACCTGTGGAATCCTTCGGTACTCACCGCACCGGGGACCTTCGGCGACATTATGTCCCGCCAAAAAGACATCATCTACGCCAGCCGCGTCAAGGAGCACTTGCGGCGCCATCGCGAGAGCCTGGATTTGCGCCGCGCACTGCACAGTCTGTCGACGCTGCTGCCGCCCGAGGTGCGCGAATCGGCAGGCGTGCGCGCGATACTCGAACGCGGCCAGCAGCATTCGATTCATATCGCGCGCCTGATGATGCCATCGCTTGCGGGCGACGGCGCCGGAAAAGACATCGATTTCTCTCCTGCCATCGTGAAAGCGCGCTGGCAAGCCGGCGTGAACGACGGCCAACGGCTGGTGGCCCACAAGGAATGGCTCGAGCCTTTACCGCCCAGCATCTGCATGCGCGTGCACGCGTTGACGACGCCGCCGGTGGATCAAGCGATCAGCGCAGACCTGACCTGGGAGTACCCGGCAGCGCCATCGGCATCTGACAATGGTGCAGACGCGACCACTGCTTAAGCCGGTGCAGCAGGCAGCTGGCGGCGCGTTGGTTAGATGACCCTGGCCGCGTCTTGCAAGTCGTGGAAGTGGGACCGAGACCATCGTTTTCTACTCGACATATTCTGTATGAAGGAGCTGCCATGAAACACAACGACGTCTTGCATCATGCGTTCTCGATGCCGCTCGATTCACCGTCTTATCCACGCGGCCCGTATCGTTTTATCGACCGCGAATACCTGATCATCAGCTTTCGGACCGATCCCCACATCATCGCAGCGGCGCTGCCGGAACCATTACAGCCGCGGGACGATGCCATCGTCAAATTCGAGGTCATCCGGATGCCGGACTCGACCGGTTTCGGTGACTACACGGAATCGGGCCTGGTCATTCCGGCGCGCCTGCAGGGCCAGGACGTCGGCTATGTCCATTCCATGTTCCTTGACGATGAAGCGCCGATTGCGGCAGGACGGGAGATTTGGGGCTTCCCCAAAAAATTGGCCCAGCCCAAAATGGAAGTACGCACCGACACCCTGATCGGTGAATTAAGCTATGCAGGATCGACGATTGCGCGCGCCACCATGGGCTATAAATACCAGGGTATCGATCATCGGCAAGCAGCGGCGTCGCTGGCGGCGCCCGCCGTCCTGCTGAAAATCGTGCCACACGTGGATGGCACGCCCCGCATATGCGAGCTCAACCAATACCAGCTCGAAGATATCCACATCAAAGGGGCCTGGAGCGGACCTGGCGCACTGCAATTGTTCGACCATGCGCTGGCGCCTCTTGCCAGGTTTCCAGTACTGGAAGTGGTCTCTGCAGTCCATATTCTGGCGGACCTGACGCTTCCCTATGGCACGGTGGTCTACGATTATCTGAACTAAATTGCCGTCCCTCCAGAGCGGAATTCATTCTTTAAATCACCTTGTCAACCAACAGGACACGCTATGACAATCAGTGGCAAAGCAGCGCTTATCACCGGTGCGGCATCCGGCATTGGCCGCGCCATCGCCGAGGTCTTCGCAGGTGCAGGCGCCCGTGTCTGTATTGCCGATATCTCGATCGACGCGGCGCAGCAGGCAGCTGCGCAGATCGCCGCGACCTACGACGTCAAGGCATGTGCAGTGGAAATGGACGTGAGCGATGAGTCGCAGGTCAGTGCCGGCTTTGATGCGATGGCGGCGCAGCTGGGCAGTGTCGACATTCTGGTGTCGAATGCCGGCATCCAGATCATCAGCCCGCTCGTCGATCTCAAGTACGAAGACTGGAAACGCCTGATGGCGATCCATGCCGATGGCGCATTTTTGACGACGCGCGCCGCCATGCGCAAGATGATCGCGCAGGGCAACGGCGGCGCCGTTATCTACATGGGTTCCGTGCACTCGCACCAAGCGAGCCCGCTGAAGGCGCCGTACGTCACCGCCAAGCATGGCCTGCTCGGTCTGGCGAAAGTGGTCGCCAAAGAAGGCGCAGAACATCGCATTCGCGCCAACGTCATTTGTCCCGGCTTCGTCCGCACACCCCTGGTCGACAAGCAAATCCCCGAACAGGCACGCACCCTGGGCATCACCGAAGCGGAGGTCGTCAAAAACGTCATGCTGAAGGAAACCGTCGATGGCGAATTTACCACCGCGCACGACGTCGCGCAAACCGCCTTGTTTTTGGCGGGATTCGACACCGCCGCCTTGACTGGCCAGTCGATCACGGTCAGTCATGGCTGGCATATGCAGTAGCATTGGCAGTAGCATTGTTAGCGGCAAGAAAACGCGTGCGGGAGGGCATTGCTCACTCGCTCAGCAGGATGGCAGCGTTTCTGGCACATAGCATTGCTTGCGCCTTTGATACCGGCCGGGCGGTTGCGATCGAGGCCGTACACCGTTGCGGGGACATCCGGCGGTATTTGCACGTGCCAGATTTGGTCGTTCAACGCGTTTATGACCAGGCGGAACTTGACAGCCAGCATGCCAATCGCGCATGTCCTGTTTGTGGGTAAGACCACACCAACGGTCCACGTTGAACACGCTGTACCCAGCAAGGTAATCCGGCGTCAGCACCCGCTGCGCTGAGTCGAATGGCTCATATCACTAGGCTGCAATAACCACAACATAGCCGGCCCGGCTAGATAAATCGCAACAATGCATTGTTAAACTTGCACCACTTTAAAAACTCCGGGCGGGCCAGCGGCAATGCATTCGACAATCGGCTTTGATGGATACGCTGCCCGGGTGCAGATGCCATCGCGCATTGCCCGCTTCGCACCACCGGTGCTTCAGGTCGGTGGACTGTGGCTCGCCGGCACCTGCGTCGTGGCAGCAGCGCTGGCCCCTTCGTGCCTGGCGCAGACAGTACCGGACACGGGACGTTTGCTGCAGGACCAGCGGCGTACAGGCTTGCCGGAACCGGAACGGCGCCAGGAGGTGCCGTTGCCGCTTCAGCCACTGCGCACCGCGGTCACGGATGCGCCTGCCGAAGCGCAGCGCGTGCATATCACCGCGTTCCATTTCAACCGCAACACCGCGTTCACGTCCGCCGCGCTGGAAGCACTGCTGGCTGATCTGGTTGGAAAACAGCTGACGCTGGTGCAGCTGAACGTCGCCGCCGACCGCATCACCGCCCATTACCGCCACCAGGGCTACTTTATCGCCAGGGCTTACTTGCCGGCGCAGGACATCCGCGATGGCATCGTGGAATTGACTGTCCTTGAAGGAAATGTCGGGTTAGTAACCATTGACAACCGTTCGAGGGTTGACAGCAGCGTGGTGCGCGCATTCTTGCCCACAATTGAGGCAGGGCGGCCGCTGCGCCAGGACAGCCTCGAGCGCAGCCTGCTGTTGCTCAATGGGTTGCCTGGCGTCGCGGTGCAATCGACCGTCACGCCGGGCGCCTCACTGGGCGTGACTGACCTCGATATTCGTGTCAGTGGTCAGGGTGCGATCGGCGGCAACGTCAGCCTCGACAATTATGGCAATCGCTTCAGCGGCGCCTGGCGCGCTGGCATGCAACTGACGTCGAACAGTCCGCTGGGACTGGGCGACAGCCTGTCAGTGCGTGCAACGGCCTCCGATGCGCAGTTTCGTTACGCCAGGCTGGCCTACCAGTTACCCGCCGGTGGCAGCGGCCTGCAACTCGGTAGCGCGTGGTCGGGCATGCGCTACCGGCTCGGCCAGGACTTTGCCACGCTGCAGGCGCATGGCACTGCCGACATCGTCAGCTTGTACGCGCTCCATTCATGGCGTCGCAGCCGCCTCGGCAACCTGTCGTTGCAGGCCAACGTCGAACGCAAGCGGCTCGACGATCGCAGCGATGCTACCGGCAGCGTGTCAGGCAAGTCCATCAGCGTGCTCACCCTTGGCGTGACCGGCGACCAGCAGGACAGCACGATGGATGCGGCCGTCAATACATGGAGCCTGTCCTACGCCGGCGGCGTGCTGCAACTCGATCCGACGACACTGGCGGTCGACGCGGTCGGCCACCGTACGGCAGGCCGTTACGACAAGCTGTCACTGCAATGGAGTCGCCAGCAGCGCTTCGGCGGCGCCGCGCGCGGCTGGAGCTGGTCCGGCCAGCTGAGCGGCCAGCTGGCAGCGCACAACCTCGACTCTTCCGAAAAGTTTTCCCTGGGCGGGGCCCAGGCTGTGCGCGCGTATCCGCAAGGCGAATCGGCTTGCGACGATGCCTGGCTGGCCAGTGCTGAACTGACTTACTCCGTCACGTCGGCCTGGCAGCTGGCCAGCTTCGTCGACCGCGCCGCCGGCCGCCTCAATCACACCGCCCTCGCCGCTGACGGTGCGCGACACCAGCGTCTCGCTGGCGCCGGTGTCGCCGCCACGTACCGCGGCGCCGACGGTTTCACGGTCGCCGCCAACCTTGCCTGGCGCGGCAGCGCCCCGCCGCAGTCGGACCGTGACCGCGCGCCACGCCTGTGGATGCAGGCGCTGAAATATTTTTGAACCCGCACCGGACCTCGACGCCGCCCTCTCCTACGCCGCACTCAACCAGAAAGCCTCTATGAACCACGTCTACCGCCTCACCTGGAATGCATCCCAGCAAAGTCATACCATCAAAAATACCATCACGACAAAACCGTATTTTTGGACCGCAAGCACCTCGATTTACGGTCCGACAACCCTGCTCACTACCCGCATTGCCATCTCCGCAGGAGCGCTGGCGAAGCAGCCTGCAGTTTATCCATCCAAGGGTAGTGTGCGCGCGCGTCGCTGCTGCCAAGGCCACCGCCGCTCAGAAAGCCTCTTTCCTTGCCCTCGCTGTGGTAATGCTCGGTGAGCGTGCTGGTGGCCGCGGCGATGTTGCCGGCGGCGACCAGGCTGACGTCGCCCTCTCCCCCAATGGCGCTACCCAGCACCATGATGTCCTTGCCGGCATTCAGATTGACCGCTTTGCCCGACAGCGCCCTGCCAATGGCGTCGCTGCGCGCCACGTGGTCGCTCCGCGCTTTCGTCGCGCTTTGAAAGAGGTCGCCGGAATTGCGGGTCGATACCGTGCCAGGAAGCGAAAAATAAAAGTTCAAAAATTTTAATTTTCTTCAAAATCCTGCAACTAGCCATTGGATGCAACGAGTGACCATGGCCCGAACAGCCTGCCGTCGCAGCGAGCAAGACAGTGCAGCAGCCGCCAGGCCCAAACAAACTTTTGGTATGTCACCAGCCTGTCACATCGATCGCGCATGATCTTGTCAAAGATGAATGCAGGCGTATCGATCGCCTGCTCGATCCTTCAAACAACTTATTAGGAGATTGAAACGTGCAGCCACGCCTTGCCTTGATCGCTTCCCTGCTCATCGGCCTCGTGCTGGCCGGCTGCGGCAGCAGCAACTCTTCAACCATCCCTGCGACGCCAGCAACGCCGGCGCCGACAGCCACGCGCACCGTGATTATGGTGTGGGATGGTTTGCGTCCCGACTCGGTGAACGCGACCGATACGCCGAATCTGTACGCGCTGCGCCAAAGCGGCGTCAACTTCAGCGACAACCATTCGACTTATCCCACCTTCACCATGATGAACGGCTCGTCGTTTGCGACCGGTTCATTTCCGAAAACCAGCGGCTTTTATGGCAATACCTTCTGGACCCCGCCCCAAGGTGCCGGCAACACTATTCCTGCCGGCAATGGCGCAGCAGGCACGGCCCAGGATTATCAGGACCCGGTCTTCACTGAAGACTACCAAGTGCTTTCCACGCTCAACACTTACTACGGAGGCCAACTCTTGCTGGTGAAAAGCCTGTTCGCCACGGCGCAAAGCGCCGGTCTGGTCACGGCCACCATCGGCAAGAGCGGTGCGGCGTATATTCAGGACCTGGGCCAGGGCGGGATTTTCCTTGACGAAAACACGGTACAGCCGCGCAGCCTGGTCACCGATCTGCAGGCAGGTGGCTTTGCATTGCCGGCCAACGTGGTGAAGAACTATGCAGGCGCAGATGCTGTCACCTTGGCGGCCAGTAACGGCAACCCGACCGCGCGCGCCGGCTACGTCACGTTCAACACGACGGCCTACGACCCTGCTGGCCAGCAGACCGTTTCCTCGCGCGACGCCAGCGACACCACGCAAGGCGCACCGGAAGACGCGGCCAACAAATACATGATGTCGGTGTTCACGCAATTTATTTTGCCGAACAAGAAGCCGATGCTCTCGCTGATCTGGTTCCGTACACCCGACAACGTGGAACACGGCTATGGCCCTGGTTCGCCGAACATGAAAGCAGGCCTGCGCTCGCAAGATGCCCGTCTGGGCGAGCTGCTCGCTGGTCTGCGTGCCAACGGCATGGACAGCAATACCAATATCGTCGTTGTCTCGGACCATGGCCATTCCAGTGTTTCCGGTCCGCTGAGCCTATATCCTTTGCGGGCGATCACTGCTTCGGCCACCTTGCCGAACGGCGGCCTGGTCAATGGTGCAACCAGCGGTAGCAACACCGCCGCGCTCGGCGCGCTCAACGCCAACGGCTTCTCTTTCTCCGGCGACGTCCGTTCGGCTGACCTGTTGACCTACCGCGGCTTCAAAGCCTTCGACGGCGCCGGCTGTTCAACGAGCGCGATGTACGGTCTCGATGCGAACGGTGCGCCCACTGTGCCGGTCAAGCTCGACGCCAGTGGCAGCCTGTGCGGCAGCGCCAATACGAAATACCAGGCTATCAGCGCCACGCTGGCCACGCCGGTGGCAAGCTTCAAGGTGCCAGCGCCGGGCAGCCTGCCGGCCAACGCCATCGTTGTCGCCGCCAATGGGGGTTCCGACTATTTCTACGTCCCCGGCCACGATGCGGCGACGGTAAAAAACCTGGTCAAGATGCTGCAGCAGCGCGAAGAATACGGCGCAATCTTCGTCGACAGCCGCTACGGCGCCATTGCCGGCACGCTCACCCTTGCGCAAGTCAACCTTGAAAACGCCAATCGCCAGAACAATGGGCAACCGGATGTGGTGGTCTCGTTCAACTGGGATCACGGTGTATCCGTGCAAGGCATGCCCGGCATCGAATTTGAAAGCGTTGGCGGCCAGCGTGGCATGCACGGCAGCTTTGGCATCGCCGACGTCCACAATACGCTGATCGCCAACGGCCCGTCATTCCAGCCGGCCAAGACGCTCGCTACGCCATCGGGCAACGTTGACGTCGCCCCTACCGTCGCTTACCTGCTCGGGCTGTCGATGCCGCAGGCTGATGGCAGGGTACTCAACGAAGCGCTTGTCAAGCCGGCCAGCAGCACCGCCATTAGCGTCACCACTTCGGCGGTCAATCCCGCGGCCGCTGCCACCGGTCTGTCGTTCGAGCTGCCAACAGATCCTACCGGCGTACTCAAGGACACCGCCCTGACCCTTGGCACGTACAACATTGAACTCGGTGTCAAGGATGTCAGCGTCGACGGCAAGACCTACCGGTATTTTGATTACGCCAAGGCAGTTCGCAAGTGAGGCCGCTGCTCAACTTGCGCCTGGCGCTGCTGTGGCTGGCCGTGCCAGCTTGCAGCGCCCATGCCTTCGAGCCGAAGTTCGAGCAGATCTTCAACACCAAGGGCGAGCCGGCGGCAACCCACTTCAAGGCGACCTTCGTGGCCAACGGCGCTGAGCACCAGCTCGAAGTCTGGCGCGAAGCGAACCGCATTCGCCGTCTGACCGATGGGAGTGCCGAGGTGTTTGCCGTGCGCAAAACTGGTAGTGATGGCTATCGGCTGTCTGTCCTGGACCTGAAGAAAAAGATCCATACCGACATTGACCGCGACAACCTCTATCGCATGGGCAATTTCACTGACTGGTTCGATCTCGGCCACGGTCTGCGCCATCCCAAAGGACCATACCACCTGAGCGCCGCCACTGCCCCGACAGGAGCTGCCACGCCGGTGGCGCCCTGCTCTTGGATCGACCTGGAACAGCAGGGGCGCGTGACCCATGTGTGCTGGAGCGCCAAAAGCAGGCTGCCTTTGCTGATGCAAGCGGACGATGGCCGCACAATCTGGCGATTGAGCAGCGTCGACCATAAACCGCTCGCGGCCGCCACCTTCGTCATCGACGACGCCGGTTTCGTGCGTAACGATGCGAATCGCGATATGGCGCAGGATTAAACAGCGAACAAGCAGCGATCTTTGAGCGAAAAGACAAAAAGCATCGACGGCCGGTGGAGGCATTTCATCGGGGACCAGCTGTGCCCAATATTGCGGCATTTGAAATCAGCGGACCCGTGCTTCCAGTCTGGCTGATGCGATCCGCCGATCGGTATCACTGTTTGACATCTCACCCACGGTTATAACGTTCACGGACGAACTCGACGAGCCGACCAGAATACTGTCGCCACCGGCATGGCGTAGCAGGCCCTGCTTCAGGCGCAGCAACGGCACCGGTAGATAGGCGAACGGTGTGCCATTGCGCAACGCCCCAGGCTTTCTCTGCAGCAGCGGGATGTTATGCTGCCAGTCGTAGCGCACCTGGCCGCGTTTGGCGATCCGATCGTGGCTGGCCACGATGACGTCGCCGGCGACGACGCATACCCGGCCTGGATACAGGCGCGCGCTCACCATCTGCCCGGAAAATTCGCAAGGCACCGAACAACGGTTGCGGCTCACCGTGACCAGGCAAGTGGACCACACACGCGCCGGCTTCTCGACGTCGCCGTCGAACGGCGTGGGTATCGGCATCATCTGCGACCGCTCCTGCTCGAGCACCTCTGCCACGCTCAGTGCCGGGTGCTCCGGGTGACGCAGTTCACCCCAAACCACCCGGCAGCGTTGGGCCAGCCAGACGTTCAGTTCGACGAAAGAGCTGAACTGCAAAGTTTGCGCCTCGATCCAGATTCTGCGCCGGCTGTCCTGCACGTTCTTCTCAACCACGCCTTTTCCCCAGCCGGAGGCGACGTTGCAGAAATCAGCGTCGAACTGGTAGTGGGCACACATGACGGCGAAGCGCGCGTTGACGATCCGACCCTTGCGCTTGTTGACCTTGTCGACGGTGGTCTTCATGTTGTCGTAAACGCCGCGGCGCGGCACGCCACCGAGCGCCGCGAACGAACGCGTGTGCGCATCGAACAGCATCTCATGGCCCTGACTTGGATACGCGACCAGCCAGAAGGCGCCGCTTGCGCACAGCTTCATGTGGGACACCTGCATGGGCCGGTAAATGCCACCGATTACCAGGCCCTCCTCACTCCAGTCGAACTAAAAAACCTCGCCTTGCTCGAAACTGAGCGGGACAAAGGCATGCTGCGCATTGCCCTCCTGCCCGTGCCACGCGCTTGTGAAGTCGGCGACGCGGCTATAGCTGCCGGTATAGCCGTCAGCTTTCACTTGCGCGAGCGGGGCCTTGGCGGTGCGGCGATTCTGCTTGCTACGGTGGGCATCGGCCGTCAGCGCCAACTCCAGCGCGGCGTGAAACGGCGTCAGTTTGCTGGGCACTTCGCCACGCCGGTAGCGCGGCGCGGCGATGACTTCCGTCTCGGGTGTCATGACCCATTTGCGTAGCGTATTACGGGATACCCCCGTGCACTTCGAGATTTCATGTAGCCACAGCTTGCCGTGCAGGTACATCCGTCGAACCTTGCCTGACATTTCCATGGTGCTCACCTATTTTTTCTCTTGCCTATTGATCAGGCAGCAGTAGTAGAACACCTGAATTAAAGTTGGGCCGGCACAACGCCTACAGGTGGGTCAGTTGTCGGTCGGCGTCAACCCTGACCAAGGTGTTTCAAGTTCAGTGACACGTTCCGGCCGCGCCCGCCGTGAGAGTTTTTTGCTCGCCGTTGGCCGGCAGCGTTGCCAGCATGTCAACGCTCTTGCTGTCGATGCCACTCGACCTCCAGCGGCATGCCGGTCTCTTGCTCAATGGCGGTTTTCCATTTCGCCACGGCGGCTTTCAAGGACTGCGACCGGTTTGATGAAAAGACCGCAAGCTTTGGCCGCGCGTTATAGTCAACGATGGCGGCGGCCACGACCCGATTCGGGCAGGCTAGGATCAGCGCCACCTTGTCGCCACAATCGCGATAGCGGCAGGCAGTTGCGAGATACATGCCATCTTGAAGTGCTTCGATCTTGCCCGGTGGGCCGACCATGTTCAACACCACGCGGTCCAACGCATTAACGGTGTAGGCGCCGGACTGGAAGGTCTTGTTGCGCAGCAGCTGTTTTAAAGCGGGACGGAACTTGGGATCTGCCCCAAGCTGGTCGGTACCCGTGTACGAACACAGACCGCGGGCGGCACACGTGCCGGCCAACGTTGCGACAAGCGTAGCGAAAAGCGCACCGACAACGAATTTTTTGCGCATGAGGGCTCCAGGTGATAAGAGGGATCAGCCGACATGGCTGATTCGATTGCGTGCGTCCGGTGCGCTAACACGTAGCAGGCCGATCGCGGCTAGATGACCGAAACTGATCGAGCCGACGCCTCCAAGCTTTCCAGGTCGGTGCACAGTCTTAGGTCAGGCGCAAGAGGCGCCTCGTACGGTGCCGAGACGCCGGTGAGCTGGACAATCTCGCCGCTGCGGGGGCGCAGGCACAGTCCTTTGACATCGCGTGTTTCGCAGACCTCGATCGGACAATCGCAAAAAATCTCGACAAAGGTTGTATCGTCCAGGCGCGCGCGAAGGCGGGCGCGATCCGCTGCCACCGGCGCTACGAATGTGGCCAGCACGATCACCCCGGCCTCGACAAACATCTGCAATACCTCACTGGTACGACGCAGATTTTCCGCCCTCCCTTCGACGTCGAAGGCGAGATCGGCGCACAGACCCGCGCGGATATTATCGCCATCAACGATTATTACCTGGTGCCCTAACGAAAACAATTGCGCTTCGAGGACATGAGCCACCGACGATTTTCCTGAGCCCGACAAACCGGTGAAGAACCGCACAGCGCCGCCGTGGCCATTGGCACTATGGCGCCGCTCGCGCGAGACCATTGATAATTGCGGGAAAACTGTCAACTGCACTGCATGTAGGACTGTCATAGTACGCCTCCAACGGTCGGGATGAATTTCGTCGTGGTGCTGATCCTAACTGGCGACAGTGAGGATGGGTTCATCGCTGATGTAGATTGAACACACGGTCCGCGTACCGCAGCGCTTCAATCGTAAGTATCTTCCCACCCTTGCAATTATCCACAAATTTTCTGGTCTTACGCCTATGTGAAGTGACATGTAGTGAGGCGGTGCCATGAAGACGCCAAGTCAACGATGCTATTTTTCGCGGAATCAAACACGAACAGGAAACGGCTGCAGCGAGAGCTCGGCATGGGTCGATGAAGAGCTCGCCGGCTCGATATTCAAGGATCAGCGGCTCGGAAGCGTTTGCGTATTCTGGTCGAACGACTATCGAATGGGATTGGTGACCTCATTCCAGTGGTATGCCAGAACTGGGCCAATACAAAAGCTGCCTATCGCTTTTTCTCGAACGAGCGAGTCAGCGAAGGTGAGATTTTGGCGGGGCATTTTCATTCGACCGCTGAGCGGTTTCGGGCTTGCGAGGGTCCGGTACTGCCTCTGCAAGATATCACCTTTCTTCCTTTCAGCGCGATAATCCAACAGCTGTCGGGGTTCCCTGCAAACCCCATATTTCGAAAGGAGATGCGCGGAAAAAGGCGCTGACTACGTGTGGCATTTTGATGCGCCCTAGCCCACCTCGTTATACACAACCTGCGCCCGCGCCATCAACGGCATCATGTCTGCTTCGCGGTCGTCCACGTAGACCAGGCGCGTCTTGGAAAGGCTTGGCGCCAGCTCGACCAGCCGTTCATATCCCTCAATCGAGCGCAGGCTTTCCTCTGGCCCGCAACATCGGCCATCGCCGTTCTTCGGTTCGCGTGCCCACATCCGGGCATCGAAAATGCCGAGCGGTGCGCGCGCCGTCGTGACCGCGTAAGCCGGGTGCACATACATCCCGCGCTGGGCCTCGTAACTGAGCGGTCCCAGGCCTTTCGCCTGCTGGCCGTTGAAGTCCAACTCGGTCGTGTCTTGCAGGCACAGCACGACCGATTGCGTGGCCATCCGCTCGCCCGTCAGCTGCCAGCGCGGCGCCAGGATCGCACGCCAGTCGACATTCTCATTGTCGAAAAAGCGGTAGGACGCCACAGATTCGCCCCATCCGTTGCATGCCTTGGGGACGCCCGCCGTCGGAGTCGCCGCCATACTTTCCATCAGTGTTCTCGCTCGCCGGTTCAGACGCACATCGCCCAGATCGAGTTGTTCGAATTCAGTTGCCGTTCATGCTGTCGATCTGTTCGCCGATTGCGCGCCGCTGCGCGCCACGTGGTCGCTACGCGCTTTCGTCGCGCTTTGAAAGAGGTCGCCGGAATTGCGGGTCGATGCCGTGTCAGGAAGCGAAAAAAAAGTTCAAAAATTTAGCCACCGACGGCGGCAAGTTTTACGCGATGCTGGCGATTCCGCACGCGAAGAACCTGTTCGTTGCCGTCTTGCAGAGGCATTGAGCCAGCAGTCGGTCAAAGTCAGCGCCCCGGGCAATATCGCGCGCGCAAAAAAACTCGTTGATAATGTTTTACACGTTATCAACGAGAGATATTTTAATTCTTTAAAATCAATGACTTAAAGCGATCTCATCACTCCCACTCGAATATTAACGATGTACGCAAGTCACTGATTTTAATGGTAATTTATGGATGGCCTGAGAGCGATACCATCGAAAATACCATCACCAAAAACCAGCCATTTTTTGTACCTGGAGCAAGCATCGTCAGTATCTATCATACGATTTTTGATCCTTCGGGTCATACACGGCCACTTCAGGCGATCGAACATGTGAAACCTTCCATTTGCTCTGAAAAAAGAAAATGCGTTTCGTTCGGCTTCCACGCGATTCGTCGAGGTCACCCCAAGCTCGCCTACACCTGATGCGACATGGGATATCTGCAGCTGGCGTCGAACTTGCCGATCGCGCGCGCGTCCAGCAGATTGGCAACGCGGCACGAACGAAAACACAAACACCCTTTTGCGGCAGTACTTCCCAAAGGGTAACAACCTGTCTCGGTGGAGCGCTCGAAACCTGCGCGCCGTTGCTCATAATCTAAATTCTAGGTCCCATACAGGACCTGTTGGTTCGCAAAGGCTTCGTCCGTAGCATGAGCCGCAAGGGAAATTGTTGGGATAATGCCGTGTCAGAACGCTTCTTCGCAAACCTCAAGTTAGAACGCGTTTGGCCGCGCCACTATGTCAATCACGCCGAGGCCAAGGCTAACATTGCTAATTACATCGTCGGCTTCTATCACTGCAAGCGAATCAATTCAGTGCTGGGCGATCTGGCCCCCTTTGTCTATACGCCGCCACCCGATAAATCCCCCCTTCGGCCCACCTGTCTGCCTCTTCCGGCTTGCCCTGCAGCGTCAATTCAGCCTGCTTGATTTTCGCGTAATCACCGATTTCCTTGGCCAGGCGCGGCATGCCCGCACTGGTGATCTGAATCTGCGCGCCGACCTTGTCCAGCGCCTGCGCGCCCGTCCACGATTTATCCAGGGCGGCAGTCGTATCTTTGCCGGTGACAACGTCCCGGTTCAGGCCCGCCACCGCCTGGCTGGCGTTCGGCTTTTTCTACAGTTAAGCTGCCGCCGCTCACGCCACTCACGGTCACACTGCCAGCGCTTTCGCGCACCTGACCCATGCCCGGCGCCAGGCTGGGCGAAAACTTGGTGCCGCTCTGGTTTTGACCCACGTTGGCGCCAAGACTGATACCGCTGGCATTGCTGACATCGAGGTTCTGCCCATCGGCGAACGACAACGTGGCCGTCGTCAAACTGTTGCGGCCAGTGTCGATCGCCGCCTCGGCGCTGCTGATGACGCCCCCTTTCAGATCGGTGTTGCCGCCAACCTTAAGCTGAAAGCCGCCGTCGCCGGCACGGATGCCACTTTGCTCCTGCACGCTGGCGTAATCGTTGTGGACCGTGCTGTTGCTGGCCTTGGCGCTGATGCCGGCGCCTGCACCCAGCGTGCCCGATGCACTCGCGCTCTGGCGTTTGCCGTCGAGCGTCGCGCTGTCCTGCAGGCTCTCGATGTTCAGGTTGCCGCCAATATCGGCCAGCACCTCGCGGCCACTGGCTACCGCCCCCTTGATGTTGGTGTCGCCGCCACTGGCGATGGTCAAGCCGCGGCCGGCGATGACGTGGCTGTTGACTTGGGTGACACCGCTACCGTCGACCTTGCCCCGGCTGGCACTGGCGCTGGCGGTCACGCCAAACTGTGCCGCCGACGCCGCCATGCTCTTCCCGGTCCGGATAACACTGACGACACTCTCCAGCACAGTGTCAACCCGTCCAACCCGGTTGACGATGATGTCCAGCGGCGCGATCGTCACGTCCTTGCCCGCCACCAAGGCTCCGCGCTCCTGCAAGGCGCACTCGCCAAGGTGGGCCAGGTAGACCTTGGGCACAGTCGAATGTCCAAGTTAAAAAAACCTGCCACACAATCAGATGCAACAAGCCATCCGACTGCAATCTCAGGTCGCCAACTCTGCTCACCTGGCCAGCCAGGTGCCTGAGTGTGCTATCACTCTCCTGGTAGCCACTGATCTGCGACTGGTAGGTGCTTCCGATGCGTAAGGTGGTGGAGTCAAACCCCAATCCACCCAACTTAAGACTTTTTAGCAATTTTTCTGGCTCATAGCCTTGTGCGGTTTCGGGCCTGGTTTGCGCGGTTTCGATAGATTTCTACGATGTCGATAGGTTCGACCAGCA
>NZ_JAFCUW010000005.1:0-44574 GCF_049896725.1 Massilia sp. PWRC2
TGGTCGGCTGGATGATCGCCGACTGCGAGTCCGATGCCCTCGCCGAAAGCCTCATCGGAACCACCTGCGAGCGCGAAGGGATCGTCCCAGGGACACTGACATTGCATGCTGATCGTGGCGCCGCCATGCGTTCGAAACTGGTGGCGGACCTGCTCGTGGACATGGGCGTCATCAAGAGCCATAGCCGACCCTACACCTCGGACGACAACCCGTATTCAGAGGCGCAGTTCAAGACGATGAAATACCGTCCTGAGTTTCCCGAGCGCTTCCACTCGCTGGCCGACGCGCGGGCATTCTGCCAAGTGTTCTTTGGCTGGTATAACGACGAGCACCGCCACTCCGGCATCGGCTACGTGACGCCAGCGGCCATGTACACCGGCGTCGCATCGATCATCTATGCGCAGCGCGATCTCGTCCCGAAAGACGCCTTTGCGCGCCATCCCAACCGTTTTAAACACGTCCCTCCACAGCCGCCGGCCATACCAACCGAGGCCGGTATTAACATGCCAAAAAGCTCATCCGGCGACGACACTATCGCCAGAATTACTCACTAAACTATTTATAAAAAATGTCTCAAATAGTTTGACACTTTCCGCGTCTCGCTCCAGCTTTCACAAGCCGTCGGAATGCTTGCCGTCGGGTTCGCCGAAAGTCGTTCCATAAGTATCTTCGCCCTCTTGTCGAGGCGACCGTCTCCCAAGTCGAGACCCGCGAATTCTTGTTCTGTCCAGCGGCTCGATCCTGTTGCCAACGCATCACCTAAAAGGTGAGAGTAAACCTGAAACCAGCCCAGTTTACAAGTGCCTTCGCAAGTGCTTGAATGTAAACAGATTTTTCAGGCGCCGCCTGATCCGCTCAGAGTTGTGTATAACGATATGGGCTGAAGCTGTTCCAGCAGTGTCCGGTAGATGCGCCGATTGGCGCGCGTTACCGCTTCCGCGCAGGCTCGTTCGATGACCGCCAATGTCGGCAGGATGATGTGCCGCTGCCGCAACGTTTCCAAGGCATGGGCTGCGAGCACCAAGTCCGTGTCGGTCTGCATGGAGAGTTCCACAAGGCTGTGCACCAGCTTGCGAAAATCCGGCCGGCCGAACGCGGACAGGCCAAGATAGGCGCGTAGTTCCTGAAAGTGTTCGCGTCGGGTCTGATCTCGCGCCCCATACTGGTGCCAGACGGCGGCATCGCTTTGTATCTGACGAGCGATCCACTGGATGAGCGGATCCGGCACCGACATATCGACCTCCAGCGCATGACCAGGATAGCGCAGCAGGCATAACTGGGCGGCGAAGCCGAGCTGGTTGGCATCGCCGCGGCGTTGCCGGATCAGGGATAAATCGGACTCGGTGAAGGTGTAATACCGGATCAGATCGTCTTCCCCTTCGGGCAAGGCCATCAGGTTGTCCCGCTCGGTGGCGGACAGAATAGAACGGCGGGGCATGCGGGCTCCCGCGAAGATGAATGGGATTCGTTGCGCAAACGTTCGTTTGCGCAATCAAATGGCCGCACACGATTCCTATGGCGTTTACATGGTGCGTAAATGTATTGCATAATGATCGTCATTGGCAACAGGTTTGTGCTGAACGAACCGTATCGAGGAGCTAGCTGGTGGAACCGCAAGACGTGCAAGCTGCAGCAGTGACAACAACCGGCCTGGCCGGCGACATCCGCGTCCTGATCGACGAAGCGCGGGCCGGACTGGCCGCCACGGTCAATTCGGCCTTGACCATGCTGTACTGGCGCATTGGCCGGCGCATACGCGCCGAGGTGCTCCAAGGGGAGCGGGCCGGTTACGGCGAACAGATCGTCGCTTCGCTGGCGCGACAATTGGAAGCCGAACACGGGCGCGGCTTCGGCGCCAAGAACCTGCGCCACATGCTGCGCTTTGGCGAGGTGTTCGAGGCCGAGGAAATTGTCTACGCACTGAGTAGACAATTGAGCTGGACCCATTTGCGCAGCCTGATCTACATCGATGATCCCCTCAAGCGGGAGTTCTATCTGGAAATGTGCCGTAGCGAGGGCTGGAGCACCCGCACCTTGCAGGGACGCCTCGATTCCATGTTGTTCGAGCGCACGGCGCTCTCGCGCAAGCCCGACGAATTGCTCACGAGTGAACTGGCGACCCTGCGCGATCAAGGAGTGCTTGGCCCGAACCTCGTGCTGAAGGATCCTAACGTGCTGGACTTTCTGGGGTTGCGCGATCGCTACCTTGAAAAAGATCTCGAAGACGCTATCCTGCGCGAACTGGAAAATTTCTTGTTGGAGCTGGGGGCCGGCTTCAGCTTTGTCGCCCGTCAAAAACGGCTGCAAATCGACAACAACGATTTTTACATTGACTTACTGTTCTACAACCGCCGCTTGCGGCGCCTGGTCGCCATCGAACTCAAGCTCGGCGAATTCAAGGCCGCTGACAAAGGCCAGATGGAGCTCTACCTGCGCTGGCTGGCCAAATATGAACAAGAACCTGGCGAAGCGCCACCACTAGGAATCATCCTCTGCACGGGCAAGAACCGTGAACAGATCGAATTGCTGGAGCTGGATCAAAGCGGCATTCATGTCGCCGAATACCTGACCGGCTTGCCGTCCCGGCAATTGCTGGAGCAAAAGCTGCACGAGGCGGTGGCGCTATCGAAGGCGCGGCTGGAGAATCGTCCCAGCCCGGATCGGCTCGATCCAACTGCATCCGAAGTCAAGTAAGAGAGGGCAAACTCATGCGAATCGGTTATGCCCGTGTCTCCGCCCAAGACCAGGACAACACGGCACAGATCGCGGCGTTGAACGCGGCGGGGTGCGGACGGATATTTGAAGAGAAGGTGTCGGCTGGCCGCTGGAATCGTCCGGAACTGAGCCGCCTGCTCGATCATTTGCGCAAGGATGATGTGCTGGTTGTCTGGAAGCTCGACCGCCTGTCACGCTCGCTCAAGGACGTATTGATCCTCATGGAGAGGGTCGAGAAAACCGGTGCTGGATTCCTCAGCCTTACCGAAGCCGTCGACACCACCTCACCGGCCGGGCGCATGATGATGCAAATTGTGGGATCGTTCGCCGAGTTCGAACGCGCCATGTTGCGCGAGCGCACCCACAGTGGCTTGTTGGCCGCCCGCGAAGAAGGCCGTATCGGCGGTCGCCGTCCCAAGCTCACGCCAACGCAACTAAAGGAAATTGTCCACCTGGTCAATTCTGGCCAGAAAACGGCCGCCGAATCCGCGCGCCTGTTCAATGTCCATCCGTCTACGGTGGCGCGACTGCTGGCCCGCAACAAACTCACAAATTAGCTGAGCAACCCGGGAAAAACCTTAGCGTACGATTTTTCCCGTTTCCCCTGTTCTCCCCTTTCAGAACGCATCAACAAGCAGAACAACCAGGATTGAAAAAAAGTGACAAATATCGACGACGACATGCCCATCATCTATTCCCCTCTGAATCGGACAGCAAGCCGTAACGGAAGGAGTGTCGAGGTGGAAATCTATCGCGCAGAGAATGAGGATTGGATACTCGAGGTGGTCGACGAGCACGGTAACTCGACCGTTTGGGATGATCTATTCCCGACCGACCAGGCGGCGCTGGACGAGGCCATGCGCACCATTGATGAACAGGGCATCGACGCGATGATCGGCCCGCCGCCCGGCCAGGACAAGCGCAACCCAACCATGCACGGCTTGTCCGATGCCGAACTTTGCGACCTTGATGATTTTCTTGCCGACGAATCGATAGAATCGACGTCGATGGATCTCGCGATGCTCGACGGCTACCTTACCGCGATCGCCATCGGTCCCGGGCTGATTCCCCCGTCCGCATGGTTGCCATGGGTATGGGACCATGTCGATGGCCGGGCCGAGCCCGTGTTCGACAAGAACTCGCATGCGAACCGCGTCTTCTCGCTGCTGATGCGACATTACAACGCGGTCGTCGAGGCTTTCAACACCGACCCGGCCGGTTTCGAGCCCATGTTCAAGCGCGGCGCAGACTACGGCGCCGCCGAATGGTCAGATGGTTTCCTCTGCGGTTTCCAGTTCGACGAGCGCGCGTGGAGCCTGCTCGCCGTCGGACAACCGACCTGGTTCGCGCCATTCATGCGTTTGGGGACCGAAGACGGCATTGCGATCACCGACAAGCAAGGCGATGCTGCCCGATGGATCGATGCCATAGTGCCGTCGTTGGTCGAGATCGCAGCCTATTGGAAATCGCGGCGAGCGATGCCCGGCCACGCGCCCATGCCGGCAATGCCCATCGTCCGGGCGACACCAAAGGTCGGGCGCAACGATCCTTGTCCTTGTGGCAGCGGTAAAAAAGTCAAAAAATGCTGTGGCGGTACGCCGACGGCGCCATCAACACTGCACTGAAGAGGGAGCAGCATGTCTGAAATCGTCTGTGAAGGATGTGGCGCCGTCACGGCGGGCTACGACACCGTCAACTACGGGTCAATCGATGTCGGCTACCGGGTGCTGTGTTCCCGGTGTTTCAACAGCGAGGTAGCCACGCGTGTTGGTCTCGATAAGTTCGAGCATGTCCGTCTTGAACCAGTCAAGCTATCCGATTGCAACGGAGTGATGCACGAGTTTCATCTGCGTACCCATCTGCTCGGCGACATCGTCTCGCTGGAGGCATTCGAGCTTCGCGACGGCGCGCCGGGCGGCTACGAATTCCAGATCGTCGGCGATCCGAGCGAAGACTTATTTTCCCTGTGTGGGCGTCTCGTGGAAAAGATGCGCCGCGCCCTGGCGGTGATGCACGTAAGACGCGGCAGGCTCGGTCTGGAAATCATCGAGGAGACCGTCCGAGGGCGCATCGGCTGGGACGATGCCGCCGAGGGCCGCTTGCCGCTCGTTACGATCGATGGGCAAGAGTTCTCCTGGGACGAACTTGGACATGCGTTGATGTGTTTCGAGGGATGGCAGTTCAAGCTTGAGGTTGCCGACCGCAGCAATGAGATCTGATGTCGGCCGCAGTCCCAACGTTGAAGTGACCCTGACTGGTCGTGGTACCGGCCAGGCCGTGGTTCAAGCGGGGGCTACATGGCGGCACTTTTGCAGGAGAATGTGTTGCACTTGGTCTTTGAGAACGCCCACTCAAAATAGTTGGGCAATCCGGGAAAATCCTTAGCGTGCTATTTTCTCCGAATTCTGTGGGCGCCCCTACTAGCCGCCTTACTTGTAGCTCTGCAATTCGAGCGTCGTCGACACCAGCGCGCCGGCCGCCGGCGCGGCGCCACTGTAGCTCAAGGTGGAGGCCAGCTTCAGTGTGCGCGAGGCGGCGCTGTTGGCATCGCTCCAGCGCGACACGGTTTCGGTGCGCGTCGTGCCATTGACCGTGCGCGTGATGACGGAGGTGAACTTGAAAGCGCTAAAAGTGCCCGCTGCCACGGTGAGCGTTTCGATGCCGGCAAAGGTGCCGGACTGCACAAACGCGGTACCGGCGCCGCTGCCGCAGGTTTCCGTGTAGTTCACCGTCCATCCCTGACCGGCGCGCAATGGTGATGGCGCCCCGGGATTGCCCTGCGTGAGGGCGCAACTGATGGCGGCGCCGCTCGCCGGCATCACTATCTATGCGGTCGGCTGGCCGCTGGCGTTGTATTGATAATCCGTGGGATACAGACTCTGGTCCACAGTCCCTGCGACGATACGATTATGGCTGGGGTCTTCCTCATGCGCCGTAAAGCTGCCGTCAGCGTTGACGGCGGTGATGTCGCGCACCATGGTGCGGCTGACCGTGTTGTTGAGATTGTCGGCCAGTTTCTGTGCATAGACCAGGTGGGCGCCCACCGTCGGCCGCACAAAACTATAGGTCGCCGTTGCGGCCGGGGTGTCGCTGCTGCTGCTGTTGTTGCTGCTCTTGCTGCCGCCGCCGCCGCATCCCGCCAACAGCGCGGAAACCAGCAGAGGTGCTGCCAGGTGCTTGGATGTCATTGTTGTCCAGTCGTGTCATGTGGGCACCGCCGCCAGTGGCAATGCCGCCAAATGCTACCACTGGGAATCTGTAGTTGCTATAGATGAAATGTATCTATGGCTGCAAGCCGAAACAAACAGATGCTCAGCTGCGGCTGGCTAACTCGCCTGCAACAGCGCCGCCATCTGCTCCACCTGCAGCAGCGTGAGCATGGGCCCGCTGCTGCTGCCGTGCGATTTCACCACCGACGCCAGCACCGTGGTGGCGCCGGCAAACACATTGCCGATGGCAGCAATGTCGGCAAGCGCCACCGTGGGGATGGCGCCCAGCCGGTCGACCAGGATGCCGAACTGGCGGCCGTCGGCGTCGCGCAACACCACCGTTAGCATGGTCGCGCGGCTGGCGCGCTGGGCCAGGCCGAGGGCATGGTGCAAGTCATAGAGCAGCATGGTGTTGCCCTTGTAAATGGTGGCGCCGACCACCCTGGCGCTGGCATTCGGCAGGCGCACGCTGCCGCCAAACGGGATCGCCTCGACCACGCAAGCGGCCGCCACGCCAAGCAGGGTGTCGCCGATATAGAAGGTGGCGATGTCGACCGTTGCACCGGCTGTTGCACCGGCTGTTGCGGCTGAAGTTGCAGCTGAAGTTGCAGCGACCGTGGCTGGCCCCCGCGCGGTGTCGGCGTCATCGGCATGTTCCGCGCCCGCCTGCGCATCGTCGACGCCCAGGGGCACCGCTACCAGCGCCAGCAGGCGTTGACCGTAGTGTCCTTGGGTACCACGGTATTCGCGATAGCCGGTTGAGGCGCGTGCGCCTAACGCCAGCACCTGGCCATCGAGGGCGAGCAGGCGTGCCACGCCGCCGTCTTGCGCCGCGGCGCGCAGAGGGGCCGGCAGGCCCGCCTTGCTGCCAGCGGCGGGCGTCGCCCCGCTGGCGGCCACGACGTTGTCATCGGCATCGATGAACATGGCGAAGGCACCGTTCGAGCCGGGCAATCCGGCCGCCAGCACGGCAGCCAGTTGCGGCGCACTGTCAAATACCGCGGCGATGGCGCCGATCAACTTGCCGGCGTCGTCATGCAGTGGTGCGCTATAGATATAGGTGGGGCGGTCGGCGTACAGCGCATCGGCGACAAATTCTGACACCACATAGCTGTGCGCGGGCGCCGCCAGCACCCGGGCGCACCAGGCAGAGGCCAGCCGGCTGCCCAGCAGCGCGCGCTGCGCCGGCCTGGAGACGGCGACCACGCTGGCATCGGCATCGAACAGCAGCAGGCTGTCGTACACCGAATAGAGTGCGTTGATGGCGGCCAGGCGGGTCGACAGCTGCGCCGTGCGCTCGCTGGCGTGCTGGTGTTCCAGCAAGCGGCGCAGCAAGGGATCGAGCGCCCACCAGCGGCAATCGTTGGCACGCTCGTACAGGTTGCGATCGAGAATGTCGATGGCCAGGGCGGCGAGAAACTGGCAGTCGTCCAGCTGCGACTTCACCGTCATCGTCTGCAGCTCGCGGATCGAGCTGGTAAACACTTGTTGCATGCGGGTGCCGGTGCGCACGATTTCAGCGAGCAGCACCTTGGAAAACGCCGGGTTCAAGGCGCCACTGGCGGCCACCGTGCTGGCGCCGTCGCCCATGGCGCCCTGGCGAATATTGGCGTTCCACACCGAGCGGTTCAATTCGCGCTGGATGGCGTCAGCCTGCGCCGGGATCGCCTGCAGCGCCGCCGAAAAGGCGTTGCCGTTACGCAGGATGGCGCGCAGCAGTGCTGCCTGGTTAGCGATCTCGAGCGCGGCAGCGTCATCGTCGTCGCCCGCTTCAAAGGCCATCGCCAGCGGCACCAGCACCAGCGCACTCCAGCCGGGCGGCCCCATATAGCCCTGGAAGCCGGTCGCCGCGTGGCGCGCGCTGAGGTAGCTGTTGCCGGCGAAGCGGGTCAGGTGGCCGTCGCCGTAGGGGGCAGTGAGCAGCGCGCCCGGCGCGATCTGGTGGGGATCGCTGCTGGCGATCACCCGGCCGTCGGCGTCGAGCAGGGTGATCACGCTCCAGTCGCCGGCCCGGCACAGGCCGTCGAAAATACGGCCCGTTTCGTTCTCAAAGTCGAAGCACAGGAACAGCGCGCCCAGTACCGCACCGTCGTGCGCAAGCACCGGCGCGCCATACAGCAGGTTGCGCGACTCGCCGGGGAACATGGCGCTGCAGACGGTCGCTTCGAGGTAGGGGGCGTCGTTGGCCAGCACGCGCGCGAGCAGCGGGTCGGCCACCAGCTCCACCGCTGGCGCGCCCGGCAGGCGCGCCAGCACCGCGCCGGATGGCGACACCAGGATGACGTCGCGGTACACCGAATACAGGCGCACATAGGCTTGCAAACGTTCGACCAGCGGCGCCGCTGCCGATGCCGATGGCGCAGACGGTTCCGCCAGGGCGGCAGCGGCGAATTCGCGCAAGGCATCGTCCATCGCCAGAAAACCGATATCGGCCGTGCGCTCGTACAGATTGCGCACGAGGATATCGATGGCCACCTGCGCCTGCGCGGCAATTTGCGCCACCCGCTTGTGGCAGGTGCTCAGTGCCAGGTGGTGCAGCAGGCTGGTGGTCAGGCTGGCGAAGGCGGCCTTGGTGTCGGCCATGTCGGTGGTGGTGCCGGAGAGCTGGCCCAGCAGGTTCAACACATCCCATACCGATTCGAGTGCGCTGAGCGAGGCACGATGTGCATTCACTTGCAGCATGTGTGGCAACAGGCGGCGCAGCGAATGGGGAAGCTCGCCTGGCGCGGTAGTAATGCTCATCAATTATTTCCAAGAATGAAATAAGTTTTAAAAGCAATTTTTAGGCCAGTATTCTTATTGCGTCTTGGCCGGTTGTGGCGCGATGCCCATACCGCTTACCGTGCAATAACGACCAGATTGGTGCGCGCGTGCCCTACTGCGGCACATGGCATGCCGTGATGCGCCGGGCAATGTCGGCGAACAGGGGGCGGGCGGCGACGTTCGCCTGCACGCAGTCGTGCTGCAGTTGCGCCAGGCTGTTGAGCACGGCTGCGGTGCCGCCGTCGCCGCCATCGCAGCGCGCCAGCAATTCACCGAGCAGCACGCCAAACGCGCGCACCTCCAGCCGCTGCAGGGCAGTTGCCTGCGGGCCCGGGGCCAGTAGCGAGGCGGCACCGAAATCGCCCAGCAAGGCTTGACCCTGGTCGCTGTGGCGGATGTTGTGGGCGTACAGGTCGCCGTGCATGATGGCGCGCCTGTGCAAGTGCTGCGCTGCCGCCGCAATCCCAGCGGCAATACCGAGCAGGGCGGCCAGCGCAAAGCGTTGACTGCTGGCGTAGACATCGCGCGTGCAGCTCTCCAGGCTGGGCGGGCCGGCCAGGCTGGCAAAGGCGGGATCGATCAGCGCCATCACGCAGCCCTGCACGCCGTGCGGATGGTCGCGCAGTTCGCCCAGCACGGCGATCAGGTTGGGATGGGCGCCGGCGCTGATGCAGGCGCGCAGTTCGCAGGCCGGCAAGCCATCGCTGGTGATGGCGCCCTTGAACAGTTTGACGGCCACCGCCCGCGCCTGGCCCGCCTGACGCCACTGCGCCTGATGGATCACGCCGGATGCCCCTGCGCCGAGGATGTGCGCCAGGGTCAGTTGATGCCAGCCGATCGCGCCTGCGGCCGGGCCGGCGGCAGCTTCTTCGACCGCGCTGACGGGGTTGCCAGCATAGGCCAGCCAGGCCAGGCGCGGCATTGTCAGCAACCATGGCGGCAGGGCGCTGAGGCGGTTGGCAGCGATGCGCAACAGTTCGAGGGCCGTGCAGGCAGCTAGCTGTGGCGGCAATTCAGTCAGCTCGTTTCCTGCCAACATCAGCTTTTGCAATTGCGCGCAGGCGCCAATGGTGGCGGGCAGCGTGCCAATCCGGTTGTCGGTCAGGATCAGCCAGCGCAGCGCAGCAGGAAAGGCGGTGGCCGGCACTTCGCTGATGCGGTTGCTCTTGAAGCCGATCATGGTCAGTTGCGCGCAGGCGCCGAGCATGGCGGGCAGCACGCTGAAACGGTTATTCGAACAAAACAGGATGCGCAGCCGGCGCAGGCGTGGCAGGTCGTCGGGCAGGCAGGTCAGCGCATTGCCGGACAGATCGAGGATCTCGAGCGTATCGGCCAGTTCAAAAATTTCGCGAGGAAACTCAGTGAGGCCGCACGAGAGTTGAAGACGGGTGGCGCCGGCGAGCGAGCCGTTGTGTAATTGTTCGAGTGTGTGCATGTGAGGGCCGCCAGGGCAGTGAGCAGCGCGAGCAAGTGGCAAGGCCGCATTTTACAGCCCGGCTCGCCGGATGTCCTCAGTGCAGGCTCAGGGCGCCAGCGCGGCGGGCGTGCGCGCCGGCCGGCCCAGGTAATAGCCCTGCAGTTCATCGATGCCGCGGCTGCGCAAGGCGGCGAGCTGTTCGGCTGTTTCCACACCTTCGGCGATCACCCGCAGGCCGTAGCGCTTGGCGATCAGTACCGCCGCCTCGATGACGGCAGCCGATTTCTCATCCATGTTCATCACGAAGCTCTTGTCGATCTTGATCGCATCGAGCGGGATCTGGCGCAGCCGCGACAGCGATGAATAACCGGTGCCGAAGTCATCGAGGTGAATTTCCACCCCCAGTGCATGCAGCGCCACCAGGCTGGCCAGGGCGCGCGCCATGTCGCGTTCATCGAGTACGCTCTCGGTCACTTCGATCACCAGCCGCGCCGGCGCCAGCCCGCTGCGGCTGAGCGTGGCGGCGACCAGCTGGGCAAAATCGGCCTGGATCAACTGGCGGATCGACGTATTGACGGCCACCTTGGGCGGCGTGCCACCCGCCGCTGACGGCAGCCAGGCCTGTGCCTGCTGGCACGCCTGCTCGAGGACCCAGCGACCGATCGACAGGATCGCCTCCGAGTTCTCGGCAAGGACAATGAATTCATCCGGCCCCACCGGCCCCAGCTCGGCATGGGTCCAGCGCAGCAGGGCTTCGTAGGCCACCACGGTGCCGCAGGCGGCGCCGACGATGGGCTGGAACAGCAGGTGCAGCGAGTGGTCCTGGTGCGCATGCGCCAGTGCCAGGGTCAGCTGCAAGCGCCGCTGCAGCAGCGCGTACGAGTGCGCCGAATAGAAAGACAGGCGGCCGCGCCCCAGTTTTTTAGCGTCGGCGGTGGCAACGTCGGCGAAGATCAGCGCCTGGTGCAAATCGAAGGCGGCATCGCTGGCGCGCTCGAAGATGCCGATGCTCACGCCGATTTGCAGGGTTTGGGCACCAGCCTGGTACGGTGCCGACAGTTGTGCATGCATCGCCTGGTAATCGGCGGCAGTCGCGCCGCTCTGCTCGCCTGAACCGGTGATGCAGACGACAAATTCATCGCCGCCCCAGCGGCACACCGTGTGGTCGGCATCGCCCCACAAGCTGGCCAGAGCGGCAGCAAGATGGGTCAGCCGCCGCGACACTGCCTGCAGCAACAGATCGCCATGCTGGTGGCCCATGCCGTCGTTGACATCCTTGAAGTGGTCGAGGTCGATGAACAGGATGGTCTTGCGGCGCGGCCCATGGGAATGGGCGTACGGGTACGACAGAAAACCGCGCCGGTTGAGCAGGGTGGTCAAGGGATCGTGGTTGGCGAGAAATTGTAACTGGCCGGTACGCTCGCTGATCTTTCTTTCGAGGTCTTCGTTGTCGTGCGAGATCTGGCTATTTTTATCCGACAACTGCAGAATCAATGCTTCCTTCTCTTCGGTCAGCGACAGCGTGCTGCGCAGCATCTTGAAGTTGTTGTTCTGGCTGTTGAACATGACAAAGGAAAACAGCATGCCAATGCCGCCCAGCACTTGTAGTTTCTCATCGTGCTGCAGCAGCAGCAGGGCGCAACAGGGCAACAGCAGGATGGCGATGTAGAGCTTGCCGATCACGGGCATGCTGGCCAGCGTGCCGGTGGCGCCGCCGGCCATTGCCGACAGGATGATCAGTAGAGAAAATGTTTCAGTGTCGTGCAGGGCCGGCAGACCGAGGCAGGCCATGCAGGCCCACAGGGTGGCGGACGCCAGCAAACCGCCGGCCAGCAAGCTTTGCTGGGTCAGCGGCGCGGCGCCATCCGGCTGGCGTTGCAGCTGGCGCTGGCAGGCGCGCTGGACCAGGTAGCGCAGCGCGCAGAACAGCAGCGAGATCCCGGTCCAGGCGGCCAGCCAGCGCAGCTGCGCGTGACGTACGATCACCGCCAGGGCCACCGTGGCGGCGGCATTGACGAGGATGCCTTGCGGATGATTTCTTAACTTTTCGTGCCACAGTTGTTTTTCGAAAGTCAAGGTCAGCTCCAGGATGTCAGCGACGGCGGCGGCGGCCGAGGGTGCAAGGCAGCTTGCACGCTGCGGCAACGGCCACGTGCCCCGGCAGCCGTGCTTTTTATTGCCCTGAGAAAATTGTAGCACGAATTGTTAAATATTTTGCGGGCGCGCAGATGGGCGCTTGACGGTGTGTCAGGCGTCAAGGTTGAGGTGGTGCGGCTGCGGTGGGGGGGTGTGGTGGCGTGACGCGATCCGGGTGGAGCGGTGCCTGTTGCGGCCGGCGCATCGCCGGGGTTGGAATCGCGTTGGAATCTGCGTTGCAATTTGCGTTGCAATCCGCGTTGGAATTTGCGTTGCAATCCGTATTGCAATCTGCATTGCAATCTGTCTTGCGAGAAGCGCCGGCAGTGAGCGCGCCGGCGCCCTGCCGGCGGTCATGGTGCTTATCCCACCAGTACTTCGCTGATCTGGATGACCGGCGTTTGCCCCGTGTAGTTGGGGATGTCGGCCATGATCTGCGTCGTGTGGGGAGAAAAGCCGGCCTGGAAGTCGTCGACCGAGTCGCAAAACAAATGACCCATGGCGATGTAGGGCGCGTTGGCGTCGGTGCCGGCGCCGGCCAGCGCCTGGTCGACGGTGTAATACTTGCAGTAATCGCCCATCAGCGCTTTTACCATCGGCATGTGGCGGTCGCGGTAATAGGCGGCGTCGAAACGGGCATCGGCGCTGTTCGGGTACATCACGCTGATCTTGATCATCGAGCTTCTCCTTGTGATGAGATGGACTGTCGAACCGTCATCGTGCCCGTAAGTGGCGCCCGGCGCAAGCGCCGCCCAGGCCCGACTTCCTTAACGCAGGGTTTCGGTCAGCACGCGCCCTTCGGCGGCGGCCGGTGGCCGCACGTGCAGCAGGTGCGCCAGGGTGGGGGCAATGTCGACTACCTCGGCGTACTGGCTGTAATAACCGGGCTTGATCCAGCGTTTGCCCATTACCATCAGTGGCACGTTGGTGTCGTAGGCGTAGGGCGAACCGTGCGAGGTGCCGCTGCTGCCGCTGCCAAAATACCAGTAGGGCTTGGTGACGACCATGATGTCGCCGGACAGTTGACGATGCCAGGCGCGGCGCATCAGCAGGCCGGTGCGGGTGCCGGCGCCGGCGCCGCCTTCCATCTCGGTGCGGGTGCTCGCCTGCACGATACCGGGCTGGTCGAGCAGGAAGCGGGCGGCGGCCGTTTCGACGTCGGCACGCTTGAGACCGCGCTTCTCGAGCAGCGGGTAATCGATATAGATATTTGGCAGCGACGCCGCCACCACCAGCTTGGGCGTGGCATACAGCTGTTCAAGGTGGGCATTGAGGGCCGCCACCAGCTTGTCGCCATCGATACGGCGCGCATCGACATGCTGGGCCTGGGCAAACTCGGGCACGTTCGGGAAACCGTGGTCGGCGGTCAGCACCACCAGCACATTGTCCATGCCCACCTTTTGATCGAGATAGCTGAAAAAGCTGGCCAGCATGCGGTCGAGCCGTTGCAGGTGATCGTGCGACATCTTGCTCTCGGGGCCGAACGCGTGGTTGACATAATCGTGCGCGGACAGGCTGATGCCCAGCACATCGGTGACGCCGGCGCTGTTGTTGCCCAGCTGTTCAGCGTCGACGGCGGCGCGCGCAAAGTCGAGCGTCAATTCGTCGAGGAAAGGGCTGGTCTTGAGGCGGCCGTAATAATCGGCGTCGAGCTGGCCACTCTCGCTGTAGTAAGAAAACGGGAAGCGGTTGTTCACCCCCACCTTGGCTGGATAAAAGGTGTCGCCGGCGTCGTTCGCGTAGGCGGCATCGGCCAGCAGCGGCGTCCACGATTTGCCGTAGTAACGGTCTTGCGGCCGCGTGGCCTGGTAGCGCTGCACCCATTGCGGATGGGACGCCATGTAATAGGTGCTGCTGGCGAAATTGCCGCTCTTTTCCATGTACATGTAGGCGGTGCCGGTCTTGCCCGCCAATAAAATCGCGCCGCGGTCCTTGCCCGATACGGTGACCACTTTGGCCTGATTGCCACTGGCGTAGCGCAACTGGTCGCCAAGGGTGTCGACCTGCAGTTTTTTCGGCGAGGTGCCGTCGCCCGGCTTGGTCTGCTCGCCGATGTAGCTGTAGTCGGCGTCTTCGGTGCAATACAGCGACTGCTTGGTCACCGGATCGATCCAGTTGTTGCCGATCACGCCGTGCTGATAGGGGTAGGCGCCCGACAGGATGGCCGCATGGCCGACTGCCGTCACGGTGACGCCGTGGGCCTGGTGGGCATTGCTGAACGAAGCGCCCTGATCGAGCAGGCGGCGCAAGCCACCCTGGCCGAACTGCGCGCGGTAGCGCTGCACCTGCTCGTTGGGCAAGCCGTCGACCACCAGCACCAGCACCAGTTTCGGCTGCGCTTGAGCATCAGCAACAGCCGCAGTAACAGCGGCAGCAGGCTTGGTCAGCACCGCCGAATAACCGGGAGTGGCAACCGCGGCGGCGGTGAGCAGCAATGCGCGGGCGAACGGGCGGGGGGCGGGAAGAAGGCGTTTCATGGTCGCTTTGAGTAAGGGAATGGGGAGCCGGGCCCCTGCACCTGGAGGGCAAAAGGCCACCGACATTAGGGTAGCGGCCAAACGTGACGGCAGCATGACAGGTTGCCATAAACCGTCATGACGGCGTCATAACCAATAGTTAAATTACCGCAACTTTCTTTTGTATTAACTTCCCGCAACCGACCCCATGGACACTCTGATGAAAAAAACGTTGCACACCGCCACCGCCTGCGCATTGCTGGCCTTCCCCATGCTCGTGATGGCGCAGCAGGTTGCCGGCGCCGTCGCCGCCATGGGTGCAGGATCGGCCGCGGCGGCCGATAATGGCGTCGCCGCCGTCGCCGCCGTCGCCGCCGTCGCCGCGGCCGATCCTGCGCCGATGGCCACGGTGGAAATCGCCACGCGGCGTACGCGCTCGGCCGTGGCCATGTCGAACAGCGACATGCAGAAAATCCTGCCAGGCATCAATCCCTTGAAAGCCCTGCAAACCTTGCCAGGCGTGAGCTTTCAGACCGCCGACCCATGGGGCAACAATGAACAGAACCTGTCGCTGTTCGTGCACGGCTTTAGCGGCCAGCAACTGGGCTACACCATGGATGGCGTGCCGCTCGGCGACCAGCAGTACGGCAACTACAACGGTCTCTCGCCGCAGCGCGCGGTGATCAGCGAAAACGTCCGCCGGGTGATCCTGTCGACCGGTGCCGGCGATCTGGCCACGGCCTCGACCAGCAACCTGGGCGGCACCATCGAAGCCTTTTCCAGCGATCCGCTCTCGCAGCGCGGCGCGACCTTGCAGCAGACGGTCGGCAGCTACAACACCTCGCGCACCTTTGTGCGTTACGACAGCGGCGCCTATGGCAATGGCAACAGTGCGTATGTGTCGGCCGTGCACCAGGAACAGCGCGCCTGGGATTTCCATGGCCGCCAGGGTGGCGACCAGGTCAATGCCAAGTTCGTCAACGACGGCAGCGGCGGCAAGCTGACGTTTTTCTTTAACTACAGCGACAAGATCGAGCCGAACGAAGACAGCACCGTTCACGCGGCAAGCGAAAAGTTCCAGCCCTACACGCGGCCGTTTAGCTATCCCGACTTCGCCCAGGCGGTGGGCTATCTGTCGCCCACTGGCGACGCCCCCGCGGGCGAAGGCAACAACTACCGCAATTACTATAGCGACGCCCAGCGTACCGATTACCTCAGCTACCTGAAGTACGACTGGAAGCTCGGCGCCGCCACCAGCTGGTCGAACCAGGTCTACTACCATCACGACAATGGGGTTGGCGTGGTGGCCGGTCCCATCGGCGTGGCGGGACTGCCGGCCCTGTTTGGCGTGTATTTCCCCGGCCAGAGCCGCGCCGACCTGAAGGCGCGCTTCGGCAATTCGGGCTATGCCACCCGCACCACCGAATACCGCATCAACCGCGGCGGCCTGCTGTCGACCTTGCGCACGGAAATCGGCGAGCACCAGATCGAAGCGGGCTTGTGGTTCGAGCGCAATCTGTCGTCGGCTTACCGGCGCTGGTATGCGCTCGACGTCAACAATCCCAGCAGCCCGTACCAGCGACCCAGCGATCCTCTGATCACCCAGTACGGCAGCACGATTGCCAACAAGGTGGTGCAGTTGCATGTGCAGGACGAGTGGCGTCTGAACCCCGATCTGATCGTCCAGGCGGGCTTGAAATCGAGCCTGCAGTTTGCCGACGGCCGCTTCCCCGTGCAGCCGAAACTGGGCGCCATCGCAAATGGCTCGACCGCCTTGCCGGAGGGCGAAATCATCACCAAAAAATGGCTGTTGCCGCAAGCCGGTGCACGCTGGGACCTCAGCGCCAACGACCAGGCCTTCGTCAACGTGCAAAAAAACATGCGCCAGTTCGTCACCTACGGCGGCGGCGGCGCTTCGCCGTGGAGCCTGGCCAGCCAGGCCGCATTTGACCTGTTCAAGGCCACCGCCAGGCCAGAAACCTCGATCACCTACGAAGCGGGCCTGCGCAGCAGCCGCAGCTTTGAAGGCGGCGTGGTCAGCGCCATCGATGGTCAGCTGAGCGTCTACCACGTCGATTTCAAGGACCGTCTGCTGCAAATTAGCCCGACGGCGGTGATCTCGGCGATCATCGGCGGCAATCCGCTGCTGGCCAACGTCGGCGGCGTGCGTACCAATGGCGTCGATCTGTCGGCCACCGTGCACTTCGGTCCCCGCTTGTCGTTCTACGATGCGCTCTCGTACAACCGTTCGACCTACAATGACGACTATCTCAGCGCTGGCAAGGCAGTGCCAACGGCCGGCAAGGCGGTGCCAGGCAGCCCGGAGCAGATGAACAAATCGGTCGCCACGCTGACCCTTGCCGATACCCAGTTCCAGCTGATCGGTGACTACGTCGGCAAGCGCTATGCCACTTACACCAATGACCTGTCGGTGCCCAGTTACTTTTTGCTCAGTCTCGGCGTCACGGGCAAACTCAATTTCATGAATGGCACCCTGGTGAAAAATGCCCGTTACAGTGTCAACGTCAGCAATCTGGCCCAGCGTACGGGCAGCCTGAACGTGGTGGTGGGGGCCGCCAGCGGCACTTACAACACCTTCCCGATCGCGCCGCGCCAGGGCTTTCTCACCGTGATGGCGGACTTCTGATGACAGCGCCCCATTTTCCCCGCCGCCAGCTGTCGCGGCGCGGCTTCATCGGCGCGGTCGCTGCTACCGCCGCGACGGCTGCTGTGGCCAGTGCGGCGGCCCTGGCGCGCCCGCTGCCGGCCGCCGCGGCCGGGCCGGCACCATCGGCACAGCCGCGGCCACTGATCTTCGGCCACCGCGGCGCCAGCGCGCTGCGGCCCGAGCACACGCTGGCCTCGTACGCCAAGGCCATCGCCGACGGCGCCGATTACATCGAACCGGACCTGGTGTGCACGCGCGACGGCGTGCTGGTGGCCCGTCACGAAGCCAATCTGACCGCCACCACCGACGTCGCCACGCGCGCTGCCTTTGCCAGCCGCCGCACCAGCAAAACCATCGATGGCCAGACCCAGCCGGGCTGGTATGTCGATGACTTTACCCTGGCTGAACTAAAAACCCTGCGGGCGATCGAACGGATTCCCGTCGACCGTCCCGGCAGTGCCCAGTACGATGGTTTTTTTCAGGTACTCACCTTTGAAGAGATCATCGAGTTCGCCGCCGCCCAGGCCGCCACGACGGGGCGCCTGATCGGTCTCGTGCCGGAACTGAAGAGCTCGACGTATTTTGCCGGCGTCGGGCTGGCCCTCGAGGACCGCTTCATCGCCACCCTGGCGGCGCACGACTACACGCGCCGCGCGCCGATCGAAATCCAGTCGTTCGAAGTGGCCAACCTCAAGTATGTGCGCGAGCGCCTCGGCCATCGCGCCAATCTGCGCCTGATGCAGCTGGTCGGCAGTGGCGCCACGCGGCCGGCCGATGTCGCCGCCGCCGGTGGCACGCTCAGCTTTGCCGCCATGTGTACGCCGGCCGGCATGCGCGACATTGCCCAGTACGCCGACGTCATCGCGCCGGCCACCCGCGCCGTCATCGCCTTGCGCGAGGACGAGTCGCTCGGCGTGCCCAGCGCGCTGGTCGATGACGCCCATGCAGCCGGCCTGCGCCTGGAAACCTGGACCTTCCGGCCCGAGAACCATTTCCTGGCGCGCGATTTCAGGAACGGCGCCGGCCCCCACGCGCGCAACGAGGCCGGTTCGATTGCCGAAATCCGCCGCTACCTCGACACCGGTCTGGATGGCTTTTTTACCGACGATCCGGCGCTCGGACGGGCCGCGCTCGGTCTGGCCGCGCCCGTCTGAGGCGAGCGCACCAGCGTTGGCGCAGGCTGCGCCGGCGTCAAAAAAAGCCACCGTGCGCGCACGGTGGCTTTGCCATTTTTACGTTGGCGTCAGCAACGCTGATGGCTGTCTAGCGCTGCTCAAAAACCACCTTGGTGGCGGTCAAGACGCCGGCACTGAGGGTGCCTTCGACTTCCACATTCTTGCCGTTCAGGGTGGTCGCATCGACGCCGCGGAAGAAGGTGTCGGCGTTCCACTGTACCGTCAGCGATTGCTTCGAACTGACCAGCGCAAAGGTCTTGGCAGTGGCGTTGACGGTGCCGGCCACTCCCTGGCGCGACAACACCGCATGGGCATCATCGGCCTTCTCGCAGCTGATGGCGCTGGCCTTGACCTGGCCGCTGGCGTTCATGCTGCCAGTGACGGCCACTTGCAGGTCATTGGCCAGGCTGGCGGCGCCGCACGAGGCGGCGTCGAGCACCACGCCGGTGGCGTCGATCGGCACACCACGTACCGTGAAGCTGGCGACCGAGACAAAATTGGCGATGCTGCCGTGCAGTTCGGCTTCGCTGGTCTTGTCTTTGGTGGCGCCGCGCAGCACGATGGTGCTGGCCTTGAGGATGCCATCGGTGCCGTAGCTGCCCTTGATGACGACGTAGGCATTGACCTTCAGATCGGCAAAGGTCTTGCCGCTCTGGTCGAAGGTGGCTGCCGAGGCGTCGACCTTGACGCCGTTGATGGTCAAGGTCTTGCTGGCGGCGTCGATGGTGGCGATGGCGCCGCCCAGTTCAGAATCCTTGGCATTGCTCTCGGCCTTGTGGTCGCGCACCTTGACGACGCTGGCCTTGATGGCGCTGCTGCCTGCCACCGTACCGAGCGGAATCGAGACGTGCACTTCGGTGCCATTGGCCAGCACGGCGGTCGTCGGCAGCAGCTTGGCATCGGTGTAATCGATGAGCAGCAGGCCCAGCTTGAAAGTGTGGGCCGTGGTCGACAGTTCGCTGATATTGCCGTGCACGCGGTCGGCGGTGTCGGCGACTGTTTTCTTTTCGATGCGGGTCGCCTGCAGGGTGACCTTGCCAGCAGCATCGGTCTTGATCAGGCCATGCACTTCGACCTTGTCATTGACCAGCACATTGGCCAGCGCGGTGTAGCCCTGGAACACCGTGACGGGACCGAGCGTGGCGTCGGTATTGACGGTGATGACTTGGCCCAGCACTTTCAGGCTGCCTGCCACCAGATCGACCGCCGACACCGCGCCTTCCGCTTCGGCGCTCACGCGCACCTTGGTGGCGGTCAGCAAGCCGTCATGCTCGACTTCGACGTGTTGCCCCAGTTTCAGCTCGACCGCCTCGACCGTACCATCGTCACGTTCGCGGCCAGCGGCGGCGGCGGCATTGTTGATGCGGATGCCGTCGATGATCACGCTGCCAAAGCCGGTAACGGTGCCGGAAATGGTCGACTGGCCGACCACCACCGGCGCCGGGGTGGGTGCCGGGGTGACGGCGCCGGTGCTGGCGCCAGAACTGCTGGAACCACCACCGCAGGCGGCCAGGACTGCAGCAGTACAGGCGGCGAGCAATACATACGAGGGCATTCTGGAATGATTCATGAAGGGCTCCGAGGTCAAGGGTTCACACGCTGAAGCGTCCATCATATATTGCCAACGAGAAATTTAACGAGGACGTCATGACGATTGTGTAACCGGTTGAAACAAATTGTTGCGCCTATGCTGGATGGCTACAGTGGTGCGGCGTGAAAACGGTGCGACACTATTGTTGCTGGATCGCAACGAAAGGGCGGTGCACGCGGTGCTTGGTGCGCAGTCGACATGTTTCGTCAGTGCCGACGATGGCCCGCAATGGGTGGCGCAATGTAAAACGCCTGTCACATTTGCCCATTAAGATCGGCTGGTCTTGAACAAGGACCAAGCGGACTCGAGGCCGCTTCTACCGGCGCCGGCGGTCGGGAAATATACCGGCACCAATTGATTGCATGCAGCCCGCAGCGCCCGAACGGCGACCGTGGGCGGACAAATGCGCGCTGCATGCAGCTTGCGCGGGGTAGAATGCGGCAGCCGCGGTTGCGGCAGTTGCCGTCATTGCCGTCATTGCCGTCATTGCCGTCATTGCCGTCATTGCCGTCATTGCCGTCATTGCCGTCATTGCCGTCATTGCCGTCATTGCCGTCATTCCCGTCATTCCCGTCATTCCCGCACGCTCCGCCGTGATTGGCCGGTTCCGGGTTGCTCCGATCCACCTTAAACAAGGCGCAGTCCGGCAGCGTTCCACGCGCGTCGCTGCCAGTTCTCCATGAAACCACCGAAGCGTCTCGTTCCCCTCATCGATGAAGGCTTGATCGACGAAGTCTCGCGCCAGCTCATGAGCGGCAAGGAAGCCATCGTCTACGTGGTGCGCTGCGGTGACGAGGTGCGTTGTGCCAAGGTCTATAAAGAGGCGAACCAGCGCAGCTTTCACCAGGCCGTGGCCTACCAGGAAGGGCGCCGCGTGAAGAACAGCCGGCAGGCGCGGGCGATGGAGAAGGGCAGCCGCTACGGCCGCAAGATGGCCGAAGAAGTCTGGCAGAACGCCGAGGTCGATGCCCTGTACCGGCTGGCCGCCGCCGGCGTGCGCGTGCCCACCCCTTACATCTGCTTCGAAGGTGTGCTGTTGATGGAACTGATCGTTGACGCCGCCGGCAATGCGGCGCCGCGCCTGAACGACGTGCCGCTGACCGAAGCGCTGGCGCTGGCCTATCACGGCGCGCTGCTGCGCCAGGTGGTGTTGATGCTGTGCGCCGGCGTGATTCACGGTGACCTGTCGGAGTACAACATTCTGGTCGACGCCGACGGCCCCGTGATCATCGATTTGCCGCAAGCGATCGATGCCGCCGGCAGCTCGGTGGCGGGGGCGATGCTCGAACGCGATGTCAGCAACCTGGCCAATTTCTTTGGCGTTGCCGCGCCCCAGCTGCTGGGCAGCCAGTACGGGCTGGAAATCTGGAATCTGTACGAGGCCGGCCTGCTGACCGCCGACGTGGTGTTGAGCGGCGTCGTTGCCTTGCCCGACACGCCCACCGATGTGGGCGCGGTGATCCGCGAAATTGCGCTGGCGCGCGAAGAAGAAGCGGAGCAGACGGCATACCAGGGCAGCTGAGACCGATAGCTGCAGTTTTGATACACATCAACGTTTTTGCGTACCGAAATCAATAAGCTTGCCTTCGATGATAACAACACGAAGAAAGGCACGACCATGAACAAATCGAAGCTGACCCTGCTGCTCGCCGCCCTGTGCCTGTCGGGCGCCGCTGCCGCGCAGGAGTCGCCATGGCTGGTACGCGTGCGCGTACTGCAGCTCGAGCCGGCCAACAAGTCCGACCCGGTGGGTGGCGCCGGCGCCAGCGACCGTCTGCACGTGAGCAACAAGACGATCCCCGATGTCGACGTCTCGTATTTCTTCACGCCCCACTGGGCCGCCGAGCTGGTGCTGACCTACCCGCAAAAACACCGCGTGACGCTCGACGGCGCCGACATCGGCAGCTTCAAGCACCTGCCACCGACCTTGACCGCGCAATATCACTTCCTGCCCGGTGCGCAAATCAATCCCTACCTGGGCGCCGGCGTCAACTACACCTTGATCTCCAAGGTGGACCTGCTGGGCGGCGCTGCCAGCCTCGAGCATGACAGCGTCGGCCTGGCCCTGCAGGCCGGCTTCGATGTCGCCATCGACAAGCGCTGGAGCTTTAACGTCGACGTCAAGAAAATGCAGATCCGCAGCGACGTCATCATCGCTGGCGCCAGCGCCAGCCGGGTCAAGGTCGATCCGCTGCTGTTCGGCGTCGGCCTGGGCTACCGTTTCTAAGCGCGCCGCTCACGCCTGCAGCGGATTGAACTGCTTGACGATGCCGCTCCAGCAGCTGCTGTAATCATGCTGCAGCAGCGGGCTGGCCAGCGCCCACGCGGTCGGGCAGATTGGCAGGCGCGTCTCGAACATGAAAGCCATGGTGTGATCGATCTTGTGCGGCACGCTGGTATCGGCGGCGCTCGCTTTGGCAAAGGTCGCCGCATCGGGGCCGTGGCCGCTCATGCAGTTGTGCAGGCTGCTACCACCGGGCACGAAGCCGCCTTGCTTGGCGTCGTACACCCCCGTAATCAAGCCCATGAATTCGCTGGCGACATTGCGGTGAAACCACGGCGGGCGGAAGGTATGCTCGGCCACCAGCCAGCGCGGCGGGAACACCACGAAGTCGAGCGTGTCGACCCCCGGCGTGTCGCTGGGGCTGTGCAGCACCAGGAAAATCGACGGATCGGGGTGATCGACGCCGATCGAACCGACCGGCGAAAAACGCCGCAAATCATATTTATAGGGCGCGTAATTGCCATGCCAGGCAACGACGTCGAGCGGTGAATGGCCGATCGGCGCCGCCCACAGCTTGCCGTTGAATTTGGCCACCAGCGTGAAGTCGCCTTCGAGATCTTCATAGGCCGCATGGGGCGTGAGAAAGTCGCGCGGATTGGCCAGGCCGTTCGAGCCGATCACGCCCAGGTCTGGCAGGCGCAGCAGGGCGCCATAGTTTTCGCACACATAACCACGGGCGACGCCATCGGGCAGCGTGACCTGGAAGCGCACCCCGCGGGGGATCACGGCAATTTCCAGCGGCGCCAGCTCGATGTGGCCCAGTTCGGTGGCGATGTGCAGCCGGCCTTCCTGCGGCACGATCAACAGTTCGCCATCGGCGTTGTAAAAATAGCGGCCCGCCATGTCGCGGTTACAGGCATACAGGTGAAAGGCATTGCCGCATTGCGCTTGCGGCGCGCCATTGCCCGCCATGGTGACCCAGCCATCGATAAAATCGGTGGGCGCCGCCGGCAGGGGCAGCCGGTCCCAGCGCAGCTGGTTGGGCGAGGCGGCCGCTTGCTCGAAATTGCTGACGATGGCGCCGTCGTCGATGCGCACGAATGGCCGGTGGACGGCCGCCGGGCGGATGCGGTACAGCCAGCTGCGCCGGTTGTGGCTGCGCGGCGCCGTAAAAGCGGTGCCGGAAAGCTGCTCGGCGTACAGGCCATAGGCCACCCGCTGCGGTGAATTTTGCTGGGCGGGCAGGGCGCCTGCTAAGGCCTCGCTGGCAAATTCATTGCCAAAGCCGCTCTGGTAGCGCGGCATTGCCTGGGTCGATGGGGTCATCTGCGGTTTCCTTGTCGATTCATCGGTGCAGCCGATACTGTAGTGGATGCGCGCGCATTTGGCGACGCCAATCGCGCCCACCGATAAATTGCTCCATACCAATGACTGTGTTGTAATGGCGGCCTTTGCCGGCTGTCGCTGCGCAGTCCCGGCGCTGTCCCTCACCTGTTCTTACCGAGTCCCGCCACCATGTCCGTTGCCCGTGCCCGTGTCCGTAACCCGCTTCAATACCTGCTTGCCGCCAGCATGCTCGCCGGCGTTGCTGCCAGTGCCAGCGCGCAAAGCGTGCCCGATGCCGGCGCCCTGCGCCAGCAGCTCGAGCAGGAACGCCGTCCGCTGCTGCCGCCGAAAGCGGCGCCGCCGCTGGCCCTGCCGCAGCCCTTGCGTTCGCTGGGCGGCGCCACCGTCACCTTGAGCGCGGTGCGTTTCGTCGGCAATAGCTTGCTCAGCGACGCCACGCTGGCGCCGGTGGTAGCACCGTACCTGGGGCAGCCGCTCGATTTCGCCCAGCTGCAAAACGTCGCCATCGCCGTCGCCAGCGCTTACCGCCAGCAGGGCTGGGTGGTGCGCGCCTATCTGCCACAGCAGGATATCGATGGCGGCGTGCTCACCGTGCAAGTGGTCGAAGCGGTGTTCGGCAAGCTGCGCCAGCAGGGCGGCGGCCAGCGCGCCACGCCGGCCCGCATCGCCGCCATGGTGGCGGCGGCGCAGGCCAGCGGCCAGCCGCTGCAGGGCGAGCGCCTCGACCGCGCCCTGCTATTGATCGAAGACTTGCCCGCCGTCGGCGTCGTCGCTGCGCTCGCTGAAGGCGAACAGCAGGCCGAAACCGACCTGCTGCTCACCCTCACCGAGGGTGCCCTGTTCAGCGGCGACGCCAGCGTCGACAACAGTGGCGCGCGCTCGACCGGCCCGGCGCGGCTGGCCGCCAATCTGTCCATCAACAGCGCGCTGGGCCAGGGCGAGCTCGCCGCGCTGAACCTGCTCCATAGCCAAGGCAGCGACTACCTGCGCGTTGGCCTGCTGGCGCCGCTGGGCGCGGCCGGCTGGCGCGCCGGCGCCTCGGCGTCCTATCTGAGCTACCGGCTGGTGGGCGCCAGCTTTGCCAGTTTGCAGGCCAGCGGCAATTCGGCCAGCGTTGGCATCGAAGCGAGCTATCCGCTGCTGCGCGCGCGCCTGCGCAATCTGTACCTGGGCGTGAACGCCGACCACAAGCGCTTCGATAACCGCTCCGCCGGCGTCATCGCCACCCGCTACCGCAGCAACAGCGCCAGCGCCGCCTTGAATGGCAATCTGTTCGATAACTGGGGCGGTGGTGGTGCCAGCAGCGCCAGCCTGGTACTGGCGATGGGCGACATCGACCTGGCCGGTTCGCCCAATGAACGGGCCGACGCCGCCAGCACGCGCAGCGCCGGCGCCTACCGCAAGATCCGTTTTGCCGTCGCCCGCGAACAGGTGCTCAGTCCGGCGCTGGGGCTGTATGGCGCCGTGTCCGGGCAGTCGAGCAACCGCAACCTCGATTCATCGGAAAAGTTTTATCTGGGCGGCGCCAGCGGCGTGCGCGCCTACCCCGGCAACGAAGGTGGCGGCGCCGACGGCGCCCTGGTCAACCTCGAAGCGCGCCTGCGACTGCCCGCCAACTGGCGCCTGAGCGGATTTTTCGACTACGGCGTGGTGCGCGTTAATCACGACAATGCGATTGCCGGCGCGGCGCTGCCGAACGGCTTTAGCCTGAAGGGCGCCGGCCTGGCGCTGGCCTGGTACAGCGAACGCGGCTATAACGTCAAGGCCACCCTGGCGCGCCGCCTGGGCAGCAACCCGAATCCCACCGCGGCCGGCCGTGACCAGGACGGTTCGCTCGAACGTAATCGCCTGTGGCTGCAGGCAGCACTGCCGTTTTAATGCAATCGCGTGTGAAACATAGCGTGCGCGGGCCGGTAGCGCGCTACCATGATGCAGGTTTAACCAGGGGATGCCATGACTGTGGAACTGATTTTCGAGAGCCGGTCGAGCGTCCAGGTGTTGCGCCAGGATGGTGCTGCTGAGAGCGAGCCGGTGATTTCCCTGCAGTTGCAGCTGACGGGCGGGCCGCGCATTTATACCTCGGCGTCGAGATTGCTCAACAATGTGGCCTGGAGCATGAAAATTTTCCGCCACAGCGGCACCAATCATCCGCCGGGGTGGTTGCGCTACGTCGGCGACGCCAAGCAGGCGCGCTGTGCCATCGACGTCCACCAGTCGCCCGAGCGCTACGCCGCCCTGCTCGACATGTTCCGCGGTGGCCATGTGTCGGAAATGACGGTGATGGTCGAAGGACTGAACGACCAGCCCGATTACAGCAAGCGCTGGGACACGGCGGCGAACCCCAGCCTGACCGTGCAGTCGATCTGTTTCGAGTTTCCCCTGCCGCAGAGCGATGCCTGATGGATACCTGAGCGCTACCTGAGGGCCACCCAGGTCAGCCACCACTACGGCGCAACTGGCGGCAAGCCGGCAAAGCGCAAATAAATCCCCGTGCCCGGCGCGCAGGCGCGCAGCTCGAAGCTGGCACGCATCAGCGCGGCGCGCTGGCGCATGCCGCCCAGGCCCAGCCCGCGGGCGCAGGGCAGCGCGGCATCGTCCGCCGCCGCCATGCCGCAGCCGTTGTCGCACAGTTCGATGACCACCACGCCGTCCTCGATGGCCGAGCGAAAACGCACCTTGCTGGCGCCGGCGTGCTTGACGATATTGGTAAATCCTTCTTGCAGCAGGCGCAGCAGGTGCAGGCGGGCAGCATCGCCGGGCAGGAAATCGGCGGGCAGGCTGTCGGCCTGCCATTCCAGCTCGATGCCCTGCGATTCAAGCACCGGGGCGACGCGCCAGCGCAGCGAGCCCAGCAGGGTGGAGACAGGGTCGTCATCGCCATCGATGGCCGGTTCGGCCGACAGCACGTCGAGCACGCCGCGCAGTTCGTGCAGGGCGCCGTCGACCAGCCCGGCGATGTGACTCTGGCCCATCGCCCGCCCGCTTTTGAGCAGGGCGCTGACCGACACCAGGTGCGAGCCGACGCCGTCGTGCATGTCGCGGGCGATGCGGCGGCGTTCTTCCAGCACCACCAGGCGCTCGCCCTGGGCTTTTAATACGGCGAAGTCGGCGGCGATGCGCTCGGCCTGGTGCGCTACCGTGAGCCGCAGCGTTTCGGCGGCCACCATCTCGCTGCGGGCGTAGCCCACCAGGCGCTCGAACAGCAGCGCGCCGAAGGCCAGCGACAGCATCGGCATCGACAGGATCGATAGCGAGCCGCTGCTGTACGGGGCGGCGCCGGCCCAGCGCATGATGTCGAGCACATTCGACACCATCACGAAGACGATGGCGGCGGCCAGCACGGCGCCGGAAATGGTGGGTGTGCGCAGCGCATGGCGCACCAGCTGGGCGAGGAAATACGGCAGCGCCAGGATCAGCAGCAGCGCCACCATGGTCAGCCAGCGCGCCCACTGTTGCGGCGCCAGTGCCAGCAACAGCGCCAGCGCGGCGCCATAGCCGAGCACGATGGTGCGCTCGAGGCGGGGCCGGCGCAGCTGGGCGATGCGCAGGCAAAACAGCATCATCGGCGGCACGAAGGCGGTACGGCTGGCGATGAACAGCAGCGTCCAGTGTTGCTCGCCCAGGCCCAGTGACAGCCCGCGCGAGAGCGCCAGCTGGGCCACCCACAGCATCGCCATCAGGGCGAAGCAGGCGGCGGCGGCATCGCCAAACAGCAGCGCCGTCAGCACACCGGCCAGCCCCATCATGCCGATCAACAGGCCCGAACCGAGGATGCGCGCTTCGCGCTGCTCGGCCAGGGTGGCGCACGCCGTGCGGATCAGGGGGCCATCGCCGATCCAGATTTCAGACAGGCCGGGCGCCAGCGCCGGCAGCGCGCGCAGGCGCACGTCGAGCTGGTGCGGGCCGGCTGCCAGGTCCGGTGGCAGGGCGATGAATTGCGGCCGGCTCCAGTCGTTCATGACGTTGCCGCCACCGGCGGTGGCGATCAGCTGCTTGCCATCGATCCACACCGAGGCGCTCGACGACCAGCGCGGCACGCAGGCAGCGGCCGCCACCGCGCCTGGCACCGGCGCGGCGATCTGCACCGTCATGCGGTACCAGTTGATGGTCGGCTGCGCCAGCGTCTTGGCCAGCAGGTGCGGCAGCGCCACGGCGAGGCCGCGCTGCGCCATGACGGTGGCGTCGGGCGGCGTGATGGCAACGCTGCCGGCGGCGCCGTCAGCGCCCGCATCGAACCAGCGCGCCGCGCGCACCACGCTGGCGCTGCCGCCGATGCCATTGGCGTAAGCGGCCGGCCCGCCGATCTCGTAGCTGTCGACCAGCGCCGCCAGCGCGGCCAGCAGCAGCAGCAGCAGAAGCACCAGCGCGGCAATCCAGCCGCGTCGTGCTGTGGCGCCGGCGCCAGTCGTTGCGGCAGGCAAGGGCAGGGGCGCCGGGCGGGAGGTTTCTTGCAATGACATGCCGGGCCTGTTATAAGTTCGTCATCCAGCTGTTCAATTTTGCTCTGACAACCCCAGACTATGCCACAAGCCCCGCCCCACCTCTTGCTGGTGGAAGATGACGCCCATTTCGCCGCCTGGGTGCTGCACGCCTTGCAGGCGCACTTTCCGGCCGCCCGCCTGCACCATGCAGCGACCTGCGCGCAGGCGCGGGCGGCACTCGAGGGCGGCGCGCTGGCGCCACTGCGGCTGGCCATCGTCGACCTCAACCTGCCCGATGGTAGCGGCGTCGACGTCATCGGCGCGGTGGCCGACAGCATGCCAGGCACGCCGATCCTGGTGATCACCGCCGTCGAGGAGCCGGCCGTTGCGCTGGCGGCGATCCGCGCTGGCGCCGCCGGTTACATCGTCAAGGCCACCATGGATGCCGATCTGGTGCGCACGGTCGGGCAAGTGCTGGCCGGCGGCTCGCCCATCACCCCCGCCATCGCGCGCCTGCTGCTGCTCGAATTTCAGCAGCAGGGGCTGGCCGCCGCCGCTGCGGCCAGCGCCGCCGCAGACGGCCGCCTGAAGCTGGCCGACAAGCTGCTCGAAAAGCTGACCGAGCGTGAAACCGATGTGCTGCGCCTGCTGGCGCGTGGCTACGGCAACAAGGAAATCGCCGCCAAACTCGGTTTTAGCGCCAACACCGCCGACACCCACGTGCGCAGTATTTATCTCAAGCTCAGTGTCAATTCACGGGCCCAGCTGCGCAGCATGCTGGCGTAACGTTTTCCGCCCCCGCCCCCGCCCCCGCCTGGTTCTGCACCGCGCCATCGGCCGGTGTGAGCGTTTGACAATGTGAGCGGCTGCCGGCGGCGCAGTTGCGCACGTTTATCGACGTCTTCACACAGCACTGCACAGTCTGGCAGTGCACGCCTCCCGTGTTTTACGTGGTGTCGTGTGGCAACTATTGGTCTACATTGCACAGTGGCAACCTCCACCATTGAACGAGTCAATTGTTACATGGCCGGGCCGGAAGCCGTTTCCATCTTCCCAAGAATACCGAAAGCCACTGATGAGCGCACACGCAAGCATGAACCGTATTTTCCGTCTGGTCTGGAACGAAACCGTGCAGGCGTGGGTGGCGGTCTCGGAAAAAGCCAGGGCGCGCGGCAAACGCAGCGCCAGTGCGCTTGCGCTGGTGGCGCCGTTGATGGCGACGGCCGCCCTGCTGCCGCCGGCGCAGGCCGGGCCGCCGCTGCCGCAGCAGCTGCCAACCGGCGGCTTGGTGACGGCCGGTACGGCGGCGATCGTGGCGTCGGCCGATCCGGCCAGTGCGGTGCTCAATATCAATCAAACCACCCAGCGTGCGTCGATCAGTTGGGAAACATTCAATCTTGGCAGTGCGGCGCAGGTCAATTTTAATCAGCCGGGCAGCAATTCCGCCACCCTCAACCGTGTGCTCGACAGTAATCCTAGCCAGATCATGGGCAAGATCACGGCGAATGGCCAGGTGTTCCTGAGCAATCCGAATGGTGTCTACTTCGGCAAGACGGCCTCGGTCGATGTGGGCGCGCTGACCGCCACCACCCACACCATCAGCGACGCCGACTTCATGGCCGGCAAGACCACCTTCACCCGCAACGGCGCCGGCGGCAGCGTCGTCAACGAAGGCACGCTGCGCGCGGCGCTGGGCGGCTACATCGCCCTGCTGGCAGCGGAAGTGCGGAACGAAGGCGTGATCATCGCCCGTTTGGGCAGCGTGGCCATGGCCGCAGGCGAAACCTTCACCCTCAACATCGAAGGCAGCGGCTCGCTGGCCGGCATCAGCGTGACCGCTTCGGCCATTCGCGGCCTGGTGGAAAACCGCGGCGCCGTGCTGGCGCCCGGTGGCTATATCGTGCTGTCGGCGCGCTCGCTCGACCGCCTGCAGGGTGCGGTGGTAAAAAACACGGGGCGCCTGGAAGCGACCGGCCTGGCGATGAAGGGCGGACGGATCGTGCTCGAAGCGGGTGACAGAATTGAAAATAGCGGCGTCATCAGTGCCAACGGTGGCGCCGACGGCAGTCCCGCCGGCAGCATCAGTCTGACTGCGCCTGCCATCGTCAACAGTGGCAGCATCAGCGCCGCTGGCGCGGCGGCGGCGCTGCCCGCCGGCGCCGGCGGCAGCATCGCCCTGCACGCGCAGGGCATCGTGCAGACGGCGGGCGCCAGCATCGACGTTAGCGGCACCGGCGCCGGCGGCGGCACGGTGGCGCTGCAAGCGAGCGGCGACGTCAGCGTCAGCGGCAGCGTAGCAGCCGACGGCGGCAGCGGGCAGGGCGGCAGCGTGGCCGTCACAGCCGGCCACAACGTCACCCTGCAGGATGCCAGCCTCACCGTCAGCGGTGACGCCGGCGGCGGCGCCATCAGCGTCGCCGGCGGCGGCCAGGCGCCCGGTCTGCCGCCGGCACCGAATGACCGGCCAACGGTGGCGCTGCTGGGCGCGACCCAGCTGCGCAGTTCCAGCCGCCGCGGCAAGGGTGGCAGCATCAGCCTGAGCGCCGATCGGGTCGGCCTGTTCGGCGACAGCGCGCTCGACGCCAGCGGCGCCAGCGGCGGCGGCGCCGTGCGCGTGGGCGGTGGCCTGCATGGCGCCGACGCGGGCATCGCCAACGCCAGCCAGGTCAGCGTCGGCAGCCACGCCAGTATCGATGCCAGCGCCACCGAAGTCGGCGCCGGCGGCACGGTGGTGGTGTGGGCCGATGGCCAGAGCGCTTTCCACGGCAGCATTGCCGCCCGCGGCGGCGCCGGCGGTGGTGACGGCGGCCAGGTCGAAGTGTCGGGCAAGGGCAATTTGCTGTTCGCCGGCACGGTCGACGCCAGCGCGGCGGCCGGCAAGGGCGGCAAGGCCGGCAGCCTGCTGCTCGACCCCTTGAACCTGACCATCGATGCGGCCAGCGGCGCCCCCGCCGCGCTCGCCGACGTCAACGAATTTACGGACAATCCGGGCGCCGACAGCACCATCACGCCAGCGACCATCACCGCGCAAACCAACCTTGGCACCAAGGTCGTGCTGCAGGCGAATAACGATATCGTCGTGAACGCGTCGATTGTCTCGGACAACCCGAGCGGCACTGGCGGCGAGCTGGTGTTTAACGCCGGCCACAGCATCACCCTCAACGGCTCGGTGATTTCCGATGGCGGCGCCATCACCTTCACCGTCAACGACAGCGGCGCCAACGGCGCACTGCGTGACAGCAGTCCGGCCAGCTTTACCAACTACGGCTTGATCGATGCGCGCGGCGGCGCCGTGTCGATCAGCATGGACAGCGGCGGCGTGTCGGGCGCCATCAGCGCCGGCCAGGTCACCGCCGGCAGCTATGTCATTGCCCACCACGGCAGCAGCGGTTCCGCCGCCAGCGGGCGCATCGACCTCGGTGGCACCACCATCAGCGGCAACATGACGATCACCTCGAGCCAGCCGCGCGATATCGTCAACCTGTTCGGTAACGTCGTCGCCCAGGACCTCACCACCATCAATGTGGGCACGGGCGATGTCACCATCAACCGCAGCACCAGCGACTTCAATACGATCAACGTGGTTGCCGGCAATGTCAGCATTGCCGACAACAATGCGCTGCTCATCAGCGGCCACACCGCCGGTTCGCTGACGGTGGCCACCCGCGGCCCGATCGCCAACAGCGCCGCCCTGCTGGTCGACGGCGCCGCCTCGTTCACTGCCGTCAGCGGGGGCTTTAGCAACAGCGATCCCTACATCAATCTGGGCAATGCCGGCAATGATTTCCAGGGCGCCGTCACCCTCAGTATCAACAGCGGCGGCCAGCTCAACACGGGTGGCTACGCCATCATCACCGATGCCAATGCCCTGACGATTGCCAGCGCCAACATCAACAAGGGTTTGACGGTCAGTGCCGCCAACGCCATCAGTACCGGTAGCATGGTGGTCGGTAACGACTTGAACATGACCAGCAGCACGTCCGGCGCCATCAGCCTCGGCGACGTCACCACCAGCAGCGGCAGCGCCAACGTCAGCGGCAAGGGCGCCATCAGCGTGGCCAGCGCCACCATCCACGGCAGCCTGAGTTTGAGCGGCCAGGGCGCGGTCGCTCTCGGCACCGGCGGCAGCCTCGCCATCGATGGCAACCTGACGGTCAATACGGTTGGCGCCATTGCTGGCAGCAATAATATTATTGTCGGCAGCTATACCCAGCTCACCGCCGGCGCCGGCAACGACATCACGCTCGACTCGGCAGGCAATAATTTCAACCGCGTGCAGATAGTCTCGGCTAAAAATGCCACCCTGGTCGACAGCAACGCCATCATGTTCGGTCGCGATGACGCCACTTACCGCAGCACCATTGCCGGCAACCTGGCGGTCACCGCCGGCGGCAGCATTGCCAGTTACCGCAACAATGAAGATGTCGCCCCGCTGTCGGTCGGCGGCACCGCCACCTTCACGGTGACGGCCGCCAACAGCGACCTGCTGCTCGGCCCCAACCTCGACACCTACATCAGCAACAACGGCTACCAGGGTCCCGCCAACAGTTTCTCAGGCACCGTCACCACCGCCACCAGCGGCGCCGGCAGCTTCCGCGATGTCTCGTTGCGCAACACCAGTGCGGCAGCGGGCTTGATCACCGGCTTGACCAATGGCTTGAACAACGTCGTCTTTTATTACGACAATGCGAGCTCGCTGACGCTGCCGGCGCTGACCGTCAACGGCAATCTGCTGGTGCAAGTGCCGCAGGGCAGCATCAGCCAGAGCGGGGCGCTGGTGGTCAACAACAGCGCCGACGCCAAGGGCCAGAGCACCTTCGGCACCTCGGCCGGCGGCGACATCACCCTCACCAATGCCGGCAACGATTTCAATCACATCGAAATTAACCGCGCGCGCGACGTCAGCATCGTCGACGTCAACACAATCGACCTGTATTCGAACCAGTCTTACTTCAACGTCAGCCGCAACTTCACGGTGACGGCCGGTGGCAGCATCAGCGACAGTTCGATCGGCAACAACACCGGCTATTACATGAACATCGGCAGCGCCGGCAGCGGGGTGGCCAGTTTCAGCGTGCCGGCCGGCAGCGATGTGATTCTCGACAACGGTCAAAATGCCTGGCAAACGGTGACCTTGCTGGCGGGCCGCAATTTCACGCTCAATCCCCGCAATAATGTGGTGCTCGGCAACGTCAATGCCACCGGCACGGTGTCGCTGTCCTCGGGCTTTGGCGGCAGTTTGACCCAGTTGCCAGCGACCGCCGTGCTGGCCGACCCTGCCAGCACCACCACCTTCGGCAATTTCTATAACGGCATCAACCTGCCGCAGAGCGGCAACGTGCTGGGCAACCTGGCGATCAGCAACGCCGGTGACGTCAGCATCCGCGAAAACGACGCCGTCACCCAGGCAGCGCCCTGGAACTTTAACGGTACCAATGGCGGCAACGCCTCGACCCGCCGCGCGGTGACCATCGCCACCTCGAACGAGCAGGCGATTGCCCTCGACCAGGTCGGCAATGTGTTCGGCGACCTCACCATTACCCAGTACAACGCCGGCGCCACCAGCTTCGGCGCCGTCACCGTGCGCGAAACGGCGGACAGCTACTACGGCATGAGCCAGGGCAGCGCCTGGACCGTGCATGGCGCCACCACCGTCGACGGCGGCGCCTATTCGGTCATCCTGAACAATGTGGGCAACAGTTTCGGTCCCCTGCAGGTGCTCGCTGCCTCCGGCCTGACCAACAGCCTGCCGAGCAGCGTGATCGTGTACGCCAGGGCCAATGGCAGTGGCGACGCCATCAGCGACGTTGGCGCCGCCGGCGCCTGGTCGGCCGGCAACCTCGCTGGCAACAGTGTCAAGCTGCTGGCCTTTGACAGCAGCGGCGTCTCCGGCGCCGGCAACATCACCCTGGCCAATCCGGCCAACCTGCTGGGCGACCTGTACGTGCGCGCGGCCGCCGTCAGCATCACCGAGGCGGGCAGCATCACCGACGGCGCCGCCCTCGGGCCATGGAACAGCGCCGGCGACATCGGCTGGAACACCAGCGGCATCACCAGCCTGAACGTGGTCAACCCGACCGGCAAGTCAATCAGCTTCGCCAACCTCAGCAACAAGCTGGGTGCCCTCAATCTGTCCACCAGCGGCGCCGCCGGCACCTTGAGCAGCGTGCTATTGACCGACAATGCCGACCTGACCCAGGCCTCGGCCTGGCTGCTGGGCAGCGCGCCGGTGACGCTGGACGCCCGCACCAACCGCATCATCCTGACCAACAGCAATGTGCTTGGCCTGGTGGCAGTCAATTCCAGCAATGGCACGCCCGCTTCGCTGGCGCTGACGGAAAACGATGCGATCGAACAGGGCAGCCTGTGGAACCTGCCGGGCGCCACCGTCAAGCTGGTTGCCGAGAACGCCAAGGATGTGCGCCTGGGCGGCTTTGATAACGTGCTCGGCAATGTAGCCATCAGCGGCGCCAACGTGGCGCTGCGCGAAAACGCCAACATCGTCCAGGATGGCAGCAGCGCCGGCGACTGGCACACCACCGGCACCACCGCGCTGTCGATCGCCGCCGGTCACAACCACAACTACCTGATCAACCTGCGCAACGCCGGCAATACCTTCGGCGCCCTGTCGCTGCTGGGCGTGGCCGATGGCGCCAGCTATGCCGAATCGGCAGCGATCGCTGCCACCGGCAACATCACCCAGGCCAGCCCGTGGCGCCTGCAACTGAGCGGTGCCGGCGTCGACACCGTCTATACCCCCGTCACCCTCAATGCCAGCGGCGACGTGCTGCTGACCCAGCCGGACAACCAGATCGGCCGCCTGACCATCAGCGCGCAAAACGCCACCATCGTCGCCAACAAGAGCATCGATGACGCCGGCATCGGCTGGCGCGTGCCCGGCGTCACCACGCTGACGGCGCGCAATTCGGCCAGCCCGACCGCCCGCTACGACATCAGCCTGGTCTACGCTGACAACGACTTCGGCGCCGTCACCGTCGTCGCCGGTAACAACGTCAAGATCACCGACAAGAACGCCATCGACATCGCCGGCGCAGCGGTCGATCCCGTCACCGGCCTGTTGACCATCACTGCCGGTAGCGCCATCACCCAGTCGGCGCCCCTGAGCGGCAACGGCATCCTGCTGTCGGGTACCGGTTCGGCCAGCCTGAACGGTCCCAACAATTACATCGACAATGTGGCCGCCAACTTCACCGGCGGCGACTTGGTCTACACCGGCGCCGGCGATTATGCCGTCTCATCGAGTTCCGTCATCAGCATCGGCGCCCATAAAGTGTCGCTGACCTCGACCGGCGGCGCCGTCTCGCAGCTGCTGCGCGTCTCGGCCAGCAGCGCGGCGCTGGAAGTGAACTCGCATACCGCCCTGAGCGTGCCCAACACGGTCAGCATCGCCGGCGCCCAGACCTACACCAGCGATGGCGGCATCACCCTGTCGGGCTCGATGACCAGCACCGCCGCCGGCGCCATCACCTTTAACAGCCCGGTGACGCTGGGCGCGGCCATGCAGATCAATAACACCAGCGCCGGTACCTCGACGCCGGTGATTTTTAACAGCACGGTGGCCGGCGCTGGTTACACGCTGGGCATCAACACGCGCGGCGCGGTCGATTTTTACGATACCGTCAGCAATGTCGGCGCTGCCGGCACCACCACCTTGCTGCTGCAGGGCAGCGGCGCCACCACCTTCCACAAGACGCTCTCGACCAACGACGGCATCAGCGTGGCCGGCCCGCTGGTGTTGCAGGACAATGTCATCCTGGGCCATGGCGCCCAGGCGTCGATCTTTGGCGGCGCCGTCACCCTCGGCAAACTCGGTGGCATGAACATCAGCGGCTACAACAACCTGTCCTTCAATGGCGGCCTGCAGCTGCAATCGGGCGCCAGCACCATCACTTCGCACGACAGCACCATCACGCTCGCCGGTGCGGTCAGCGGCCCGTATGCGCTCACGCTCGACGCCGGCGCGCAAAACATCATCGGCATCAGCAATATCGGCGCCGACATCAGCAGCCTGAATGCCACTGCCGGCACCATCATCGTGCCGGGCAGTTTCAGTATCGCCGGCCCGCAAACCTACAACGCCACCAGCATCACCGTCGGCGGCACCCTGGCCAGTACGGCGCCGGGGGCGATCACGTTTAACAGCCCGCTGACCCTGGCGGCCGCCTCGACCATCAACACGGTCAATTCCGACATCGTCTTTGGCGGCATCGTCAACGGCAGCTACAAGCTCAGCGCCAACGCTGGCAGCGGCAGCGTCGCCTTCAATGGCGCCGTCGGTCATATCGCCCGGCTCGGCACGACCAGCGGCGCCGCGCTCGACATCAACGCCGCCGCCGTCCATTTTGGCAGCACCCTGGAAACCAACAGCGGCATCAACCTGAACGGGGCCAGCAGTTTTGCCGGCGACGTCAGCCTGGGTGACGGCAGCAGTGGCAGCACCCTGGCCGGCCGCGCCACCATGGGCGGCATCACCTTCAGCGGCTACGATGGCGTCGCCTTCAATGGCGGCCTGAGCCTGACGGGCGATACCACGGTGCGCTCGAATGGCAGCTTGACCGCGTTCGGCGCCGGCGTCGACGGCGCCCATGCGCTGACCGTCAACGCCCTGGCCACGCCGGCCGGTAATGCTGGCAGTGTCAGCGGTCTCGAGTATCTCGATGCGGCGCTGACCGGCCTGACGGTCAATGCCTATACCCTGGCGCTGCCGCAGGCGGGGTTCGCGGTGTCCGGTCCGATGCAGTTCACGGCGGCCGGTGGCATCACCGTCAACGGCAATGTCGGCAACACCAGCAGTACCGGCCAGATCGATTTCAACAGCCCGCTCACCCTGGCCACCGGGCCGGCCCGCATCGCCAGCCACGATGGCATCATCAACTTTGCCGACACCGTCAGCGGCGCGCAAAACCTGACCGTCAATGGCGGCAGTGGCGCCGTCAATTTCAGCAAGACCGTCAGCAATATCGGCAGTGGCGTTGGCGCCGCCGTCACGCTCGCTGGCAGCGGCGTGACCACTTTCGCTGCCGCCCTGTCGGCCAACTCGGGGCTGCTCGCTTCGGGTGGCGGCAACCTGGTGCTGCAAAACGATGCCAGCTTCGCCAGCGGCGACGTCAGTAGCGGCTTCGGTTCCGACTTTGGCACTGGTACCCTGACGGTGGGCCGCAGCGGCGCCACCAGCACCCTGTCGGGCTATCGCGGCCTGACCTTCCGCGGTGCCGTCGTCCTCACCGGTGGCGCCGTCGCCATCAATTCGCACGACAGCGACATCAATGTGCAGGGCGGCCTGAACGGCGCCTACAACCTGGTCGTCAATGCCGGCAGCGGCGCCACCAGCTTTGGCGCGGCGCTCGGCGCCGCCACGCCGGTCGGCAGCGGCGCCGGCTATGCACTCGACCTGCTCTCGAGCGGTGCCACCAGTTTTGCCGCCACCGTGGCCACCGCCTCGGGCATCCGCGCGCAGGGAGCGCTGGCCTTCGGCGGCGATGTCAGCGTCGGCAACGGCAGCGTCGGCTCCACCTTCGCCAGCGCCGTCACTTTGCACGGACCAGCCACCGGCGCGCTGAGCTTTAACGCCCGTAATGGCATCAGCTTTGGCGCTGCCCTCAACCTCGACGGTGGTGCGGCTGCCATCAACAGCAACAATGCGCCGCTCGCTTTCACTGGCGCCATCAATGGCGCCGCAGCGCTGGCCGTCAGCGCCGGCAGCAGCACCGTGGTATTTGGCAGCGCCATCGGCGCCGTCACACCGCTGACCTCGTTTGATGTCAGCGCCGCCAGCATTACCTTGCCCGCGGTCACCACCAGCGGTAACCAGACTTACGCGGCCGGCCTCAATGCGGGCGGCGACATCACCCTCAATGGCAATCTGCGCACGCAGGGAGCGGGTAATCTGAGTGTCTCGGGCGCGACCAGCCTGAGCGGCGACACCCGCATCACCACCGGCGGCTCGATCACCTTCAATACCGCCAAGAGCACCATCGACGGCGCCCATAACCTGGTCATCGAGGCGGGCAGCGGCGGCAATGTCGTGCTGGGAGGCCAGCTCGGTTTGACCACCGCACTGGCCGACATCGGCGTGACTGGCAACAATCTGTCGCTGCCGAACATCAACGCCAGCGGCTTGCAAAGCTACACCGCGCAGCACGACATCACCCTGGTGCAAAGCCGCACGGCCGGCAACGACGTCACCTTCTCGGCTGGCGCCGCCGGCGACGGCAGCGGCGCCCTGATTCTGCCAAGCGGCATTTCGCTCAACGTCACCAACCACGCCTTGAGCATCTCGGCGGCCGACCTGCAAATGAATGGCAGCAGCTCGATCTCGACCGGCTCCGGCCTGCTGACGATTAGCGGCGTCAACAACAACGACATTTATCTGGGAGGCACGCCTGCCGCCGTCGCCGGCCGCATGCATATTTCCGGCGACGAGCTGCAGCGCATCTCGACTTCGGGCGGCTTGCTGCTCTCGACCAGCGGCAGCGGCACCATCAGCGTCGACGGCGTCAGCCAGGCGCAGAGCCAGAACGTTTCCGGCCCGTTGCAGCTGAAAACCGAAGGCAGTGGCGCCATCAATTTTACCAACGCCGCCTCCACCTTCAACGCCATCAGCACCCAGGCTGCCAGCGGCCTGACCAACGTGGGCGTGAACCTGTCGACCACCAACGACGCCATTGATTTCAAGAGCCCGGTGGCAGTGGCGGGCGCTTCCACCATCAACAGTGGCGGCGGTGATATCACCTTCCGCAGCACGGTGGCGGTCGACAATGACCTGACCCTGAGTACCGCCAATGGCGTGCTCAGCTTCGGGGGGGCAGTCGGCAGCAACAAGACTTTGACCCTCAACCTCGGCGGGGGCAGCGTCACCGGTCTCGGCCAGCTGCAAAGTGCATTGACCGGCTTGACCGTCAACAGCAGCTCGGGCATTACCCTGCCGGCGTTCACGATCGCCGGGCCGCAGGTCTATAACACCGGCATCGTTACCACCACCGGCAACCTCGGTGGCGTCGGCATCAGCTTTAACAATCTCGTCGATGTGCAGCCGGCCAGCGGCAGCGCGCTCACCTTCAATGCCGGCAGCGGCGTGCTCAACTTCGGCAACCTGGTCAGTTTCAACGCCAATGCCATCAATCTGACCGCCGATGAAATCAACTTTGCGCGCGCCGTCACCGGTGCCGGCAGCCTGCTGCTGCAACCGGCCAGCGCTGGCCGCAATGTCGCCGTCAATGGCAGCGGCGCGCCGATCACCGGCTTGAACCTGACGGCGGCGGAAATGAGCCTGCTGCCAATTGGCACCCTGACCAGCCTGACCATCGGCAGCGCCAGCGGTAGCGGCAGCCTCGATCTGGCTGGCCCCCTCAGTTTCGCCGCCCGTCCGCTGACCCTCAATGGCGGTGGTGGCATCAGCCAGAGCGCCGCCATTACCTCGGGCGAATTGACCGTGTTCGCCGCCGGCCACCCGATCACGCTGGCCAATGCCGGCAACAACTTCGGCGCCGTTGCCATCCATGGCACGCCGTCGGCCGTCAGCCTGCGCAACACGGGCGACATCGTCCAGCAGGGCAGCAGCGCCTGGAATCTGGGCAGCGCCACTCTGACGCTGAATGCCGGCAGTCATGACATCAGCCTGCTCAATGCCGGCAACACCTTCGGCAGCATGGCCTTGACCGCCCACGCCGTGCGCGCCAATGTCACGGGGGCGGCCGATTTCGCTGCCTCCAGCGTCGACAGCCTGGCGCTGGTCGCCAGCGGCGCCGTCAGCACCAGCGGCAAGCTGGCGGTGACGGGCCTGGCCGACATCGCCACCCGCAATGATGCCGGCGCTGCCATCGTGTTAGACCAGGCCAGTACTGTTGGCAGCATCACGGCGCGTTCGCGCAACGGGGCCGGTACGGCGGTGTCGAGCGGCAATATCGTGCTGGCACCGGGCGCCTCGACCCTGCTGGGCCAGCTGGAAACCACCGGCAACATCACCCTCACTGCCGCCAACGCTACCACCTTGAGCGAAGACGGCGCCAGCGTGCTGCATGCCAGCGGCCTCGAACTGCTGGGCGGCGGCAGCCATCTGCTCAACCTGGGCGACAACGCCTTCCATCACCTGGCCGGCAATACCGGCAATGTCAGCCTGACGGCCAACAGCGACTACGAGATCGGCGTCGTCAACGCCAGCGCTGGCCTGGCTGTCAGCGGCGTCACCACGCTCTCGAGCACGGCGGTGGTGACGCAGTCGCGCCTGCTGACCACGCCTGCCCTTGAACTGCTGGGCACGGGCGGCACCTTCATCCTCGATGATGTCGGCAACAACATCGCCAGCGTGGCCGGCAATACCGGCAGTGTCGCCCTGAGCGCCAGCGGCGGCGTCGACATCGGCACCGTCCACACGGCCGGACTGACCACCACCGGCGACGTCACCCTGCGCAGCAGCGGCACCGTCAGCCAGAGTCAAAAAATCGCTGCCAGCGGCCTCGAGCTGCTGGGCACGGGCGGCAATTTTGTGCTCACCAACAGCGCCAACGCCATCACTACCCTGGCCGGCAATACCGGCAGCGTCGCCGTGCGGGAGAACAGCGGCTTTGACATCGGCAGCGTCGGCGCCAGCAGCGGCCTGCAGGTGAGCGATGCCGTGCGCCTCGATAGCAGCGCCGCCGTCACGGCGTCGCAGGCGCTGACCGCGCCACGGCTGGAACTATCGGGTGTGGGCGGCAACTACACGCTGGAACATGGCGGCAATGCCGTGGGCACGCTCGCTGGCAACACCGGCAGCGTGCGCCTGCTCGACAATGCCGGCCTGAATATCGGCACGGTCGACAGCAACGGCTTGCGCACCAGTGGCACGCTGACGCTGTCGAGCAGCGGCGCCGTCACCCAGTCGAGCCCGCTGCATGCGGCCGGCCTCGAACTGCTGGGCACGGGCGGCAACTTTACGCTGGCCGATCATGCCAACAGCGTCACCACCGTGGCCGGTAACACGGGCAACGTCAGCTTCGCCGCCGGCGCCGGCTTTGTGATCGGCACCGTCAACACGGTGGGCTTGCACACCAGCGCCAAGCTGGTGCTGGGCACCGATGCCAGCGTGACCCAGTCGGCCGCCATCAGCGCTGCCGGTCTCGACCTGCAGGGCGCCAGCGGCCACTACCTGCTGACCGATAGCGGCAACGCCATCGGCACCCTGGCGGGCAATACCGCCAGCGCCAGCGTACTCGACAACAGCGGCCTGGTCGTCGGCAGCGTCGGCGCCAGCCATGGCATCAGCACCTCTGCCAACCTGAGCTTGTCGAGCAGCGCCGCCGTCACCCAGACGGCGCCGATCACGGCTGCCGGCCTTGAACTGCTGGGCGGCGGCAGTGTCGTGCTCAATGATGGCGGCAACCGCATCGACACCCTGGCCGGTCACACGGGCGACGTGCGCGTGACGGTCAACGGTGGCGCCGCCATCGGCAGCGTCAACGGCAGCGTCGGTCTGGCCAGCAGTGGCGACATCCACCTGAGCAGCGATGGCACCGTCACCCAGAGCCAGAAGCTCACCGCCAGCGGCCTCGAGCTGTCCGGTCATGCGTTCGTGCTGGACCACGCCGCCAACAGCGTGCTCACGGTGGCCGGCAGCGCCGATGCGGTGCGCCTCGCGGGTGGCAGTTTTGATATTGGCACGGTGGGCGTGAGCGGCCTGCAGGTGGCCGGCGCGCTGAGCCTGTCGACCAGTGGCAGCGTTAGCCAGTCGCAGCCGATCAGCGCCGCCGGCCTCGAGCTGCTGGGCGCGGGTGGCAATTTTGTACTGACCAATGGCGCCAACGTCTTGCCGGTTTTGGCCGGCAACAGCGGCAATGTCCGCCTCAGCACCGGCGGCGCGCTCGAGATCGGCACAGTCGGCAGCGCCGGCATGCACACCAGCGGCAATCTGCTGCTCAAAACGGGCGGCTTGATCAGCCAGTTGCAGGGGCTCGATGTGGGCGGCGACCTGGGGCTGGAAACCACCCATGCCGCGGGCGACGTCAGCATCGCCAACAGTATCGACAGCGTGCTGGGCGCCACCTCGGTGGGCGGCAACTACCAGCTCAGTGCACCGGGCAAGGCAGTCATCCAGCGCGCCAACAGCGATGTGCAGGTGCGCGATACGCTCAATATCAACGCCGCGTCGCTCGTCATGGGCAGCGCCGGCAACATCGTCGGCGGCAGCACCATCACGCCGACGGTGGCCGAATTGCGCCAGTCCGGCGTTATCGTGCTCGGCAACATCGAGGAGGGCGGCAATTACTCGGTGGTCAGCCTCGCTTCCAACAAGAGCTACAGCCAGGCACCCGTGCATGGCGATGCCATCGTGCTCGCTGATGCCAGCAACCGCATTGGCGGCGCCATCGCCATTAGCACCAGCGGCCCGACCGTCAACGTCGGCGCCGCCGGCCAGACCGGCATCAGCCAGGCGCCCGGCAGCACCATTCACATTGGCGGCACTGCCAGCTTTACGGCCGAGCACAGCAGTGTCAACGGCAGCGGCGCCATCGCCCTCAATAACGCCGGCAACAGTTTCGGCAGCCTGGTCCTCAGCGGCGACAACGTCGCCGTCAGCGTCGCCGGCGCCGCCAGCATCGGCAGCGCGGCCGCCAGCAGCCGCCTGGTGCTCAATGCCAGTGGCGCGCTCAGCCAGAGCGGTCCCGTGGTCACGCCGCAACTGGCAATTACTGCCGGTGGCGCCGTCACCCTGACGCATGCCGACAACGACGTCGCCCAGCTGGCCATCCATGCCGGTGGCGCCATCAGCTACCGCGACAGCAACAGCGTGGCCATTGCCAGTGTGGCCGGGGTGATTGGCCTGCACGCGGGCCCCGCCAGCAGCGCCACACTGGTCGCCGGCGGCGACATCACGCAGGGCTCCGCCATCGACGCCGCCCAGTTTAGCGCCAGCGCCGGTGGCAGCGTCCTGCTCGCGGGCAGCAATGCGATCGACACCCTGGGCGTCATCAGCGCCGCGGGCGCCATCGACGTGAACGACGCCAGTGGCAACCTGCACATTGGTGGCAACCTGGCCTCCAGCGGCGCCACCATCAGCGTGCGCAGCGCCGGCGACCTGGTGCTCGAGAACGGCCGTACCGTCGCCACCAGCGGCAGCGGCAATATCTATCTGGCGGCCGGCAGCGGCGCCAATTTCATCAATGGCTGGAGCGACGTCAGCGTCAATCCGCTGACGGTGGGCAGCGGGCGCTACCTGATTTACTCGAGCAGCAATGTGGCCACCGTGCTGGGCGGGATTCATGCCAACAGTTACCAGGGCGTCACGTTCAGCGACGCCGGTGCCCTCAATATGGCCGGCACCGACAACCGCGTGCTCTACAGCGATGTCGCCACCCTGCGCTTTACCGCCACCAGCCAGAGCCGCGTGTATGGCGCGCTCAACCCGGTGCTCACGTACACCGTCACCGGCCTGCTCACCGGCGACGAGGCCAGCAGCGTCTTTAGCGGCATGCCGGCGCTGAGCACCTTGCTCAACCAGGATAGCCACGTCGGCACCGGCAGCATCACCATCGGCGCTGGCAACCTGGTCTCACTGAAGGGCTATGCCTTCGACTTCGTCAACGGCGTGCTGACCATCGATGCCCGCCCCGTCAGCCTGAGCGGCAGCCGCGTGTACGACGGCAGCGCTGCCGCCGGCGCCGCCATGTTCAGCATGAGCAATCTGTACAACGGCCAGAGCCTGGTGCTGGGCGGCAGCGGCGTTATCGCTGACAAGAATGTCGGCAGCGGCAAGACGGTGGCGATCGGCAGCCTGAGCCTGGCTGACGGCAGTGGCAGCGCCAGCGACTACACCCTGGTCGGCGGCGTGCACAGCGCCGACATCAGCCGCGCCACGGTCACGCTGGCAGCAGGCAAGGTCTACGATGGCAGCACGGCGCTCGCCGGTGCCGTCAGCATCGGCACCGGCGTGGTGGGCGAAACGCTGGCCTACAGCGGCGCGCTCGCCAGCGACGCCAATGTGGCAACCGCTGGCAAATCAATCAGCGCGATCACGCTGGCCGACGCCACCGGCCTGGCCAGCAATTACCAGCTGCCGGCGCTCGACGCGGCCCACGCAGCGTTGACCATCACGGCGAAAACCGTGGCGCTGGCAGCGAGCAAGACCTACGACGGCAGCAGCAGCCTGACGGCTGCGGTGAACATCACCACCGGCGTGGCCGGCGAACTGCTGGCATACAGCGGCGCCGTCGCCAGCGACGCCAATGTGGCCGTCGCCGGCAAGACCATCAGCGCCATCACCCTGCTCGATTCGGCCACCGCCCGCGCCAGCAATTACGCCTTGCCGGCGCTGGCCGCCGCGCCGGTGACGATCAACCCGAAAACGGTGGCGCTTGCCGCCAGCAAGACCTATGACGGCAGCACCAGCCTGGGCGGCGCGGTCAGCATCGACAGCGGCATCATCGGCCAGGCCCTGCTCTACAGCGGCGCCGTGGC